>NZ_JBNIEW010000003.1:0-379844 GCF_050106715.1 Acetobacter sp. AAB5
GCCCAACCGTCTGGCAGACTACAAAACCGTCATCCACGTCATGGCCGACGCACAGCGCCTCGGCGTTACAAAACTCGGAATCGTCGGGCAGGAACAGTTCGCAGACGGTAAGTGAGGATTTTTGAGAATGGCTTCTCGTTTTTTACGTACCCTTTTGTGTGCAACAACAGCATGGATTGTCATGCAGCCCGTTGCACATGCGGCAGATGAACTCGGCCAACAGGTTGGGACAGAACTGGAAGCCGCGCAGTCTGCTCTGGCAGCACATAATTATGCCAAGGCGATGGATGCAGTAAATGCTGCAGATGCCGTAAAAGGCAAAACAGATTACGAAGATTACACCATTGCGCAGATGCGTGCCGCTGTGGCCACACAGGCAGGCAATCTTTCGGCAGCAACAGCGGCTTACGATAAGCTGATCGCCTCCCCCCGCACGCCGCAGGCCATGAAAAATCAGATGTTAAAGTCTGAAGCGACCATGGCTTATACTGCCAAGGACTACCCTAAGGCAGTTGCCAATATTCAGCGTTACCTGAAAACTGCTGGTTCTGATCCCCAGATGGAAACATTGCTGGCGCAATCCTACTACCTTCAGAAGGATTACCCCAATACCATCAAGGTGGTGAAGCAACAGGCAGGTGCCGCTATAAAGGCCGGCAAAACACCAACAGAATCTGAACTGCAAATGCTTGCAGCCAGTGCAACGGCACTAAAGGATTCTGCTGCTACAACCCACGCATACGTTCTGCTGGCAACGTATTACCCTAAAAAGGAATACTGGGCGCTGTTGCTGCATGAACTGGTGGTAAATACCAAAATTCCGGCATCGTTACAGTTGGATGTTTATCGTATCCGTTTGGCCGTTGGGGATGTTTCCCAAGCGCGTGATTTTATGGATATGACGGAAATTGCTATCCAGCAAAATACGCCGCAACTGGCGCTGGACCTGATGAATCAAGGTTACCAATCTGGTATTTTAGGGCAGGGGGCGGAGGCCCCCCGTCAAGCCCGTTTGAAAGCTATGGTTGAAAAAGCTGTAGCTTCCAAGAAGGCTTCCATTGCAGCAGATGAGCAGGCTGCTGCTTCTGCCAGCAATGGGGATGATTTGCTGACAGTCGGGTACAATTACGTCACTTTTGGGCAGGCTGATAAAGGCTTGCAACTTATGCAGCAGGCCATCAGCAAAGGTGTAAGCGACGTGAATATTGCGCGCCTGCACTTAGGGCTTGCAGAGCTTTATGCTGGCCATAAGGATCAGGCTCTGGCGGCTTTGCGTAGTGTTGAAGGAGACAATGGTGCGCATGATATCGCGCAGCTTTGGATCTTGCACGTGATGCAGCCCGTGAGCGCTAAATAGCCTAAACTGCAAAGTTATATAAAAAAGGCCATCCTGATATTGAGGGTGGCCTTTTTTATAAGGAACGAAACTGCGGTATCGGAAGCATGAGGCTGATTTTATCAGATAAGATCTTTGTTGGCGTCTTCTTCTTCCCCATCGTTAACAGAATCACGATGAACCCATGTTGAAAGGAGCAACCCAAACCCCAGCATGACATTCAGCATGGCGGAACCACCGTAAGAGACCAATGGTAGAGGCACACCCCCTACGGGAATAGCGCCCATCACCATGGAAAGATTAACCAAGCAGTAGAAAAAGAAGTTCATGCTGATACCAAGGGCAATAAGGCGCCCAAAGCGGTTACGGCAGCGGATAGCCATGATCATGCCGCCCAGAATGATTGTGAGCAGCAACCCGATAACAGCAGCAGCGCCAACAAAGCCCCATTCTTCTGCAATCATTGTAAAAATGAAGTCTGTTTGCTTTTCGGGCAGAAAGTTTAATTGCCCTTGTGATCCATGCAGATAGCCCTGCCCCCACATACCGCCAGAACCCAAGGCAATTTTAGACTGGATGATATTGTAGCCTGCTCCTAGTGGGTCATTTTCCGGATGCAAAAAGGTGGTTATGCGCGCGCGTTGGTAATCATGCAGATGGTTGTATGCAAATTTGATAAGCGAAGGCACGGGAAGTAAAAGCAGCACAATTTGCCAAAGCCGCATGCCTGCCGCAAAAAACAGAGATGCGCCAATGCCGCCAATAATGACGGCAGTGCCAAGGTTAGGTTCCTTTAATACAAGGCCAACAGGCACAAGCACGATAAGTGCAGGCGGGATCAACCACAAAGGGTTGCCCATACGGGCATAGCTTATGCGAGAAAACCACGCAGAAAGTGCCAGAACCAGCGCAATTTTGGCGAATTCTGAGGGTTGAACCTGCAACCCACCTATAATCAACCAACGTTCTGCGCCCTTGCCCACATGGCCCATGCGTAACACGGCTACAAGCAGGATAAGCGAAAGCACATACATGGGTGCTGCCGCGTGGATAAGCATGCGTGGGGGCAGCATGGCGATGGTAATCATCATTACCAAACCCACAGCAAAGCGTGCAGCTTGTGGGGCCGCAAAGGGGTAAGGCGTGCCACCACCGGCAGAATAGAGTGTAACGTACCCAACGCCAGCTAATGTGCAGATCAGTAGAATGTACAGCCAACTGATACGCCATAACTTGGACATCAGGCGGAAGCTTGGTTCTGCCCGGAGCAGCCGTTTATGAAACTTCATGGATCACTTACCAGACTGCTTGCATCAGCTACACTTTCTGGTGGCGGCGTGGTGTGTGTTACCGGATCACGCAACAAAGTATCGCGCATGATAATACGGGCCAGAGGGGCTGCGGCATCTGCACCTGCGTTTCCGTGTTCGATCACAACAGAAACAGCATAACGTGGGGAATCATACGGGGCGAAGCAGATAAACAACGCGTGCGGCCGATACTCCCATGGCAGATTGGCAGAGTTAAAATGCCCACTTTCACGCAATGCGCGTGAAACACGCCGTACCTGTGCAGAACCCGTTTTGCCAGCCATAGTGATGCCGGGTAGATCCAGCCGCGCTTTAGGGGCCGTTCCATGGGGTTCGTTAATAACGGCAAACATGCCAGAGCGTAGGGCTGCCAGATATCTGTCAGGCATATCGAGGGAAGGCCAATGGTCAGGCTGTACTTGCTTGCCAATTTCTCCATTTATGGCGCGCACAAGATGGGGCTGCACGGCCCGGCCAGAGGCAATGCGGGCTGTATAGGTTGCCAGTTGTAAAGGCGTAACCTGTACAAACCCCTGTCCAATGCCGCTTACAATTGTATCTCCGCCATTCCAATGGTGGTGGTGGGCCTGCCGCCATGCGGGAGTGGGAATGAGGCCGGTGCGGGTATGGGGTAACTCGATATCCAACTGCGTGCCAAGGCCGAATTTATGGGCTGTGGCTGCAATACGTTCCATGCCTATACGACGTGCGACTTCGTAAAAATAAACGTCGCAGGAATATTTAAGCGCCAGATGCAGATCAACAGACCCATGCCCCCACCGAGACCAGCAGTGAAAGCGTGTGCCACCGACATCTAGGTGACCAGGGCAGAAAAAACGATCTGTGGGGGAAACAAGGCCAGATTCCAAAGCCGCCATGGCAACGGCGGGTTTAAAGGTGGAGCCGGGAGGATACACCCCAGCTACAGCTTTGTTGATAAGGGGCGTGCGCTGGTTGTTTGTCCATTCAATCCACTGCGCATGGCTTACGCCACTATCAAACAATGAGGGATCAAACGAGGGTGTACTGACCATGGCAAGCACCTCGCCATTCTGGCAGTCCATCACCACGGCAGAGGCTGTTTGATCTCCGATGGCGTTCAGCACTTTTTGCTGAAGCGCGCGATCTATGGTTAGGCTGATTTCTTCACCCGGCACGCCTTCTTCGCGGTTTAGCTCAGACATCACACGCCCAACGGCGTTGACCTCCATTTCCACAGATCCGGCCGTGCCACGAAGGTTGTCATCCTGACTTTGCTCAATACCCGCACGGCCTACGCGCATCCCAGGCAGAGCCAACAAAGCAGAGCGGGCTACATCTTTTTCATTGGGCGGGGCTACGTAACCGATAATATGCGCGAGCAGTTCGCCTTCCGGGTAAACGCGGCGTGTGCCCACATCAATCAACACGCCGGGGAGAGAGGGGGCATTGAGTTCAATACGTGCCATTTCATCCCACGAGAGGAAATCTCGCAGCATGACCGGCACAAAGCGTCGTTGATGCCGCATTTCACGCGCGATTCGTGTGCGGTCACGTTCATCTAGCGGAATAATGCTGGAAAAGCGTTCAATCGTGCCCGTTACATCCGTGGTTTCTTCGGGCATCAAAAGGGCGCGCCAGTTTTCCTTGTTATTGGCAAGGGCCACGCCGTAGCGGTCTACAATACGCCCGCGTGGTGGTGCCAAAAGGCGCTTGCTGATACGGTTTTTGGCGGCCATGCGGGCATAATGGTCACCATCTTCTATCTGGATTTTATACAGGCGGCGGCCAAGCTCCCCCAACGCCACCGTTTGGACAGCCATAAACAGCAGCGCCCGGCGTGTAAAAACGCCACGGGCAGGGTCTTTCTGTTCACGAACAGGTAGAAAACGCCGGTTTTCTTTCTTGCGCCGCTTCAGCCACATAAGAAGCTTTCATGCCTGTTCATGCGGATTCCTTTTCATCCAGAATATGCAGGAACCATGAGAAGGTGGCGGAAAGCAACGGATAAACCCCTATGCACAGTAGTGCTTCAAAAAAGGCAGGAGCCGGATCAAGGCCATGCAGCCGGAACAAACATGCCAATGCCCACTGTAGGAAAGAGGCGGCTCCACCTATCAGACCGTAAAGGCACCATACTACTAAAAAATTCATGCGCATGAGCCCAAATCGGGCATAGGTGCTGATTCCGTAAACCAGAAGCAGAATAAATGAGCTTACGCCCAAGGGTGTAAAGCCAACCAGATCCATAAACAGGCCCAGCAAGAAAGGCGCCAGCGCGGGCATACCGGTAGGCCGCCAAACAGACCAGAAAAATACAGAGCCGATAACAATGGCAGAAAGCAGTTCGGCAGAACCGGGAATGGCTAGGGGGGCCGAAAAAAAGATAATAACCAGAACAATAAAAGCAGATGGCAGCAGATGGCGCGCTGTGCGGTCAAGCTTCTGGCCGAGCGTTAGGCGCGGTTCAAGATCTGGGTCCCATGATGGGGGTGAGGGATCGGACATCAGGTTACCCTTCCTGTCCTTGTCCCAGAAGTGTTTTAAATGGCAGTGCTAATGGCCGATGCGGGCGGGTAAGTGGCACATGGCCCGGTGCATCAGGCGGTTCAATTTCAGATTGTCCAAAATCGAACACACGCAGCATGGTCAGTTTATCCAATTGCACAAAGGGCTGCACAACTGGTTGCCCCGGGTGCAGGTAATGTACGGTGCCAATAGGCAACCCCATGGGGAAGGCACCAGCCTGATCACTGGTAACAACACGCTCCCCTTCAATGGGGCGTGAATCCTGCGGATAATACATCAGCCTTGGCATGGGGGAGTTGTCGCCTGCCATTATGGCCGTGGCATGGCTGGATTCCAGTTCAATGGGCAGGCGGCTGGCAATATCGGTTATTAACAAGATGCGGGCCGCATGTGGGCCAACTTCGGTAACGCGTCCTGCCAGACCATTTGTTGCTAAAGCAACATTGCCAACATGCACACCACTGGTGGTGCCAGCCACAAGCAAAACAGCGCGGGCATACATGCCGCCACTATCTGCCACCACTCGGCCCGTTACAAAGGCTGGGGTAGGTTCTGGCACCCAGTGCAGTTCTGTTTTTAAGCTATCATTTTCACGCGCAAGGGAAACTGCAACATCATACCACCGGCGCAGTTTGGCATTTTCGGTTTGGAGTTTGGCGTTTTCTTCCGCCAGGTGGCGGGCATCTTTTATGCCCTGCACAAGGTGGCTAACATCTGTTTGCGTATGGGCAATAAGCCCCCACAAAGGGGCCAAAGCATCTGCCACATACATACGCGCAGTATCAGCCAGCTTTCTATCGGCTTGGCCTGCAATAATAATCCCGACAGACAACAGCAGCAGCACTGGCAAAACCAGTTTGCCAAGAGCTTGTCTTACCTGGATGGAAACCGGGATCATAAAAGCCGGGAACCCCTATCAGAGGGAAGGAAAGCGGAAGGCATGCCCATTTGCATTCTGGCGCCGGGTTACAGCCAGATAGCTGGTGCCTTGGGTTAATACATGGTTGTCAGCACGTTGCGCAGACGTTTCATTTCCTCCAACGCGCGGCCTGTACCCAAAGCCACGCAGGAAAGTGCATCTTCAGCTACTGTAACAGGCAGGCCTGTTGCAAGGCGCAGTACGTCACTCAGCCGGTAAAGCAATGCGCCGCCACCGGTCAGAACAATGCCTTTATCAACAATATCGGCAGCAAGTTCCGGGGGCGTATTTTCCAGCGCGGTTGTTACGGCATCCACAATCTGGCTTACAGGCTCCATAAGGCTTTCTGCAATTTGCGCTTGTGAAACCTGAACTTCACGCGGGACACCGTTAATCAGATCACGTCCTTTAACATCCTGCCACGGGCCATTTTCATAAGGCTCATCTGGCATCATGGCGGAGCCAAGGCTGATCTTGATACGTTCTGCTGAGCTTTCACCAATCAACAAGCTGTGGGTGCGGCGAATATAGGAGATAATGGCTTCATCCATTTTATCTCCGCCCACGCGTACGGAACGCGCATACACAATGCCGCCGAGGGAGATAACGGCCACTTCTGTTGTGCCGCCGCCAATATCTACAATCATGCTGCCAGAAGGTTCTGTAACTGGCAGGCCCGCACCTATGGCGGCTGCCATGGGCTCTTCAATCAGGAACACACGCCGGGCACCGGCACTTTCTGCACTTTCCTGAATGGCGCGGCGTTCTACCGCAGTGGAGCCGGAAGGCACACACACAATAATCTGGGGACTGGCGAAAGCGCGACGATTATGAACCTTGCGGATGAAATGTTTGATCATTTCTTCCGCCACTTCAAAATCAGCAATCACGCCATCACGCATGGGACGAATGGCCGTAATATTGCCCGGGGTACGACCAACCATCTGCTTGGCTTCTTCCCCTACGGCAAGAAGCTGCTTTTTTCCTCGTATATCTGCAATAGCCACAACAGAGGGTTCGTTCAGTACGATACCCCGTCCTTTTACGTAAACAAGGGTGTTGGCAGTACCCAGGTCAATAGCCATGTCGGCAGACATGAGACCGAGCAGACGAGAAAACATCCAGGACTCCTGGTTGAAGCGGGCACCATACAACAGAGGGCGAGAAAGCCGGACACGCTAACCCGCCCCTGCTGCTTTGGAAATATGTGAGCAGGAATTACCGGTGCGTAACGAGGCAGACAAGACCTTCCGTCAAGAAACTGACATATAATGTCAAGGTAAGGTCTGTCTGCCCGGTTTTGCAGGAGGGCCTGAAAAGTTTTTTCAGGCTGTCAGGGCTTCTGGTTCCGTACGTGCCCGTTTAACCAGCAGCTTGTTTAGTGCATGCACGTACGCACGCACGGCAGAAACAACCGTATCTGCATCTGCGCCTTGGCCATCTACCATCTTACCGGCTTCTTCCAGGCGCACGGTTGTGCGGGCCTGCGCATCCGTACCTTCGGTTACGGCGCCAACAGAGAACAAGGCCAGACGTGCTTCATGCGGGAAGGCCTTGCGCAGCGCGTTAAAGGCGGCATCCACTGGGCCGTTGCCTGTGGCTTTGGCTTCAATGGCTTTGCCATCCACGCTCAGTTCCAGATCAACTTCGGAAGGCTGGCCAGAAATGGATTTCAGGCTCAGCGCACCAAAGCGGATGCGGTCATGATCACGGGCTTCATCGTCCACCAGTGCGATGATGTCATCATCGTACACAACCTTTTTGCGGTCTGCCAGATCCTTAAAGCGAGTGAAGGCTTCGTTCAGGCGTGTGTCATCCATGCCGTCATAACCCAGCACCTTCAGCTTATCACGGAAGGCAGCCCGGCCGGAATGCTTGCCCATTACGAGGGAAGAGCGTGTCCAACCCACGCTTTCGGGGGTCATGATTTCATAGGTGGCGGCATTTTTCAGCACGCCATCCTGGTGGATACCGCTTTCATGCGCAAAGGCGTTACGGCCCACAATGGCTTTGTTAGGCTGCACGTCAAAGCTGGTGATGGTGGCCAGCATCCGAGAAACCTTCAGCAGCCCTTCGGTGTGGATGCCGGTGGTGAAGGGGTATTGGTCATGCCGTGTGCGCAGCGCCATAACAATTTCTTCCAGCGCGGCATTCCCGGCACGTTCGCCAATGCCGTTGATGGTGCATTCCACCTGCCGCGCACCACCACGGATAGAAGCCAGCGTATTGGCAACAGCCAGCCCCAGATCATTATGGTTATGGGCAGAGAAGATTACCTGATCTGCCCCCGGTACGCGCTGGCGCAGCATGGAAAAAATCTTTTCCATATCTTCTGGCGTGGCGTACCCAACCGTATCGGGAATGTTGATGGTGGTAGCACCAGCCTTAATGGCGGCTTCTACACAGCGGCACAGAAAATCTGGTTCTGTGCGGGAGCCATCCTCAGCAGACCATTCCACATCATCTGTCAGATTACGGGCGGCTGCGTTGCCGGAGGTAATCAGTTCCAGAACAGTTTCTGGTTCCATCCGCAGCTTGTATTTCATGTGCAGCGGAGAAGTGGAAATAAAGTTGTGGATACGCTTGCGTTCTGCCGGGGCCAGAGCCTCACCCGCAGCGGCAATATCCTTGGCGCCGCCGCTGCGTGCCAGTGCGCAGATAACGGAACCCTTGGTGTGTTTGGCAATCTCGTTAACGGATTCGAAATCACCTTTGGATGCAACAGGAAAGCCCGCTTCAATCACGTCTACACCCAGATTGGCCAGTGCTTCCGCCATACGGAGCTTTTCTGCCAGGTTCATGGAAAAACCGGGAGATTGCTCGCCATCACGCAGGGTGGTGTCAAACACAATCACGCGGTCTGGCGTCATGCGGCCAAAGGACGGATGATTGAAGCTGGTGGTATCAGCAGACATGGAATTCTTCCTGAAAAAGTCTGGTCTGGAACAAGAATAGAGGGGCTGTGCCATATTCTGCCCGTTTATGCACGGGCGCTCTTTTCGTTCTCCCCTGGGCGTGGCAGCGCTTGGCCACCTGGCTCGCTCAGGGGCAGATTAGTCGAAGGAGAAGGTCCAGACGGAGGGCCACGCCGCCCGCACCCGTCAATTTACGGGTTTGCAGGGAATCGGACGTGAACCACTCGGAATTCATGCGCAGCACCATACCGTCCAGTTTTTCAAACGCAACAGTAAACGTTGTTAAATGCCCCTTTAGGCCACAGCTTTTGTGCCACGCAGGCAATGCAGCACATACAGCATAACGCCCAGCAACACGGCAGCGAATGTTTGGTGCACCGCACCCGCCCACACAGGCACGACCAGCAGCAGAGTGGTGACACCCAGCGCGTACTGGATAACAACGGCCCACCCTAAAAGGATGAAGGCGTTATGCGCCTTGGCCCCCAGATCTGTTGCTTTCAGGCCAACAAATAGCACAGCGCCAATGCTGAGGGCTGTAAGGGTGGCCAGAAGGCGGTGGTCAAACTGCACAGCCGCTTTGTTGATGAACCAGTTCATCCAGAAAGGGGAAAGTTGGGCGTAATCTGTCGGGATCAAATGCCCGTCCATCAGCGGAAAGGTGTTGAACAGGAATCCCGCATGTGTGCCAGCCGTAAACCCACCAGCAATAATCGTGGTGCACAGCAGCACAATAGTAAAGCAGGCCAACCGCTTGGCCAGACGTGCGGCGGAAGATGAAGCATGACTTTCTGGTACAGGCCAACGGATAGAAAATGCCGTCCACAAAATGGCGCCATAAAGCAACAGGGCTGCACTCAGGTGCAGCACAAGCCGGATAGGTTCTACTGCCGTGCTGTTGGGGCGGAAGCCAGAAGCCACCATAAACCACCCAATGGCGCCCTGTAGCGCACCCAGAATGAAAAAGATGAACAAACGCAGGGCCAACCGGCGCGTGATCATGCCTCTCACAACAAACCAGATCAGAGGCAGCAGAAGAACCAGCCCCATTAGGCGGCCCCAGAAGCGGTGAATCCATTCTGCCCAGAAAATTCTCTGGAACCCTTCCAGCCCAAATCCTTCGTGCTGAAGATGATATTGCGGAATGGTTTTATAAAGTGCGAACAACCTTTCCCACTCAGCATGGGAAAGAGGCGGAATAAAACCGCTTACGGGCTGCCAATCCATAATGGAAAGGCCCGAGCCTGTCAGGCGCGTTACGCCACCAATGGCGATCATGCCCAGCAGCATGAAGCAAAGCAGAAACAGCCAGCCTGAAATGAGTTTGCGGTGGGCGGGTGTCATGTCTGTCTGGGGGGATGATGAGGTGGGCATGGCAGCCTTTGGCGCTGTGGGTTAAATTTCTGTATCGGGTTTACAGCCAGCTTGCGGGCTGCTGCAAGAAGATGGTACCGCTAGGCCGGATGGAACAGCATATTCGTCCACCCTCCCGGTCTTCTGTATCGCTTCTGCGTCCGCTGCTCATGCTGCTTGTATTGGTGGTGGGGGCGGTTGGGTTGCGGCATGTGCCAGTACTCCACAGTATGTTGCATGGCACAGATGTGCTGCGCCAAGGCGTGTGGGGCCGCATGGTGTTTTTATCTGGTGCTGTTTTGTGGTGCGGGTTTGGGCTGCCACGTCAGGTGGCTGGATTTGCCGCCGGATTGGCTTATGGTTTGTGGGAAGGCCTTGCACTTATCACCATAGCCTCCACATTGGGGTGCTTGGCAGGGTTTTTCTGGGCCAGATGGGGCGGGCGCGCATGGGCGCGGCAGAAATTGGGGCAACGTTTTGCCCAAATGGACGCATTTCTGACACGTCAGCCGTTTTCAAGTATTCTTACCTTGCGGCTGCTGCCCGTGGGGTCTGCGTTACTGCTGAACCTTTTGGGGGGCATTTCAGGTATGGATGTGCTGCCGTTTTTTACAGCAACTCTTTTGGGGAGCATACCGCAGAACCTTGTTGCCGTTTTGTTGGGCGCGGGGGTTCAGGTCGGTACTTTTTGGCAGTATGCAGCAGGGGGCGCGTTGTTTGTGCTTTCTGGCGCTATTGGGGTGTGGCTATGGCGGCATGCACGTATAGCCCGGCAGGTTTCCTGATCCATATATGGTCTGGCTGCTGCTGAGATGTCAGGAATTAAAGGCTGATCTTAAGCCCGTTGTAAAATAAAAGGCGCTGGCCTGTTGGGCTGTTGCCTGTCTTTTTGCCAGACATTTTTCTTTTTCCTTCTGTTTTTGTTTGTTTTTTGGAGTGCTGCTTATGGCTTCTCCCTCTGCTGTGCGGGATGCCGGAACGTCTTTTATTGGTGGGCGCATTCCCATGTGGATGCCGGTGCTTTTAGGGTTCCTGACAGCCGTTGGACCTATTTCGACAGATATCTATCTGCCGGCTTTTCCGGCCATGGAGCAGACCTTCCATACAAGTGCGGGCAATGTGCAGTTCACATTGTCCATCTGGTTTGTTGGGTTAGCTATTGGGCAGATTACTGTAGGCCCCTTGTCCGATAGGTTTGGGCGGCGCAAGCCCATGCTTATAGGCAATGCCCTGTATGCCGTGGCTTCTGCCGTATGTGCGTTTGCGCCAGATATCACCACATTTTCCATTGCACGGTTTGTGGCCTCCGTTGGGGCATCAGCCAGTCTGGTTATTCCAACGGCTTGTGTGCGCGATATGGTGCCAGACCGTAATGCCGGAGCACGCATGATGTCTCAGCTGGTCATGGTGATGGGTGTTGTGCCCATTCTGGCCCCTATGCTGGGCGGGTTGGTTGTTGAGTTTGTTTCCTGGCGGATTATTTTTTGGGCTTCTGCGGCCTATGGCGCGATATGTGTGGCGTTGATTCTGTTCGTGCTGCCAGAAACTCTGCCATATGACCGGCGCGTGGCTCTTTCTCCTTTCACGCTGGTATCACGTTACGTCACCCTGATTCGGGATCGGGCCTTTGCCAGCCATGCGCTGATAACGGCTTTTTCTACTTTCATGTCCTTTAGCTACCTTACCGCAGCGCCTTTTGTGTTTGTGCAGTTGTTTCATTTCTCACCGCTGCATTTTTCCATGCTGTTTGGGTTTTTTGCGGTGTTCATGATCGGGGCTTCGCAGGTGAACGGGCTTTTGGTCGGGCGCATCGATTCTGGCAAACTGCTTCAGGGGGCTATCTGTCTTTCCGTTGTCGGGGGGATTTTGCTGGTAGCAGTAAGTTTGTGGAGCGCTTGGTACGCACCTCCGGCATGGCAGCCATATGAAGTGTGGTTGGTTATTGCGGCTATGCTGCTGGCACTTGCACCTACCGGCATTATTTTTCCCAATGCCATGATGGGCGCTTTGGCGGATCATCCATCGCTTGCCGGGGCGGCATCTGCTTTGGCCGGCACGCTGCAATATGTGTTTGGGGCTGTGGCTGGTGTTGTGGTTGGACAATTTCCGGCTGTTTCTGCAATTCCTATGGCAGGATGCATGTGTTGTGGTGCTATTCTGATGTTCTTGGCGGGCCTATCGCGCCCTCATCGACAGAATGTGAACTAAAAATTGAACAAAAAGCGGTTATGCCCGCTCTGCTCTTGACGGTGACAGGGCTGCGGCCCAGTCCAGATGAAAAGATGGCGTTAGGGAAGGGAGCGTGCATAACATGCCACGGCATCCAGCAAGACGGGCCCACATTCTGGCGCTTATTGGCGCCGGGCTGCTGATTGTAACTTTTGGCACAATGGGGATTGAGCTGGGTAATGAAATGGCCCGGCATGGTAATCTGGACCGTCAGAGCACCGCAGCAGGCAATTACTTGCGCGGGTTGCACCATGCCACCAGTGATGCCCGCATATGCCATTACGCTTGGATGGCCGAGCATAGGCCGCAGGATGGCAGTTGTTACATTCAGGCTATTCAACAGCTTTCTGATGCGCGGCGTGGGTTTGAATCCTTTCGCGTCGTTCAACTGCGAGAGGGTGGGGGCCGTGTAGAACCGCTGCAAAGCGTGTGGCAGCAGCTTGAAACCATAAGCGCATGGCCCCATTCCCCAGAGGGGACTCCCGCCGGAGGGGCGCAGCTTCTGGCAGATCTGGATCAGAATCTTTCTATTCTAAGCCGTGCCAGTACGCTGGATCAGGCAGACCGTGTTGCCAACATGCTGCGCAACACAAGTTGGCAGCGGCGCTTGGCGTTGCTGGGGATTCTTACTGGTGTTTTCAGCCTTGTTTCTGCAGGCTGGGTGTTGGATCGTTCTTCCTTGGCGGCAGCGCGGGCAGAGGCTTCATCGCGTGATCTGGCGTTGCGTTTGCGGGCAACGCTGGACAGCTTGAGCCTTGGCGTGGCTGTATTTGGTGCTGATGGCCATTTGTGGCACTGGAACGAACAACTGGCTATGGCCTTGGGCTTGGAAAAAAGCTTTTTCAAACCCGGCCTATCTTACAATGATTTAAGTGCAGTGCTGGTGGTAGATGGTGTGCCGCTGCTTGAACCCTTGGAACATGTTGAAACCAGTTTGGCCAAAGGGCAGCCCGCACCACCTGTTGTCGTGGAGTGCAAAGGCATTAACGGCGCGGATCTGGAATTGTGCCGCACCTTGTTTTTTGCTCCGGATGGAGCAGCGGAGCGGCGCGGGTTTGTGCTGACAGCCGCAGATATCACCATGCGTTTGCGCAGTGAACGTGCATTGGGTGAGGCGCAAAAGCTGCGAGCACTGGGGCAGTTTACCGCAGGTATTGCTCACGATTTCAAAAATCTTCTCACCGTCATTTTGGGAAATCTGGAGCTTGCGGCAGAGCACGATCTGCCAGATCAGGTAGAGCAGCGGCAGGAATATCTATCTGCTGCCACACATGCCGGGCATAGGTCTGAAGCTCTTACAAGCCAGCTTCTTTCCTTTATGCGCAGGCAGCAAACTGGCGTGCCAGACTGTTTTGATTTGGCCGACCTGTTTTCTCTGCTGGATGGATTGTTGGCGCGTGTTATCGGCCCCAGAATTGTGGTGGAATGTGCTGATGTTTCAGGCGTATGGCCTGTACGTGCAGACCCAGCGCAGCTTGAAAGCGCGGTGCTCAATCTGGCTATCAATGCGCGAGATGCCATGCCTTCCGGTGGTCGGCTGCGTATTGCTGCCCGTAATGTCACATTCTCCGTCAACGCAGATCTGATGAGCTTGCCCGTTGAGGAAGGTCGCAACATGCGCGTGGTTTCAGACCCGACTCCGCTGCCTGCCGGGGACTGGGTGCGGTTGGATGTGATTGATAGCGGCAGCGGCATGACGCGTGAGGTGTTGGACCATCTGTTTGAACCGTTTTTTACCACCAAACGGGAGGGCGCAGGCACAGGGCTTGGTATGGCCATGGTTCTGGCTTTTTCCCAACAGGTGAAGGGGCGGGTTGTGGTGGCAACAGGGAGTGGCAGCGGAACAGAGGTTTCCTTGTGGTTGCCTAAGGCTGCGGCTCTTTCTGCCGCACAGGTTTTGCAGCCAGCGGTGTTGCCCAAAATAAGCAAATCAGCGCCATCACAGGCTTTACAAGTGCTGGTGGTGGAAGATGATGCCGCTATCCGCGATATTGTTGTGACCATTCTGAGTATGGCTGGTCATCGCGTGTTAGAAGCCGGAGATGGTGAGCAGGCTTTTGATGTGGCCGCGGCTGCGGAAGGGCCTCTTGATCTGTTGGTAACGGATATTCAACTGCCCGGACCACTGGATGGGCTAACCCTCTCACGCGTGCTGGTAGAACGGTATCCTGAACTGGCTGTCGTTTATATGTCGGGGGATCTTACAGCGGATTCCAAACTCCCCGAAGGTGGCGTGGCCAATGCGCGGCTTTTGGCCAAACCTTTCCGCAGAGATGGCCTGATGGAAGTGGTAACAGCAGCACTGAGTGCACGCACTGGAGCATAAGCAGACCATAAGGGAAAAGCCGCCATACCTTGCAGAACCGGCGCATGCAGGATAGAGCGGGCGCCGGATTGCCCGAACGTGTTCTTCTTTTTTGGCAGGATACAAGGCAGAAGTAACAGAGGGTCAGCCAAGGGCTGGCACGCAGGAAGGATTATTAAGGCCATGACGGCACATGAGGAAATCGACCTCAAGCGCTTTATCCGGCACGTTCCCGATTTTCCTAAACCGGGCATTCTATTTTACGACATTTCCACCCTGATGCGGAATCCGGATGCCTGGCAGTTGGCCATGGGGCGTTTGGCACGGCAGGTGGCGCCGCTTAAGCCAGATCTGCTGGCTGCCGTTGAATCCCGCGGGTTTTTAACGGCTGCACCGTTGGCGGATCGCTTGGGCTGTGGGCTGCTGATGCTACGTAAATGTGGCAAGCTGCCGGGTGAAACCATTTCCCACACCTATGATCTGGAATACGGCAGCGATACGCTGGAAATTCAGGCAGATGCCATTCAGCCCGGCCAGCGCGTGGTGGTTATGGATGATCTGCTGGCAACCGGCGGTACTTTGGCTGCTTCTGTAGCGCTGCTGCGCAAGGCGGGAGCGAACGTGGTTGGCGCTTCTGTTATGGTGGAATTAACAAGCTTGGGTGGCCGTAATAAAGTAGATGCACCTGTTTCCACTTTATTGACGTACAAAGAATAAGCTCTTTCAACATTCATATGTTCTGTTTGCGCATCTGGGTGCTGAACAGAACATATGAGGTGTGAATACGCTTTTCTGCCATGTTGGGGTAAGAGAAGATGTATGGCACGTTGTTTCCCCATTAGTACCTCAGGTTTGGCCGCGTGAAAAGCATGACGCTTTCCTTGGGGCAGCTTTGGCGGTCGGTCTCTATTATTGTCCGACAGGCGCTTGTTGGTGGCGGCCCACCACGCAAGCTTGACCATTTACGTTGGCTGTTTGCGCCCAATCTCCTTTCTTTTGGGTATGCGCTTCGCACCACCATTTCATCCTTAATCGCTCTTGGCATTGCCTTGTGGTGGGAACTGGGGAGCCCGCAATGGGCAGCCCTTACTGTGTGGATGGTGGCGCAGGGCACGCGCGGCAAATCCATTGCCAAGGCGCGCTGGCATATGTTTGGCATGGTAGTGGGCACAATATGTGCCATCGTGCTGGTGGCCAGCATGCCGCAATCTCCGCTGCTGTATATCTTTTTTGTGGCAGTAGGAATTGGCACTTTTTGCTTTATAGGCACGTTGTTGCCCGGCCCAGCCGCCATGACCAATTATCGTATTCACGGTATGCGGGCATCGGGTTTTACGTACGTTATTATTGCGCTGGATGGCATCGTTGCGCCTGATCATATTTTTCAGATCGCAATGGCACGTGCCACATACATTACGCTTGGTATTGTGGTGGAAACCACAATTTCATCCCTTTTTCAGTATCAGTTGGGGTTGCGGGCTAGAACACGGTTGGCAACCAACTTTGTGCAAGCCCTTAAAGGTGCCGTGCCCGCCATTTTGCGCTTGTTGCAGGGTGATAGACGGGCGGTAGCAAATTCCCCCGGTGTGTTTTCCACTCTTATTGCGCTGAGCGATCAGGTTGAGTTTGCTGAAATTGAGATGGGCAAACATCAGCATGAAGGTGATCACGCCAGAGCCGCCTTGGCAGCCATTACGGTACTGTTGTCACGCGGGTTGGATTTGGGTGCGCTGCTAGAGGTGCCGCACAGTCAGGGCGCGGAATATCAGGATACAGCCCAGCAAGTGAGCACTTTTTTGCAAGCCTTGCCAGACAGGCTGGATAACGATCAGCCTATTGAGCCAGTTTTGCGGGATCTTACATCTTTACGGGCAACATGCCGGCAGCTTGCCGCTGGGTGTCTGGAAAAGGAAATGGAAGCGGCCACGCATCCCCCGCTTGATGAGCAGCAGGATGAAGTGCTGACCCGGCAAGGGCAATTGCTGCATAAGCTGGATACCATGCTGGAAGAGCTGTATCTGGCCATTGAGCAGTTTGAAATGAGCCGCAACCCGCAGCCGCATGACCATTTCCGTTACCCCATGAAGTCTTACCGAGACTGGCGGATGGCGTTTACCAATAGCTTGCGGGCTTCTGTCACCATCTTTCTGGCTGGTGTTCTATGGATTACCACCGCTTGGCCTGATGGCCTGACATTTATTATGTTTGTGGGCATTGTGTGCGCGCTGTTTTCCACTTTGGAGCAGCCAGCCCTTGCCACGCAGGCGTTCTTGCACGGCACTGTGTGCGTGATTGGCATGAGCGCACTGCTTGATCTGTGGGTGATGGCACAGCCTACAATTTACGAAATGATGGCCATGTGTCTGGCTGTGCCCATGCTGATTGGTGGGCTGGCTTTTGCATGGCCACCGCTGGTGCTTGCGGCGGTCGCTTATAATCTGTTTCTGCCTATTCTGGTGGGGCCGATCAATCAGGGGCGGATGGATGAAATCATGTATTTCAACACCGCCATGCCACTGTTGTTGGCCATGATGTTCTGCATGTGGATGTACCGCGTGTTTCTGCCATATGATCCAGATGGTTTGCGGTGGGATATGCGTGTGAATATTCTGCGCGGTCTGCGCCGTTTGGCAGGCCAGCGCAGACCGCCCGCTGTAACGGAAATTATTGGGCGGAGTGTAGATGGGTTTGTACGCCTTTCCACCATGGCGACAGATGATGGCAATACCTATGTGCTGGAGCGGTATTTAAGCGGCGTGCTGTCTAGCATGACCATTGCGCTTAATGTGCTGCGGTTACGTACCGTTTTAGCGAAGAATGTTCTGCCACCAGAGGCACAGAAAGCCGTAGAGGTGATGATGGAACGCATGCAGCGTTTTACAGGCCGATATGGTGGGCAGTACGGCCGAACTGCGCGGGCAACACATATAGCTGTAGAGTATTTGTTGAACTGTGAAGAAACCGAAGCAAACCTTTCTGTGCGTGAAGAGATGTTACGGGCATTAGCCAGTTTGCGGGTGATAGAAACAGAACTTGCAGAGAACCGAGCGTTCTTTGATGCGTCTTCTCCATATCTGGATAAAGCATTTACCTAAACCAGATGGGTCATAAACAGGCTCTGATATTAAGGTAGAGCATTGTAGGAGAGTGTTGCATTGGCGCAGTCAGACATCACAAAAGAACAAAACGAACAGGCGCGCAACCTGTTGCGCAGTATGTTTGATGCTGCGGTTACCGCGGCTGATCCTTTCAAGGTATTAGCAGAATATCTGCCCCAAAAACCCAAAGGCCGCTGCATTGTTGTGGGGGCAGGTAAGGCGTCTGCTGCTATGGCTGCTGCGCTGGAGGCGGCATGGCCAGATGTGCCTTTGCAAGGCGTTGTGGTCACGCGGGATGGGCATGCCGTTCCAACGCGCCACATTACAATTCTGGAAGCATCCCACCCTGTGCCAGATGCGCGGAGTGAACAGGCAGCACATGATATCTTGCAGGCTGTAAAAGGGTTGGGGCCAGATGATCTTGTTCTTGCTTTGATATCCGGTGGAGGATCTGCGCTTCTGGCTTTGCCGGTAGAAGGCACCACGCTGGCAGAAAAACAGAATATTGGCCGCCAGCTTTTGCATTCTGGCGCAACAATTTCTGAAATGAACACAGTGCGTAAGCACTTATCTGCCATTAAAGGCGGCAAGCTGGCTGTTGCAGCGGCCCCTGCGCAAGTGGTTACGCTTGTTATTAGTGATGTACCGGGAGATGACCCGGCAATTATTGCCAGCGGCCCCACTGTGCCAGATGCAACAACACCTCAAGATGCTTTGCGTATTCTCAATAAATACAATTTAGACGTGCCCGATACTGTTCGTCATGTTCTGGAGAAAAACACCACGGCAGTTTCGTCCCAGCACTCTGCCAATGCAGATAATCGGGTTGAAATGATAGCAACTCCTTTTATGGCGCTACAGGCCGCAGCCGAGGTGGCGCGTGCAGCAGGAGTGACCCCTTTAATTTTAGGGGATGCGCTGGAAGGTGAAAGCTGTGTTATGGGCGTGGTGATGAGTGGCATTGCCCGTTCTGTTCAGGCACACGCTGTGCCTGTTCGTGCTCCGGCTGTTTTGCTAAGTGGCGGGGAAACAACAGTAAGTATTCGCGCAGGCACAAAGCCGGGAAAAGGCGGACGGAATACAGAGTTTTTGCTCTCTTGCGCACTGGCCTTAAATGGCCAGGCAGGCATATGGGGCTTGGCGGGGGATACAGATGGTATTGATGGCACGGAAGATGCCGCTGGCGCCATATTTGCCCCGGATACATTAGCCCGTGGCCTGCAAAATGGTGTAGCTGCCGAGGATTTTTTGAAACAGCATGACAGCTACAGTTTTTTTGAAAAACTCGATGACCTTATTAAAACAGGCCCAACGTTAACAAATGTGAATGACGTGCGCCTGCTTTTGGTGCTTTAGTTCTGTTTAATCATCAAGTGCACGCGCCACTTCGCGTCGAAGGGCAGGAATAATCTTTTCCTGAAACATGGGGGTTTTGCGCTCCCATGCCCCGGTGCGCCATGATGGGTGGGGCAAAGGAAAATATTGCGGCAGAAAATCCTGAAAATGCTCTGTCCGTTCATATACTTTGCCTTTTCCCAAAACGTAATTCTGGGCATAAGACCCGACCAGAAGTGTCAGCCGAAGGTTGGGCAGCAAAGCGAGAATACGTTCTCGCCATAGGTTGGCGCATTCCGGTGGTGGTGGACGATCACCACCTTTAGGTAGTACGCCCGGGTAACAAAGCGCCATAGGTAAAATGGCTACACGGTTGGAATCATAAAAAACATCTCGGCTCATTCCAAGCCATCCCCGCAGGCGGTCTCCCGAGGCATCGTTAAAGGAAATTCCAGTTTCATGCACACGTGTGCCCGGAGCTTGCCCGGCAATAAGTAAACGTGCGTGAGGGGAAACATGTAAAACAGGCCGAGGGCCTAGCGGTAACTTATGCGCACAGGCTGTGCATTGCCGGATTTCCTGTACCAAGCAGTTCAGTTGTGTTTCAACATCATTGCTTTCTGCAGAACTTGGCGCGCGCCATTTCAATTTTGTCTGAGTGTGGATCATTCTGTTGAAATATGTGGGGATGATCCGTCCGCTCACAATGCAAACAATATAAAAAAAGCGCCGTAGTGTTGCCACTACGGCGCTTTGTAACCAGCCCATAAAAGTAGGGCTGGTTATTTAAGCAGAAGCTTTACTGTGCTTCATCCACACCAGCATGTGTCTGCGGTGCGAAGGTCCAGCCAGCGCCGTAAGGCTGCGGCATGAAGAGGCCCCATGTAGCGGATTCTTCAGTTGCATTAGCCCAACCCGGTGTCGGCAGCGGCGTATGATCCAGACGGAGTTTCTGGATATCTGCTGCTGTTGTGTTAGCCGGTGCGCGGTTACCCCATGCAGAACGGATGAAGTTTACGACATCTGCAATCTGCTGGTCAGACAGGATGTTTTTGTAATCCGGCATAGCCACAGCAGAAGGTGCCCAGTTGGTGGGAGGCAGAACGCCACCATCAACAACAATATGGGCAACAGATGTCGGGTTATCGGAAACAACAACCGGGTTGCCAGCCAGCGGCGGGAACATACGGGCTACACCACCACCATCGTTACGATGGCAGATAGCGCACTGTTCCACATATGTTTTGGCACCAGCATTGCCGGAGAAGTTGTTGGAATCCAGCATCTGAGCCGTAGAGGCATCGTAGCTGTAATCACCACGTGCAGGCGGAACCGGCGGCAGGGATTTAATGTATTTCACCATGGCGTGCAGATCTGCATCGGTGAAGTACTGGGTGCTCCAGCCAACCACGTCTGCCATGCCACCAAAGGCTGCGGAGTGATCAGTACGACCGGATTTCAGGAACAGGAACAGATCTTCATCAGACCAGCGGCCAAGGCCCAGAACCGGATCGTTGCGCAGGCTTGGGGCAATCCAGTTGTCGATTACGCCACCGCCGCCAAGGAAGTCTGGCCCACCAGATGCATCCAGAGCTTTTTCCTGCATACCAAAGCCGCGCGGTGTATGACATGCACCACAGTGGCCAGGGCCGGTTACAAGGTATTCACCACGTGCTGTTTCAGCATCTGTGCCGGGTGCCGGAGTGAAATCCTTCGGAGCCGGTGCAAACACAGAGCGCCAGATGGACAGCGGCCAACGCATGGACATCGGCCAAGAAATATCAGTTGCGTGATTTTTCTGAGCAATCGGCTGCACACCATGCATGAAATATGCATACAGAGCCTTCATGTCATCCTGCGTCATGCGGGCGAAGGATGGGTAGGGCATTGCTGGATACAGCGTAGCACCATCCTTACGCACGCCATGGCGCACGGCTTCATCAAACTCTTTAAATGTGTAGGTGCCAATCCCGTAAGTAGGGTCTGGCGTGATGTTGGTGGAGTAAATTGTGCCGATGGGGGTCTTGATAGAAAGACCACCAGCATATTTCTGACCATTTAGGGATGTGTGGCAAGCCACACAGTCCCCCAGACGAGCAACGTACTCGCCCTTCTTGATCAGATCTTCATCAGCGTTCTGTGCATGCGCTAGGGACGTTCCCGCAAGAAGCCCGACAGCGACTGCCCCCAGGGCAGCTTTTAGCCTGTTAATCATCATTTTTACCACTTATCGCCTGTGTGCTGAATGACGTCGTAACTCTGCCGAGGCATTAGGGGTTAATGCCAAGTGTCGGGTTTTCGGGAATGTTCTTGTCATTCTTCCGAGCATCCACTTCACGCTGATACGTGTCGTTTGCTCGTTTGATCAGATACTGACGGATAGCTTCAATTTCATCCGGCGTCATGCTGGTGTCAAAGCGATCCATCCCGTAAGCCGTCAGCGCACCGCGACCAACCACGTTGTAGAAGGCATCCTGGTGGCGGATAGCACCGGCCCAACGCAGATCAGGCAGCATGCCTGCGCCTTCGCCGTTATCACCATGACAGGTCTGGCAGTAGGTCTGATACTGGAAGTAACCATTATCAACGACCTTCTGGTCATACTGTGCAGGTGGTTTTACGGGCAGGAAGCCGCGGTTGTTCAGAGCCGGCAGTTTGGCTTTGCCATCCAGAGAGAACGCAGCAATGTAGGAGTGGTTAACTGTCCAGCCAGAAGTACGGCCTACGCCACCCATGGAAATCGGGTAGATGCCGCCCCAGCCCACTTCAACAGCAACATACTGCTTGCCGTTGACGCTATAGGTCATAGGCGGAGCGATAATGCCGCTCTGTGCGTCAAACTTGTAAAGATCGCTACCGTTTGTGGCGTCATAGGCGTGGAATTCACCATTGGCCAAGCCCTGGAACAGAAGATCACCGCCGGTGGCCAGAACGCCGCCGTTCCACGGACCTTTGTGGTCAATCTTCCAGACCGTTTCCATCTTGACCGGATCCCATGCCAGCAGCCAGCCGTGCAGATCCTTAATATAAGCGGTACGTGCTTCTGGGGTGTCAGGCAGACCGTTCTTGGTCATGTCCAGACCAACGTTCCAGGAATCCGCATGTGGCTTAAAGCCACCAACCTGGTTTTTATAACCAAACGGAATCTGATGAGCCGGGATATAGACCAGATGCGTTTTGGGGCTGTAAGCCATGCCCATAAAGTTATGTGCACCCAGTGGGCCAGGAATACCGTACCAGAACTTGCCGTTCAGGGTGTACAGACCATCCGGGTTGTAAATCGGGCGACCTGTCAGCGGGTCCAGACCATTGGCCCAGTTCTGGTAAACGTAGTTTTTGCCAGACAGGAATTCACCAGTCTTGGCATCCAGAACGTAGAAGAAGCCGTTTTTAGGAGCATGCACGATCACGTGGCGCATTTCGCCATTCACTGGCATGTCCAGTGTCATGATCTGCTGAACAGAAGTGTAATCCCACTGATCCATCGGGGTTGCCTGGAAGTGCCAGACATATTCACCCGTTTCAGGCTTCAGGGCGACAATGCTGCCCAGGAATAGGTTGGAACCAATGCCTTCGGAACGGTATTTATAGTTCCAGGGGGAGCCGTTACCAACAGCCAGGTAGATCAGGTCACTGACCGGATCATAAACCAGAGAATCCCATACGGTGCCGCCGCCGCCCTGACGTACCCAAGCGCCTTTGGGGCCCCAGGTTTTGTAGGCTTTGCTCATCAGAATATTGTCTGATACAGCGTGATCAGGTTCGTTCTTGTTGTTCGGAACGGTGTAGAAGCGCCATTTCAGCTTGCCGGTTTCGGCATCAAAAGCGGAAACAAAGCCACGGGCACCAAATTCAGCACCACCGTTACCAATCAGCACCAGGCCTTTTGCTACGCGTACCGCGCCATCCACTGTGTAGGAGCGCTGCTTGCCCAAGGAGGCATCGGCTGGGATGGTGTTAACTTCCCAAACCTTTTTACCGGTTTTTGCATCGGCAGCAACCAGACGGCCGTCAAACGTGCCCCAGAAAACCTTGCCGTTCCAATAGCCTGCACCACGGTTAACCGTATCACAGCAGCCTTTATCAGCAATGTTGCCGGGCACTTTGGGGTCATACTGCCACAGCAGCTTACCTGTGGCAGCGTCCAGCGCTTCCATTTTAGACCAGTTGGTTGTGGCATACATAATGCCATCTACCACCAGCGGGGTTGCTTCCTGCCCGCGGTTGGTATCCAGCGTGTAGTACCAAGCCAGCTTAAGATCACCCACGTTGGAGCGGTTGATCTGATCTAGGGGGCTATAGCGCTGTTCGCTGTAAGTGCGACCATAAGAAAGCCAGTTTTCGGGGTGATCATCTGCGTGGATGATAGCTTCCCCCGTATTACCCTGACCGTCAGCGCGGGCAGGGACTGCCGCGTAAGGCAAAGCAGCGGCACAGATTGTTCCGGCCGCGAGAATTCCTAGCAGTGAACGTCTCTTGGCGGAGGCGGGGCGGGTCATGCGTTCATGTCCTCGACTATTATATACGGTGAGGAAAAAGATAGCCGGCAGGCCGGTTTCTCACACAACAGCCAAGGGGAACGCTGTCTGTCAATCACGGGGAAGGAATAGCAGCTTCCATTCTGCGGGATAATTTCCCGTGCTTACAGGCCTGTAGAGCCGGAAATTATGCTCACAATCAGGTTATGAAAGGCGCTTACAAAGCTTGTTATAACAAGTGTGTAGGTTCTATGCAACCTGATGTAAACGCATAATCGGCCAGAAGTTCCATATCTGTCGTTTCACGATTTTTCCAAGAACTGAACAGGGTGAATTCATAAACCTCGTCCTCTGGTGCACGCAGACTGTGGTGGATGCGCAACCAGTTATGGACGTCTTCTGGTGGAACAGTTGAGATTGTGGCCAGTGGCACGCTGAGTGGGTGGCAGATACGCTTTACCTTCAAGCCTGCTTGCTGAGTCTGACGCCTGATTTTCACGGAAAGGTGATCACATACGGCAGATAGAATCTTGGCCGTAAGAATGATTCGCTCGCCTTGCTGCACAACGTCTAACCCGGAGTGGACAAGTGTTGCCGGAGTTGATGTCTGGATAGAAAGCAGCCCCGCATCCAGATTCTCCATGATGTCTGGATCAGAGGTTTCTCCCATGATCACCAGCGGAAGAAACAGGAAGGGTTCAGGCTCCCATTCCCGATTGGGGAAGAAGGTCTGAATTTGCTGAAAGAATTCCAGCATGGGGGCGGGAAGGCGAATTCCGGCAATCAAAAACATACTGGTACTTTATTCCTTGGCTTGTGATGGCCGATTTGTGGGGGAGCGCGTTATATGAAGAGATAAAAATCAGGCAGGAATAAAGCGCCCTGTTTTTGACCTGATTCTTTGTAACCCTTGACGACAGGGCAGGGCAGCCACAAGTATTAAGCAAAGCCGGCCTGTCCGGACAAGGAGAGTTAAACACCATGTCGTTTAGTCACGACTACCGATCCCCCGCTACGCCCACAGACTGGAATGCTCAGGCAGCCAATCTGGATGCTGGGCTGCGGGCCTATATGCTACGCGTTTATAACTGGATGGCATCTGGCCTGCTGCTTACCGGTATAGTGGCATATGTTATTGCCAACACAAGTTTGAGCCATCTGTTTTTTCAGGTGGTACAGGTACCGGGTGGCTTGGTGCCGCGCCCAACATTGTTGGGTGATGTGGCTATGCTTTCGCCATTGGCATTTGTGCTTGTTATGTCCTTCGGTTTGAACAGGCTTTCCCTGCAGGGTGCGCAAGCGCTGTTTTGGGCGTTTTGTGCCACCATGGGCGCTAGCATGGCCAATATTTTCGTTATTTATACAGATACATCTATTGTCCGGGTGTTTCTGGTAACGGCCTGCATGTTCGCTGCAACGTCTTTGTGGGGATACGTTACCAAAGCCAATCTGTTGCGCTTTAGCTCTTTCCTGATGATGGGGCTGTTTGGGCTGCTGATTGCTGGCTTGGTGAACCTGTTCCTGAAGAGCCCGGCTTTGTATTATGTGTACAGCATTGTGGGTGTCTTCATCTTTACAGCGTTCAGTGCATTTGATGCGCAGCGTATCCGGGTTACCTATCCGCAGCTTGCTGCGTATGAAGGCCCGGAAATGACAGCTAAGCGCAGCGTATATGATGCGTTGAGCCTGTATCTGAACTTCATCAACCTTTTTCAGTTTCTTCTGCAGTTTATGGGCGCAAGAAACTCCAACGATTAATTTATACAGGAGTCGGTATGGGGCGTACGCTCCGCCGGTATCCTAGAAAAGAAAACCCAGCCTCTCAGAGGGCTGGGTTTTTTTGTATGGGAAGGTATGCCCTGAATGAATGGCGGCATGTTTGTCCGGAATGCGTACCAAAATAGGCCGTTATCTTGATTCAAGATTCTGTAACGAAAATGTGAGATAAAATATTTTCGTGTAACGGCATGAAATCGAAAGCGAAATTGTATTTTCCAGAAAAATACAGAAATATTTTGAAATATTTCGTGAAGTTGTTTGCCTCTGTTTTTATCGCACCAGAGTACCCATGCCGCACCGCCATATCAGCTAACCTGATTATGACGAAAGGCTGATGGAACTTTTCCGACATTTGAGAATCTGCGCTTTAGGAATAAAGTGCGCGCAAGGTGTTTTCGCGCTCCGTTCATTCTGTCACCAGCACGATATGCCGTGTTCCTTGTGTTTATGAAGGAAACAACGGTCTGATATGTGTTTGTGGTAGGTGGGGAATGTTGAAACGCGGTTTTTCTTGCTGTTGTCAGGCTTCTATGGCAGCAGAACAAAGAGTCTTAGTGAGGCTAATTTGATGTCAGAACCAAGAGGCGTGCGATGAAAAACAAGTTACTGGCGAGAGTGGCGCGATTGGGCGGCCTATCGTCAGCATTGCTGCTTGCCGGGTGTGAACTTGATGTTCTCGACCCGAAAGGCCCGGTTGGTGAAGGGGTTAAAACCCTAATTGCCACCTCCACAGTCGCAATGCTGATTGTTGTGATTCCGACCATCCTGCTGACGCTTCTGTTTGCCTGGCAGTATCGCCAGTCTAACACGAGCGCCGAGTATCTGCCGAAGTGGTGCCACTCCAACAAAATTGAAGTGATTATTTGGGGCGTGCCTTCCCTGATTATCCTCTTCCTGGCAGTGATTACCTATCAGACCTGTCATTCTCTGGATCCGTATAAGCCACTTGAAGCAGAAGCAAATACCAAGCCTCTGCACGTTGAAGTGGTGGCTCTGGACTGGAAATGGCTGTTCATCTACCCAGAACAGGGTATTGCAACGGTCAATCAGCTGGCCATTCCGGTCAACACCCCGATTGACTTCAACATCACCTCTGATTCCGTGATGAACTCCTTCTTCATCCCGCGTCTTGGTTCCATGATCTACGCAATGGCAGGCATGCAGACCCAGCTTCATCTGCTGGCGAGCGAACCAGGCGACTATCTGGGTGAGTCTGCCAACTACAGTGGCCGTGGCTTTTCTGACATGAAATTCCACACGCTTGCTGTAAGCGGTGATGAATTCAATGCCTGGGTTGAAAAGGTGAAGTCTTCTTCCGAGCAGCTGGATAGCCAGACCTATCCGAAACTTGCTGCCCCAAGCGAAGCGAACCCCGTCGAGTATTTCGCGCATGTTGAACCCGGCATGTTCAACACGATCGTTGCCAAGTACAACAATGGCATGGTCATGGACAAAAGCACTGGCAAGATGATCCAGGTGCAGCAGTCTGCGATGTCCGACATGAATATGAAGGAATAGGATCTATGCTAGGGAGACTATCGCTCTCGGCCATCCCGTTGGATGTGCCGATCCTGGTAGGGACGTTCATCGGCGTTGTCATTGTCGGTGTCGCGGTACTGGGACTTATTACGTATTACGGTAAGTGGGGCTACCTCTGGAAAGAGTGGTTCACTTCTGTCGATCATAAGCGTCTAGCCGTGATGTACATCATCCTGGCACTGGTCGCTCTTTTCCGTGGTTTTGCTGACGCTATCATGATGCGTACTCAGCTCGCGCTGGCGTATGCAGGTAACCCAGGCTACCTACCACCACACCATTACGATCAGATCTTCTCCGCTCACGGAACGATCATGATCTTCTTCCTGGCCATGGCGTTCATGACCGGTCTGTTCAACTTCATCGTGCCTCTGCAAATTGGTGCGCGTGACGTTGCTTTCCCGTTCCTGAACAACCTGAGCTTCTGGATGACGGCTGTTGCGTTTATCCTGGTGAACGTTTCTCTGTTCATTGGTGAATTCTCGCAGTGCGGCTGGCTGGCATATCCGCCTCTGTCTGAAAATCAGTTCAGCCCTGGCGTTGGTGTTGATTACTACATCTGGGCCGTTCAGATTTCCGGTGTTGGCACGCTGCTGACCGGTGTGAACTTCTTTGTAACCATCGTGAAGATGCGCGCTCCGGGCATGACCTGGATGAAAATGCCTGTTTTCACCTGGACAGCTTTCTGCGCTTCCATCCTGATCATGGTGGCCTTCCCTGTTCTGACGGTTGCTGTTGCTCTGCTGGGTCTGGACCGTTACTTCGGGATGCACTTCTTCACCAATGATGGTGGGGGCAACCAGATGCTGTACCTGAACCTGATCTGGGCTTGGGGCCATCCGGAAGTTTACATTCTTGTTATTCCTGCCTTCGGTGTGTTTTCGGAAGTTGTTCCTGCATTTTCCGGCAAGCCGCTGTTTGGTTACAGCACCATGGTTTATGCAACCTGCTCCATCATGGTTCTGTCCTTCATGGTATGGGTTCATCACTTCTTCACAATGGGCGCTGGTCCGGACGTGAATGCCTTCTTTGGTATCGCGACCATGATCATCTCCATTCCTACTGGTGTTAAGCTGTTTAACTGGCTGTTCACCATGTATAAGGGCCGCATCCAGTTCCATGCCTGCATGTACTGGGCTGTTGGCTTCATGATCACCTTCACCATCGGTGGTATGACTGGCGTTATGCTGGCTATCCCGGGTGCTGACTTTGTTCTGCATAACTCCCTGTTCCTGATTGCCCACTTCCATAATACCATTATTGGTGGTGTGTATTTCGGTTACATCTGTGGCATGAACTTCTGGTTCCCGAAGGTGATGGGCTTTAAGCTGGATGAAACCTGGGGCAAGCGCGCTTTCTGGTTCTGGTTTGTTGGCTTCTATTGTGCATTCGTACCGCTCTACATTGTCGGTTTCGAAGGTATGACCCGTCGTCTGAACCACTACGACAATCCGGCATGGCATCCGTGGCTGCTGGTTGCTGAAGTTGGTGCAGTGCTGGTTATGCTTGGTATCGCTTGCCAGCTTACACAGCTGTATGTTTCCATCCGTGACCGTAACCTGCCGCAGAACCGCGACGTGACCGGTGACCCATGGAATGGCCGTACGCTGGAATGGTCCACCTCTTCCCCGCCGCCGGTATACAACTTTGCTATCGTTCCTCATGTGCACGAACTCGATGCGTTCATGCATGATAAGGAAAATGGTATTGATACCCGTCAGGCTGGTGCTCAGTACGAAGCAATCCACATGCCCAAGAACACCTCTTTGGGGCTGGCTTGTGGTATCTTCTCCCTGATCTTCGGTTTTGCTGCGGTTTGGTACATCTGGTGGCTGGCTGCTATTGGTCTTGTTGGTGTTATCGGTTCGGTAATTGCCCGCAGCGCTGATAAGGATATCGACTACTATATCCCTGCCGATGAGGTTGCCCGGATTGAAAACGAGCACACCCGTAAACTGATGGCACAGGCAGCTGAATAATATGGCACAGAACACAACTGTTCAGACCGCAGGCCACGACGAACATCACCACGAATCTCCGGTGGTGTTCGGGTTCTGGGTCTATCTGATGACGGACTGCATCATCTTCGGCACGCTTTTTGCCGTGTTTGCAGTTCTGCGTAACCAGTTTAACGGTGGCCCAACCGGCCACGAACTGTTCGAATTTGGTGGGCTTGGGCTGGAAACAGCCCTCCTGCTGGTTTCGTCCATCACTTATGGGTTCGGCATGATTGCCGCCCATAAGAGCCAGGTTTCCAAGGTTATCCTTTGGCTTGGCGTTACCTTCCTGCTGGGCCTTGGCTTTGTGGGGCTGGAACTGCGTGAATTTGCGCACATGATCGCAGAAGGCGCCGGTCCGGATCGCAGTGCATTCCTGTCTGCGTTCTTTACGCTGGTGTCTACTCACGGTCTGCATGTCACGTGTGGTCTGATCTGGATTGTTACCCTGATCGTTCAGCTGATGGGTACGACTGAAATTCCGGAACGTATGATGAATAAGCTCACCTGCCTGAGCTTGTTCTGGCACTTTCTGGATATCGTCTGGATCTGCGTTTTCACCTATGTCTATCTGGCGAGCATGATCTGATGAGCAATCCGCATACATCCTCCTCAGGCGAGAGCCACGGTAGCGTATCTTCTTACATTATCGGGTTTGTTCTTGCCGTCGTTCTAACGGTGCTGTCGTTTGGTGTGGTGATGAGCCATAGCCTCTCGCCGGCAGGCACTCTGGCTGCTGTTTCAGCTCTCGCTCTGGTTCAGGTTCTGGTGCATCTGCACTACTTCCTGCACATGGGCGGAGATTCCGAACAGCGCTGGAACAACATGTGCTTTGTTTTCACCGTTGCTTTCGTGGCCATCCTGATTGTTGGTTCGGTGTTCATCATGAACAACACCGCACTGCACATGATGTCCCGCTAATATGGTGATGTTTCTACCGCCGCGTTAAGTGGCGGTAGAGAGCAAGCTGAAAAAAGCCCCTGTAGCTATTATGGCTACAGGGGCTTTTTTATTGGGTATTTTCTGGCAGGGCATGCGGGGCGCATCTCGCGCCAACACATTATGCAGCTTCTGGGGAAAGCAGAGGTAACTCAAGGTGAGGTGTTAGGGGCTGGGTACAAAAAAATGGTGCCAGCCTAAGGCCGACACCATTTCTCCAAACCTTAGTAAATAAAGGTTCTCAGTCTTTCTGCGGATTGGGGGAAAGCAGCTCTGTTTTGTTAGGCTTGTCTTTCCATTCTTCCGCATCAGCCGGGGGCGTGCCCTTGCGCGTAATGTTTGGCCACTGGGTAGCGTATTTTGCGTTGATTTCTGCCCACGCTGCTGCACGGTCGTCGCTATCAGGGAAAATGGCTTCGGCGGGGCATTCAGGCTCACACACGCCGCAGTCAATGCATTCATCTGGGTTGATGACCAGAAAGTTTTCACCAGCGTAGAAGCAGTCAACGGGGCAGACTTCCACACAGTCCATGAATTTGCAGCGGATGCAGTTTTCAGTGACCACGTAGGTCATTGCCATCTCCGAAAATATCTGGCGGTGGAGGAGGGGCTCTCACCGCGTGGGGTCAGATGGCAGTACCTTTATATAGAAGCCTGCCACCAAGGATGGCGCAGATATGAGGTGCTTTTGCCCTAATGGCAACCCGCCTGTGTAAGGAGGGCAGCTTTCTTTTTACAACAGGGCTATGGTTGATAGTGTTGCCGAAGCGTTGCCAGCACAGCAAAGGGGCTGTTGTGGTTATATTTTTCTGGCTGAACTCTACCTGTACGCTTTTTTGAGTGTTTCCGATTTTTTACAGTTTTCTGGGGGATAATCAGAAAGGGAGCAGGTGGGCCAGCATGTGTATCCGGTAAAATCTGGGGTTTTTGTATATGCAGCCCAAGGCTGCGCAAAATGCCCGGAAGAATAGCCTTTTTCACACCTAGCCGAGAGGCAAAGAAATTCGGAATCTGCCGTGATCCGTGTGAAATCAGAGCAATAGATTCAGCATATAGCGCAGCAGCAATATCGAGTCGGATCAAGGTGCCTTCAGAAATAATCCATCCAAGCCGCATCAGGAGAGATTTCTGCGGCGGTGTGAGCAAAGCGGGCAAAGGGGCCGAAACAGCGCCTGTGCGGGGCAGTTCTGGTAAAACAATGCCAGAATGTAAGCTTAACAAAAGGGCCCGCAAAGCCATGGAGCTAGGGCGCATTATTTTACTACAAAACACAGTGTTTTTTTGTTGGGCAATATGAAGGCGCTTCAGCATGTGTCTGGCACGTACTGGCAAGGCGGAAAGGTGCGGCACCTCAGCCACACCTCCGTTTTCTACCAGCATATGCACCATACCGCGGAGCAATGGCTGATCAGCTACTGCTTTTTCTGCATGAAATAGGGGTGCCAATTCTTTGCGGATATGTGCATCAACAAAGGCAGCTAGTCGTTGCCGGATTTTTTCTTTCTGTCCGGGTTCCAGAAATTCTGCCTCACGCACTTCAATAACCGGGTGCAGTACATCTGCTCCGGCTTGCAAGCGCGCAATGGCATCTTTCTGCCAGCTGAGTGCGCCATTTTGCAGGTTCAGCGTTATTTCTGTGTCTGGTGCCTGCAAAAACTGGGAAACACGATAGGGTATCTGGTTACGTGCCGCCCGACGTGCCGCTTTGAGAATAAGTTTCTGGTCAGACTGTGCAGCTTCAGGGTCTGGGGTAAAGCTAAAGCCCCGCATATGGCCTACTGCATGCCCTTCTACGCTCACTTCACCCGTGCGGGTAATGGCAGAAAGCAAAGGGGTGGTGTCTGCTTCTTCCAAGCGCCGTGCCAAACTTGCTGCACGTTTATCTACAAAGCGTGTGGTCAGGCGTTCATGTAATACGTCGGAAAGAGCATCTTCCAGCCTTAGGGTATGGTTCCGCCAGTGCGCAGCGTTTTCGACCCAATCTGGTCTGGCTGAAACGTAGGACCACGTGCGAATACCCATAAGGCGCTGCATCAGGACATCAATATCCCCCTCCAGCTGTTCCAGATTGGCAAGGCGAGATTTCATCCAAGCGGAAGGCAGGTGTCCTTTTTGGGCAAGCAGGATGAAAATCTGCTCACACAGTCGGATATGGCTGTCTTCCCCCAGTTTGCGAAAATCCGGAATCTGGCACACCTCCCACAACAACTGGGTGCGGGCAGGCGTATGGGCTAACTTTTGCACTGTGGCATTCTGCATCAGCGCAGACAGCGCCAGTAAGTCGGATGCAGGGGCGGCAGATTTCAGGCATCGGTCAGGAGGCTTCTGGCATAAGCTGGCGTAAAGCGTGCTGGGAGAGGTAAAATTGAGCTTGCTATTACGCCACCACAAAAACGGCAGCGGCTCGAAATGGTGGGTTTCAATGGCTTCTACCATTCCTTCCGGAAAAGATGGGCATTCTCCGGTTGTGCCAAAAGTGCCATCCTGTGTGCCTCGGCCTGCGCGGCCTGCAATTTGTGCCGCTTCCGCTGGGGTGAGCAGCCGGTTTCTGTATCCATCAAACTTGCAGATATTGGCAAAGGCAATGTGCCGGATATCCATGTTCAGCCCCATGCCAATAGCATCGGTTGCAACCAGATAATCCACTTCCCGGTTCTGGTAGAGGGCAACCTGCGCATTGCGGGTGCGGGGTGAAAGCTGGCCCATTACCACAGCACACCCCCCGCGTTTACGGCGGATAAGTTCTGCAATGGCGTAAACTTCAGCCATGGAAAAAGCCACAATGGCCGTGCGTGCTGGCAGGCGGGACAGGCGCATGTGCCCTGTATATGTCAGGTTGGAAAGGCGCGGGCGTGTGTCTATTTCTATGTCACGGATCAGGGTTTTGAGCAGAGGCGCAATGGTTTCTGCACCCAGAAAAAGGGTCTCAGATCGCCCGCGCGCATTTAAAAGCCGATCTGTAAAAACATGGCCGCGCTCGGGGTCAGCGCACAGTTGAATTTCATCTACGGCTACAAACTCCACCTTACGGTCAGATGGCATGGCCTCCACCGTGCAGGAAAACCAGCGTGCCTGTGGTGGGATAATTTTTTCTTCACCGGTAATCAGCCCAACGGAGCGCACGCCTTTAAGCTTAACCATGCGTTCGTAATTTTCGCGCGCCAGCAAACGGAGCGGAAAGCCGATCATGCCAGAGGAATGGGCTAGCATACGTTCTAGCGCCAGATGTGTTTTTCCGGTGTTGGTGGGGCCCAAAATGGCCCGCACGGGCGCATCGTCCGGCATAGATGCGTGATGAGCGGCAGCAGCCATACGGCGGGAAGAAACCATCATGCAAACATCGTCTGCCGCTGCGTGTGGAAAAGCAAGCCATCAGATGCCATTATCCTTGCAGAAGGAAATATGCTGACGGGTAATTCGCCTGAAAGCGAAGGGAGAAATGTCATGCCTGTTCGTGAAGCCGATTGTCTGGTTGTGTCCCGCCGAGGAAGTAAGGTGCGCACTGTTCATGCTGTTCGCCCATCGGAGCAGGCGGTTTTAGATACATGGGTAGGGGAACAGGCAGCGGCTTTTGCAGAAAGTTGTGGCTTTAAGGCTCGCCCCGGCCAACTGGTTATGGTGCCGGATACAAACGGGGCGCCAACGGCGCTATTTGGCGTGCCAGAAAAGGGTGTGGTTGACCCATTTATTTTTGGGGCTCTGGCGCAAGAATTGCCAGACGGAGACTGGCGGGTGGAAGCGCCGGATGACATTGCGCGCCATGATGTGATTTTAGGCTTCTGCCTTGGAGCATATCAGTATGGTTTGAAATCTGCATCCGCCAAAAAACCAACAACACGGTTGGTAGTCACGGCGCAGGAACGTGCAAGCGTGGCATCGGAAATGGCGCGTTCCATCTGGCTTGCGCGTGATCTGATTAATACGCCAGCCAACCTGTTGGGCCCGTCTGATCTGGCACGAGCAGCCAAAACAGTGCTGAAGGAATTTGGTGCTGATGTGGATGTTATAAAAGGGTCTGCGCTGGATAAAGCCTACCCTTTGCTGGCGCATGTGGGCAACGGGTCAGACCGCGGCCCACGCGTGGTGGTAGCGCAGTGGCATGGCAGCACGGCAGATAAAAAAGCGCCGCTGATTTCTTTGGTCGGTAAAGGCGTGTGTTTTGATAGCGGCGGGTACGATCTTAAACCCTCCAGCGGCATGCTGCGCATGAAAAAGGATATGGGCGGGGCCGCAACAGTTCTGGCGCTTGCCCGCCTGATTATGACGCAGGATTTGCCAGTAAGGCTGGAACTGCGGCTTGGCTGTGTGGAAAACAGCGTTTCGGGGCATGCCATGCGCCCGTTGGATGTGGTGCGTAGCCGTTCTGGCCTTACGGTAGAGATTGGCAATACAGATGCAGAAGGCCGTCTGGTTTTGTGTGATTTGCTGCATGAAGCAGGAGAGCAGAACCCCGATCTGCTGTTGGATGTTGCAACCCTAACAGGGGCCGCCCGTGTAGCTCTGGGGCCAGACCTGCCCGCCTTGTTCTGTAATGATGAGGCCTTTTCCGAGGTGTTTCTGGAAGCAGGGCAGCAGGAAGCAGACCCCATGTGGCGCTTGCCTTTGTGGCAAGGGTATCGGGAATGGTTGGGAAGTTCTGTTGCAGATATCAGTAATATTTCATCAAGACCTACGGCGGGCGCGATTACTGCCGGATTATTTCTTGAACGGTTTGTAAATCCAGATCAGCGTTGGGTGCATATCGACAGTTATGCCTGGAATGACAGTTCCCGCCCAGGGCGGCCAAAAGGTGGCGATTCTCCTGGGGTTCGGGCCGTTTTCAAAGCGATTACACAGCTTTTTTGTGAAGGGCAGGATACCGCTGCCATAAAGGCGTCATAAAAGAAGGGACAATATGTTCTTATTAATACTTTAAAAGAGTCGTTTCGCCTCCTATATGAAATCCCAAGGGGATTCGTTCCGTAACAGGAAGCGGGAATATGTCGCTTTATCTTGAGAGACCAAGATAAAGCGTGCAGCAAAAGGAAAGTGAAGCTTATGCCTCAGGCAGCAGAAAAAACAGAGGATCTGGCCAAAACCCTGCGGGATACGATTGTATCTTTGGTGCGCGGAGATGCTCCAGATCTGTCCGCTCGCCAACTGGCAGTGTTTTTGACATGTTATCTGGATGAAACCGGCCATACCGTACGTGGTCTGGCTGCCAGCCTGAATGTTTCCAAGCCGGCTATTACCCGCGCTTTGGACCGGTTGAGTGAACTGGATCTGGCCCGCCGTAAGGTAGATCCGCTGGATCGTCGTTCCGTGCTGGTGCAGCGTACGCCTAAAGGTGCTGCTTACCTAAAGGAAATTCGCACCATTATGGGCGAAACCGTAGAAAATGCAGCACGCAAGGCTCAGCGTTCCGCAGAGCGTGAACCAGTAGCTCGGCGTGTGCGCCGTGTAATGGCTGCCTAAGTTTTTGCTGGTTCAACCAGTTTGAAACTTTTGTAGGAAGTAAGCGTTTTTTCTTCACGGTTTTCTGAAAAGCCTGCTGTTTTATATTCTAAAGCAGCAGGCTGATTTTTCGGCCAGACCAACAAGAAGAAAGGAACGTTTCATGCGATTTTCTTCATTTTTTGCCGCAGCTGCGCTTGCGGCATCAGCCAGTTTTATTCCTGTCGCCCATGCTGAAGATGCCATGGGCTCACCCACTGCTACGGTTACTATTACAGCGCGGTCAGCCGATCTGGGAGTAGGCTATACATGGGGTGGCGGCAGGCTGCGTTACGGCGGTAAAACCTACAAGTTTTCCATTACCGGCGGCACAATTGCAGCTGTTGGTTATTCTAAAATTGAAGGAAAAGGCACCGTTTATAATCTGCATCGTTTGTCAGATTTTAATGGTACTTATGGCGCTGCTCATGGTGAAGCAACGCTGGGGCAAGGCTTGGGTGGCGCTGTTCTGGAAAACAAGAATGGCGTGCGAATCAAGATTGAAACCATTTCTCAGGGTGCACGACTTGCAGGTTCTGCACAGGGGCTGACCTTGACGCTGGGAAAATAAAAGATTGCAGTTACCACGCGCCAACAGGGTGTTGGCGCGTGCGTAAAATGGCAAAGCCTGTCCATATAAGCTGCGGCACACATACAAGTATAAAAGCCGTTATGCTTCCTGCTGTTAGAGGCATAGGGGCCACAAAACAGGCTACCATTATCCCCCAAAGTGTGAAGGCCCATTCCATGCAGGAAATGGCGGAAGCATATATGCCGCTCCGGTGGAGCACCTGATACAAATGCCCACGATGCGCCTGCACCAAGGAATGTCCGGCCAGTTTGCGGCGAATCAGCGTGAAAATAACATCATAAATCAACGGAAACAGCAGCGCAGGCCCCACAACCCACCCAGAGGGAAGCGCAGAATGTGCTGCAGCATACAGGGCGGCAGCACCTGCCAGTAGCCCACATCCTTGGCTTCCTACATCTCCTAGAAAAATGCGGGCATTGGGGAAATTAAAAGGCAGAAAACCTGCCAAACAAAAAGCCATAAGCAATGCAGGCCAATGTAAAGTTGGTACGCCCAGATAAGTAGCCGCTCCGGCTATACATAGCGCTGCAAGACATAAGCAGCCAGAAATCAGCCCGTTTAATCCATCCATGAAATTAACGGCGTTCGTTATAAATATCAGCCATAATACGGAAAGAATGGCCCCAATAAGCGGTGTGGGCCAAGGCAGAGTAATGCCTCCGGCCACAATGATGCAGGCAGCGGCGCATTGTGCTGCAAACTTAATGGCGGGGGACCACTGATAAATGTCATCAAGCCATGAAACGGCACATAACAAAAGGGTAGCCGCAGCCAGCGCGCAGGCGGGAAGGGAAAGAAACGGCTGGCCAGTAACATACATAAGCACCGGCAAAACAGCCGCAAAAGCAAGCATTACACCTATGCCGCCCCCTTTGGGGGTGGGCGTATCGTGGGCACTGCGATGCCCCGGTGTATCCATAACGGCAAGCCCGATCATGCCCCGCACAATACAGGCGGAAAGAATGCAGGCACCTAAAAGGCAGAAAATTGCCACACAGGAAAAAGAAAAAGACATGAAAAGACAGTCGTCCGGTTGAGCCGCTTCTAGGATGGCAGGTGCTACGCTATAGGTGCAAGATAATGGCATCACAACACTCTCAGCCCCTACACCGTAATCCGCGTCTGCGCCCTGTAAACAGGATAGCCGTAAATATCGTGCTGGATGGCGTATTGGCGGCACTTGCTGCACCTCTGGCGCGGTGGCTGGCGGCCCCGCAAGATGGGTTGCTGCACCCACTCTGGTTTCTGGCTGGGGGGGCTATCACGCTGCTTGTCAGTGGGTTGCCATTCCGTATGCCACAGCAATACTGGCGATTTTCCGGTGTTTCAGACCTTCTGGGTATTGCCGGGGCCTCCATTGCCAGTTCCGTGCTGTTTTCATGCGGGCTTGTGGCAGTGGGCTTTCCGTTACCTAGCCTGACCTTTCCCATTATTTATGCACTGGTTCTGCTGGTTATGCTGGGCGGGTTGCGTGTGGGGTATCGTCTGGCACACAGAATAGCCCTCCGCCGGGCCAACCTACGGCGAGTAGTGTTGATAGGGGCAGATACGGTTGCAGATCTGTATCTGCGTGCGCTGGAGCGTAACCCAGAGGCAGGGATTCGTGTTGTAGGGCTTGTGGCCTTGGGCACGCATCAAGCGGGCCGACGTATCCACAACGTTCCCATTTTGGGGCATGTGGAAGATATTGGTGCCGTTTTAGATCGGTTGGCCAAAAATAATATGCTGCCCGAATCCTTGGTGGTGACAGATCCTTCCTTCCGAGGTCGTGCTCTTACCAATGTGCTGGATGCAGCAGCCGTGCATGGTATCTCAGTATTGCGCACGCCCGCTTTAACAGATCTTACCCCCGCAGAGCGTGTGCAACTGCGGCCTGTGCCATTGGAAGACTTGCTCAACCGCCCACAGGTGCCACTGGATCGGGAAGGTATGGAGCGGCTGGTGGGCAACCGCACCGTTCTGGTTACGGGGGCAGGGGGCACTATTGGTTCTGAACTGGTGCGGCAGATTGCTCTGCTTGGCCCTAAACGCCTGATTCTGCTTGACCATGGCGAATTCGAGCTGTGGCAGATAGATGTGGAACTTGCAGATTGTGCCCCTCATGTGCCGCGAGAAGTGGTGGTGGCCGATGTGCGGGATGAAGCGCGGCTTGATGATGTGATGGCGCGTTTCCGTCCGGAATTGGTGTTTCATGCCGCAGCGCTGAAGCATGTGCCTATTGTGGAGGCAAACCCGGCTGAAGGATTGCTAACCAATGTGCATGGCACGCGTGTTGTAGCCGATACGGCATCTCGCCACGGGGCACGGGCCATGGTGGTGATTTCAACAGACAAAGCGGTGAATCCCTCCAGCCTGATGGGCGCATCCAAGCGAGCGGCAGAAATGTACTGTCAGGCGCTGGACGTGCGTGCCCGTGCATCGGGTAAGCCAAATGCCATGCGGTGCGTTACCGTGCGCTTTGGTAATGTCTTAGGGTCTACTGGTTCTGTTGTGCCATTGTTCCGCCGCCAGTTGGAACGTGGTGGCCCACTTACCGTCACGCACCCTGAAATGCGCCGATATTTCATGACAGTGCCAGAAGCGGTGGGGCTGGTGCTGCAAGCTAGTGTGCGCGGCATGCGCCATACAGATGGCTCTGGCACCGATGACTTACTGCGGCATGGCGGTATTTTTGTGCTGGATATGGGAGAACCTGTCCGCATTGTAGATCTGGCCCGGCAGATGATCCGTATGGCCGGTTTGCGCCCGGATGAAGATGTAACCATTCGTTTTACGGGCTTAAGGCCCGGTGAAAAACTGTATGAGGAACTGTTTCATGGCCGGGAAGCCCCAGTGCCAACCGATGAACCCGGCCTGCTAATGGCAACGCCCCGGCTGGTTGATCTGGAGCAGATACGCCAAGCGGTGGATCAGATTACGGCCTATGCGCGAGAAGGTGATGTGCAGGCTGCTTTGCGTATTCTGGCATTGCTGGTGCCGGAATTCGATCATAACCCAGCAGGAGAGGTGCGTGCCCTGGCGCCAGAATCTGCGGCGTCTGGTGCTATGGCGGCGGGTGTTGTACACAGCGGACAGGCGCAGGCCGATGGCAATGAGCAGGTGGCATTATGAACAGTTCACAAAACAGGCCTATCGCTTTTCTTGATCTCGCAGCCCAGCAAAAACGGCTGGAACCCGCATTGCGGCAACGGTTGGAAGCTGTTCTGGCGCATTGTCGCTTTGTAATGGGGCCAGAGGTTCTGGAGCTGGAACAGCGCTTGGCCCAGTGGTGTGGCGCGCAAGAGTGCGTGGGTGTTTCCTCCGGCACAGATGCTTTGCAGATTGTGATGATGGGGGAACAGATTGGTCGGGGTGACGCTGTATTCCTGCCCGCGTTTACCTACACAGCCACGGCAGAAGTGCCATTGGTATTGGGTGCCACGCCTGTTTTTGTGGATGTTGACCCACAGACCTTCCAGATTGACCCAGAGCACCTGCGCAAGCGCATTCGTGCCGTGCGGGAAGCTGGTAAACTGAAACCACGCGCCATTGTTGGGGTGGATCTGTTTGGTCAGCCTGCGCCTTGGGCGGATTTACGGGCCATTGCGCAGGAAGAAGACCTTTTTCTGCTAGCTGATTGTGCACAATCCTTTGGGGCAAAGCTGCATGGTGCGCCTTTGGGGCGAGAAGCCACAGCAACAACGCTATCCTTTTTTCCATCCAAGCCTTTGGGTGGCTATGGTGATGGTGGTGCTATTCTGACGGATGACCCGGAACGCGCAGCTCTTTATCGTTCCTTGCGTACGCATGGCGAAGGCACAACCCGGTATGAGGTGTTGCGCACCGGTATGAACGGACGGCTGGATACTCTGCAAGCCGCTGTACTACTGGCCAAGCTGGATGACTTTGCGCGAGAACTTACGCGGCGTGAGGAAATTGCCTGCCAGTATGATGCAGGCCTGAAAGATGTGGTGCAGGTGCCTGCGCGTGTGCCAGATAGCCAGAGCGCATGGGCCATTTATTCCGTATTGCTGAAAAACAGCGCCGAGCGTGAGCAGATGCAGGCCCGCCTGAAAGAACAGGGTGTGCCATCAGCCATTTACTACCCGCTGCCGCTGCATAAACAACCAGCCTACCGGGATCATCATGATGGTACGGCGTTGCCTGTTTCAGAAGATTTGGCACAACGCATTCTGGCGTTGCCAATCCATCCGGAACTGACAGATGAAGAAGTAGCCCGCGTTATTTCTGCGGTGCGCGGGTAAGAGAAAGATACAGATAATGCGGAAAGAGACGGCTTTTATTATTGGCTTTTTTATTTTTACGCTCAGTACGGCAGCCCTGATCTGGAAAGTGGCTCTGCCTAACCTCAAGCCGGTTTCCTTTCCGCAAGTGGCAAGTGGTACTTTGGATGTTGGCCCCATGCACCGCACACGCGCTTTAAGCCCGGATGAAGTAAAAGCGGTGAATGACTGGTTTAAGGATAACAAAGGTGGCTGGGGGCCGTTAACGCGCACGCCGCCATCATCTGGCGATGCCCGCATGGTGCTGAACGATGCTCAGGGTAAAGAAGCCCTGGTGCTTACGCTGTGGACAGGTATTAGTGCCGCGGATTGGAACTCTACCGTGTTTGTTGAAAACCCGGATGGCTCACAGGTGCATTACAGATCGTTTTCCAACAAGGAATTTGCACCTCTGCGGATGATGGTTGATCGTTACCCCTATAAACGGTCCAGCTTCCCCTGATTTTTAGAAGCGTAGAGTGCTACAAAAACAAACCCCTTCCACCCATACGGTGGAAGGGGTTTTTGCTGTGAGCTGAATAGCTGTGCCGGAGGGTTAGCCAGCAGGCCTGTCTGTTGCATCAAAACGGAAAGGCTCGCCAATGGCTTTGTCTGCCAGAGTGCCTTCCCACATAACCTGATGGCCACGGACAATGGTGCCAACAGGGCGGCCTGTAATGGTGTTACCTGTAAAAGGAGACCACCCGCAGCGTGAAGCCAGCCATTCTTCCTTGATCGTCCACTGGGCTTTCAGATCCACAATTGTAAAGTCTGCATCATACCCAACGGCAATGCGGCCTTTACGCACCAAACCGAACAAACGCTGTGGCCCTGCGGATGTGAGATCTACCAAGCGGCGCAGTGTCAGCCGGTGGTGCGCAACGTGGTTGAGCATCAACGGCAGAAGTGTTTGCACGCCCGGCATGCCGGAGGGAGAAGCAGGATAGGTACGTGCTTTTGCTTCCTTGCTGTGGGGAGCGTGGTCAGACCCAATGACATCCGGCAAACCCTGAGAAACCCAATACCACAGGCCGTCACGGTGTGCGCCGGAGCGGATAGGTGGGTTCATCTGCGCGAATGTGCCAAGGCGGGCGTAAGCTTCCTCTCCCGCAAGTGTTAGATGCTGAGGGGTGAGTTCACAGCTTGCTACATCCCGGTGCTGGGCAATCAGGGCCAGTTCTGCCGGGGTGGTAATATGTAGCACATGCACACGCCGCCCGGTTTTGCGCGCCAGATGCAGCACGCGGGTGGTGGCGCGTAGGGCTGTTTCATCATCACGCCAAACAGGGTGGGATGATGGATCGCCTTCAACCCGTTCCCCCATACGTTCTTTTAGGCGGGTTTCATCTTCGGCATGAATTGCAACGCGGCGGCGTCCAGATTTCAGCACGCGTTCCAACATGCTGTCTTCTGAAACCAGCAGGCTGCCGGTGGAAGAGCCCATGAACACCTTAATGCCAGCCGTGCCCGGCAATTTTTCAAGCTCACCACATTGGTCGGCATTATCAACCGTGGCCCCTACGTAAAAGGCATGTTCGCACCACATACGGCCTTTTGCGCGGGCCAGCTTGTCTGCCACAGCTTCTGGCGTAGAGGTGGTGGGTTTTGTGTTGGGCATTTCAAACACGCCCGTTACCCCACCCAGCACGGCTGCACGGCTGCCGGATTCGAGGTTTTCATTTTCCTCGGCGCCGGGTTCACGGAAATGAACCTGCGTATCTATCACGCCGGGCAGAATGGTCAGGCCCGTGCAGTCTATGGTGCGGGCGGCATCAGCTTGTCCGCCAAGGGCGGCAATGGTGCCATCTTTAACGTAAACCGTGGTTTCCACTGTGCCATCAGGCAGCACAACGGAGCCACCCTTCAGTGCCAGATCAAAAGGGCCGCGCTGGTCGCCAATAAAAGGGGCAGAAGGTGCCATAGGGAATTATCCTTCAGCTTTCGGGGTTTCCCGCGTGCGGGTACGCATGGTCACCAGCTCTTCAGCCGATGTGGGGTGAATACCAATTGTGCGGTCAAAATCTGCTTTTGTCAGTTCGGCCGTTACAGCAATGGCCACACCTTGCAGCATTTCTGGTGCGTCATCCCCCAGAATATGCACCCCCACAACCTTTTGGCTTTTTTGGTCCACAACCAGTTTCATAACTGTTTTACGTGTGCGGCCGGTCAGGGTGTGCCGCATGGGGGTAAAGCGGGTGAAATAAATGTCCACCGCGCCATTACGGGCGGCTTCCTGCTCTGTCAGCCCAACGGTTGCCAATGGGGGAGAAAAGAAAACAGCTTTGGGGGTTGTGGCGTAGCACCATTGGCGGGCAGGGCCTTTGCCAAACAGGCGGTCAGCCAGATGATGGCCCTCTGCAATGGCAACGGGGGTTAGGTTGATGCGGTCTGTTACATCGCCAATGGCGTAAACATCCGGCTGGGCTGTTTCACTATTGGTATCAACTTTGATGCGCCCATTATCTGCGGTGGTGATGGCTGTATTTTCCAGCCCCAGCGCATCAATTTTGGGCCGACGGCCTGTTGCCATAAAAACGCAATCTGTGCGCAGGTGCTGGCCATTATCCAGCGTAACCACAAGGTCTGTGCCATCTTTGGTAATGGCGGTGGAGCAGGTGTGGCGGTGCTGGGTAATGCCGCGTGCATCAATGGCTTCTGCCATGGCGCTGCGCATTTCTTCATCAAAACAGCGTAAGGGCAAATCACGCCGGTACACCAGATCTACCTGAGAACCCAAGCCCGCAAAGATACCGGCAAATTCAATCCCGATATATCCGCTGCCAATAATAACTACCCGTTCTGGCCGCTGCGGCAGGTGGAAAGCCTCATCAGAGGTAATTGCCAGTTCCTTGCCGGGGATATCAGGTTTTACGGGGGTGGAACCAGTGGCAATAACAATGCGTTCTGCCGTAACAGTGCGGGGGGCTTCGTCCGGCGCAAGGGGAGAAGGTTCAATGCGGATGGTATGTCCATCTACAAACCGGGCATGGCCGGTTAAGAGCGTAATACCGGCTTTTTCCAGCATGGAGACGTAAATGCCGTTCAGGCGGGTAATTTCCCGGTCCTTGGCGGCCATGAGCTTGCCCCAGTCATGCGTGCCGCGGGTGGAGGTCCAGCCAAAACCGTGGCTGTCCTCTACCATATCGCCGTATTCACTGGCCTGCACCATCAGCTTTTTGGGCACGCAGCCCAAATTTACACAGGTGCCGCCCCAGTGTCGGCTTTCTGCAATGGCAACGCGCGCGCCGTGGCTGGCGGCAATGCGCGCGCACCGTACGCCGCCGGAGCCCGCCCCAATAACCAGAAGATCAAAATCATAGCTCATGGGGAGCGCTCCTTTAATAATGTGTTTTAAGCGGCGGTATTGGGCATAAAAACGTGTGCCTTATCTTTCAGCAAACGCTTTTTCCACCACGTATGCACCTGGGGTGGACATGTTGCCTTCATCAAACCCACGCGCACGCAGCAGGGCTTCTGTATCAGCCAGCATTTCCGGAGAACCGCAAATCATGACGCGGTCATGTTCCGGGTCAAGCTCAGGAATGTTCAGATCCTTGAAGATCTTGCCTGATTCAATCAGCTTGGTGATGCGTTCTGTTACGGCAAAGTCTTCACGCGTAACAGCTGGGTAATACAGCAGCTTTTCCTTGATTTCTTCTCCAAGGAACTCGTGCTGAGGCAGTTCGTGACGGATGTGGTTGGAATATGCCAGCTCACCAGACAGACGTACGGTGTGTGTCAGAATAACGTGGTCATACCGTTCGTAGCATTCCGGATCCTTGATCAGGCTCATGAACGGGGCCAGCCCTGTGCCTGTAGAAAGGAAATACAGGTTACGGCCGGGGCGCAGGTTATCAAGCAGCAATGTGCCGGTTGGTTTGCGGCCGATCAGCACCGTATCACCCACCTTTACGTGGCGCAGGCGGGATGTCAGCGGGCCGTTGGGCACAGCAATGGAAAGAAATTCCATTTCATCCGCATAGTTGGGGGATGCAATGGAATAGGCACGCAGCAGGGGCTTGCCGTCTACTTCAATCCCGATCATGGCAAACTGGCCGTTTTCAAAGCGCAGGCCGGGGTCACGGGTGGTGGTGAAGCTGAACAGGCGGTCCGTCCAGTGATGAACGGTCAGAACCTTGGCAGGGTAAAGGTGCCCGTATTCTTTGGTTGGCGGGGCGAGATGCCACACGCCTTCCTGTCCATCAACAGGCAGCAGGCCGCTGGGCACTTCAGAGGCAGACATCCGTGGCAGGATATCGTTTTCAAGCATGGTTTCAGACATGGACCGCTATGTACTCCGCTTGTAGCAGATCAGAACAATGTGCCTTTGCGTAGTAGATACAAAAGCACCGTGAATTTCTTGCTGGCGGCGTTTTTAGAAGGGTGAGGCGTCTAATGCCAGTGTAAATTCATCACACAACGTGTTCGCGCAACACGTAACTGGCTGAAAACCGCCTGCCGCTTCTGTCTGCTGGGTAGGTTGGGGGCGCCACAATGGCCAAATCAGGCCATAGGGGCAAGGCGGATTTTTGATTTATTTTGCATGAAGTATGCCGCCAAGGCATTGTTCCGGCCCGCAGGATGACGCAAGAGAGAAGGCATGACGTCAGACAGCTCTGCTTCTCCAGCTCGTCAGGCTCTTGCCTGCGCTGTAGCCCACACCACCATTGCCCCAGAGGCCAAGGAAGAACATGAAGTTCTTCGTCGCCTTGCCCGCAATCTTGAACCCGGTGCCCATGAGGTGCCGAATGAAACCTACCTGCAGGTTTTGTGCCAGGTGCGGCGCAAGCGCTGGATTTCCCGCTTGCTGGATAAAACACGCCGCAGCGGGCGAATATGGATTAGTCGGGAAGAAATAGAAGAAGCGGTTTCTGGTATTACAGATCCGCAGGCCGATGATAAGGCGCTAGAGCGTGCGCTTGCGCCTGTGGCCGAGTCTCGCTTGCGTGGGTATGCACCAACACCCAGAGCAGTGTTTGAAACGGTGCAGGCTGATCTGGTGGATACAGGGCGCGTGCTCTCTCCAGATCAGACAGATCTGCTGCTTATGGCTATTGCCGTGGCGTTTGGCCTGCCAGAGGGAGACCCGTTTCTTGAAACGGCCCGGCGGGATGAAGCCCGCAGGCAGCAGGCCGCCAGTAAAATAGAACAGACAGCCCGCCAGAAGCGCGACAAGGAAGAAGCGCAGCTACGGGAATGGGAAGAAAGTCTTGTTCCGTTTGCTGAAGTGCCACGCCTGCTGCGCTGCTCCCAACGGGAGGCTTTGCGCTGGATTGCAGAAAACCGTTTGCCGGTTGCCAGAAAGGTGCGCGAATCCGGCGGGCGTGAACGGTGGGAGTTTGATCCGGCTGCTTTGGTGGCCTTGCGTGGCAAGCTGGGAGAGTGGCGGAAAGATAATGGCCGTGGGGCAGAAATTGGTGGCCCCAAAACGGCACCGGATATGGGCCGCAAGGTGGCCAATTCCGTTATTGCCCGCGTGGCGGCGTTAGATCGCTATGCCGCGCATTTTCGTACAGCACGTGCGCTCAACCGGCAGATTACGCTTGTTACGGGGCCAACCAATAGCGGTAAATCCTACACGGCTTTGAACGCATTGGCGCAGGCCGAAAGCGGTCTGGCCTTAGCCCCATTGCGATTGTTGGCCCATGAATTTCGTGAAGCGCTGGCTTCCAGAGGTGTTGAGGCGTCTCTTTCCACGGGTGAAGAACGGATTGTGGTGCCGGGCAGCAAGCATCTGGCTGCAACTGTAGAAATGTGCCCGTTTTACAGCCCCGTAGATGTGGCTGTTATTGATGAAGCCCAGATGCTGTTTGATACAGACCGCGGTGCAGCATGGACAGCCGCCATTATGGGGGCACCCGCGCGCCATCTCTATGTATTGGGGGCGCCAGATTGTATTCCCATGGTACGGCGTATTGCCGAACTGTGCGGTGATCCGCTGGATGAAATTTCTCTGGAGCGCAAAAGCCCGCTGCGTGCGGCATCACACCCTGTGCGATTGGCGGATCTGGGGGCAGGGGATGCGCTGATTGCGTTTTCCCGCCGTGAAGTTCTGGATTTGCGCGCAGCCCTGCTTCAGCACGGTAAACGTGTGGCCGTGGTGTATGGGGCGTTAAGCCCGGAGGTGCGGCGTGCCGAAGCACAGCGTTTTAATGATGGAGAGGCCGATATTCTGGTGGCCACAGATGCCATTGGTATGGGGCTTAATCTTTCCATCAAGCGTGTGGTATTTGCGGCCCTGAAAAAATACGATGGCCGCCAGACGCGAGATTTAACCGTGCAGGAAGTGAAGCAGATTGGCGGGCGTGCGGGCCGTTTTGGCAAGCATGAAACCGGTGTTGTTGCGGTTCTTGCCGGTGCGGGCAGCCCAACCTTTATTCGGCGGCAGTTGGAAGCAGACCCAGAACAGCCCGATGATTTGAGACCATATGTACAGCCCGATGCTGATATTGTAAAAGCTGTGGCAACGGAAATTGGCTCTCAAAGCTTGTACGGTGTTCTCTCACGGATTCACCGTGCCGTGTTGCGTAAAGATGACCCGAATTATCGCTTGTCAGATATGGAACAGGCTTTTGCCATTGCATCTGCTCTGGAAGGGGTGGAAGGCTTGGATCTGACAACGCGCTGGTCTTACGCCATGTGCCCGGTGGATGACCGAGATAATGGTATTCGCCGTTTGGTGGGCTGGGCGGCAGATCATGCGGCGGGGCGGCGTGTATTGCCACCGGGCACAGGCCGTTTACCCCCAAGTGAGCGGGCAGGGCGTGAAGAGCTGGAAAGGGCCGAAAAACGGCACAAGCGTTTGGTGGCATGGCGTTGGTTGGCGCTACGATTCCCCGAAATCTACCCAGATCGGGAAGAAGCGGAGGATACCACGCGCAGGCTGAATGATTGGATTGAAAGCGTATTACGGCAGCAGAGCCGCACACGCCGTTCGACCCGATTCTGAATACAAAAAGGGTGGTGTCTGGTTTAATGAGACACCACCCTTTTTTGTAAGATATTACCAGCTTGTGCCGGTCAGCCTTTCAGAAACATCCCATAGGCGTGCGGCTGTGCTGCCTTTGCGCGCAGTGGGAGGAATATGGGCCGGACCGGGTGGGCCGCGTCTTTCCTGATGTCCTTGTGGGCCGTAATAATCCCCATCTCGCGCGGTGGGGGAAAGTGCTGCGTACAAAATAGGTTCAGCCCCATGCGCGGCGGATTGCCCCATAACGCGCAAAACCATGCCGCCCAGAAATTGTTCAATACGACCGAGAGGGGCGGGCAGACTAGCCGCTTGCCCATTGGCAATAATGGATGTGCTGGCCCAGCCAGGATGTGCTGCGCGTGCATGCACATTCCACCCCTGCTCACCCGCTCGGCGTGCCAATTCCATGGCAAAGAGTAGGTTGGCCAGCTTGCTTTGCTGATACGCCCCAAAAGGGCTGTAGCGATAACGGGATTGCAGATCATCAAAGCGAATCTGGCCTTTGCAGGCTGCCAAACTGGCAACACTTACAACAACACCTCCGCCCGGAGCACTTTCCAGCAAATGCCGCAAATGGGCTGTCAGGGCAAAATGCCCTAAATGATTCACCCCAAACTGAAGCTCAAACCCGTTTTTGGTTTCCTTACGGCGTGTTGGGGCCATAACGCCCGCATTGTTGACCAGCAGGTTCAGCCTATCCGTATATTTTGTAACAGCGGCAGCACATTCTGCGACAGACTGGAGCGAAGAAAGATCCAGAGACAATGGGATAATCTGTGCATTTGGACATTCCGCTTTTATGCGGGATATAGCCTCACGCCCACGCTCTGCATGCCTTATAGGCAGCAATAAACGTGCGCCCCTATGCGCAAGCCCCAAAGCAACCTGAAACCCCAGCCCACTATTGCCACCGGTTACAAGGGCAACCTGCCCTTTTAGGTCAGGCTGGCTGTGGTTAACGCGCCATGCTCTGCGCCCTGTCATGAGGGAAGAACTTTCAGGCGTTCATCCTGCTCGGCTGCTTTCATGGCTTCCTCCGTCAGACGTTTTTCATTGCGCTTGATGAATATGAACAAAGACCCAATCACAATACAGGCCACCGCCCCAAAGGCGATAGCCAGAGGACCGGAAAGCCGGAGGATCTCATTGCCCAGCAGATAGGCAACAAGCGTGTAGCCACCCGCCCAGAATATGCCACCAAGTGCGTTATGGAGCAGAAACGTATGCCACGGCATATGGTTCGCCCCAGCCAACAGGGCCACAAACATACGTAGCACGGCAATAAACCGCCCAAAAAATACAACCGGGCCGCCATGTTTGAGAAAAACGTAGCGCCCTAGCAAAAGGCGCTGAGATGTTAGGCCAATTTTAGGCCCGTATTTTTGTAACACTCTCAGCCCAACAAGATGGCCAATCAGGTAGCCAAAATTGTCGCCCATAATGGCGCCCAGCACTCCGGCCAGTGCTACGCCCTCAATATGCAGTTTGTGCGTTGTGGCACAAAACAGCGCTCCGGTAATAAGCAGGCTTTCTGCTGGCAGCGGAAAGCCCATGCTTTCTAGCATTACCACAACCCCTACCACCCCATAACCGTACTGGGCGAAAAGGCTGCTTAGGTAATCTACCGAAAAGAAATTGTGCAAAGAGTGTAACAGAACAGAACATCCAATTTAGACAGAGCACGAGACTGCTCACGGCAGAAACCGTTCAGGTTCTGTTATGTCAAGCATTCTGCGTAAGAGCGTATGTCGGAATGCTTAACACGTGCAGTGTCTGGGCGCATGTTTTTCTGGATGCAACAGTCGGAATGGTAAAAAATACCTGCATGAATAACACACCTCCTTTTTCTTCTTCTGTAAAGCCAATGCCGTGCGGCACATGGCCTTCTCCTGTTACGCCGGATCTGGTGGCAGGAAAGACACTGTCCTTTTCCGAGGTTCGGGCCGTAGAAAATACAGTTTTCTGGCTGGAACGGCGGCCCGCAGAGGCAGGTCGCTCTGTGCTGATGCGGTGGACTCAGGCAGAAGGTGCCTCTGAGGCACTGGCGCCAGATACAGATGTAGCAACCCGCGTGCACGAGTATGGTGGCGGAGCTTATGCAGTTAAAAGCGGGAGCATTGCCTATTCTGATAAACGCACAGGAAATGTGTGGCTGCGTAGGGAATCAGAAACCGAAGCAGTTTTTATGGCCGGAGAGGCAGGACTTCGGTTTGCAGATCTGCGGTTTGATGTGAATTCTGAAGCAGTGCTGGCCGTGCGGGAAGATCACCAAGAAGCAGGGGAAGCCAAAACGGCACTGGTGGCGTTACACGTGCAGGGCAACAAAGCCGGTGTAGTGCTTAAAGCTGGAGCAGATTTTTATGCGGCCCCGGCTTTTTCACCAGATGGGAAATGGTTGACGTGGGTTGAGTGGGATCACCCCAACATGCCGTGGGATGCTACACGCCTGTGTCTTGCCCGTGTTCAGCGAAATGCTTCAGGCGAAATTAGCGGTATTGAAGATGCCCGTGTGTTGGCAGGTGAACAAACAAGCGAATCGCTTATAGAGCCGCGATGGACATCTGATGGGCAATTACTGGTTCTGTCTGATCGTTCAGGAAGCTGGACCATATGGAACGTCCATTGGCAGGAAAACAGCCCCATTTTATCCCGTTATCCTGCTCCAGAAGGAGAGGTAGGGCAGCCTGCATGGGTCTTTGGGCAGAGTAGCTATCAACTGCTTGAAAATGAGGGCTGTCTGGTTTTGGCAGTTACGCAGGGGCAGGCAACATGCTGGATAAAACCGGATCGCGTATCTGATTACCGCATCTTCCATGCCAAACCCGATCAATGCCCTGTTCCCTTGGCTGATGGTCGTTTTGCCTGGTTGCAGGCGCCCCCAGATGCGCTGCCTTCTGTTGTGGTGGGCACGCCAGAGAATGGGGCAGAGGTTATTTTGCAGCGTTCATCAACAGAACGGCTGGATGCGGCAGATATCTCTATTCCCGAATCGATTCGTTTTTCGGTGGACGGAGAAAATGGCCTATGTGGCCATGCCTTCTTTTATCCCCCCACCAACCAGCATGCATCTGTGCCAAAGGGTGAGTTACCCCCCATGGTTGTGCAGGTGCACGGAGGCCCCACGGCTCGGGCGCAGGAAGGGCTATCTTTTAAAATCCAGTGGTGGACGTCTCGCGGCTTTGCTGTGTTGGATGTGAATTATGGTGGCTCTACCGGATTCGGGCGCGCATGGCGGAATCGTCTGAAAGGCCAGTGGGGTATGGTGGATGTGGCAGATTGTCTGTCTGCTTGCCGTGCCGTTGTAGAATCGGGGCGTGTAGATCCGAATCGTATAGCTATTCGTGGCTCCAGTGCGGGGGGCATGACCGTACTGGTAGCGTTGGCTGTTTCAGATATATTTGCAGCAGGTGTGAGCCTGTATGGCGTAACCGATCTGCGAGCCTTAGCGCAGGAAACACATAAGTTTGAAGCACGCTACCTAGATGGTCTGATTGGTCCGTGGCCAGAGGCCGAGGCACTTTATCTACAGCGCTCTCCAATCTCCGTTGCCGATCAGATTCGCGCACCGGTGCTGCTGTTGCAGGGCATAGACGATAAAGTTGTGCCGCCAGAACAGGCCTATTCTATGGCGGATGCCTTAAAAGCAGCAGGCACTCCGGTAACTTTACGAGAATTTGAAGGAGAAGGGCATGGCTTCCGTAAGGAAGCGACTATTCGTGCCGCTTTTGCAGAAGAGTTGGCTTTTTATGCCCGTGTGTTTGGATTTGCTACGCAAAACTAACCTGTAGAAATGGAAAATGGCTGAAGGACGGTTGTTCCTTCAGCCATTGTTCGTAGTCAGTCTGTATAGCGTGGTTTGTAAGTCAGGTTTTCAATCCACGCCCGAATGTCTGAGGGGCGTTCAACGGTTGCGGCATTTTTATCAAAAATAAACTCCGCAATACGTGTGGCGGAGGTGATGGACACTTCCAGAATATCGCTTTGTGGCGGGAACAAGCGGCCCCGTTCACGCGCTGCCGGATCTACCTGATCTGCCAGAGCCTGTGCGGCTTCAATCACCATTTCATCTGTAATCAGCTTGGGGCGCGTAGCATATACAGCCAGCCCTAAAGCCGGGAAGATGTAGAAATTATTAGCCTGGCCCGGATAGAACGTACGATCATTATACGTCACTTCCGGATACTGTAGGCCTGCGGCAAAAAGTGCGCGGCCTTTAGACCATTCATAGGCCTGCTCAGCCGTGCATTCCCCATTTTTTTGCGGCAGAGAAAGCGGGAAAATAATGGGGCGTTCGTTCAGCTTGCTCATTTCTTCCACCACTTCTTGGGTGAAAGAACCGCCAGCAGTGGAAACGCCAATCAGCACTGTGGGTTTAACAGTTTTGATCATGCCCAGCAGATCACGTGATGGCGGAAGATTTTTGGCAAAACGTTCCTGCTCAGGCAGCAGATCAGAGCGGGATGTTTCTAAAAGACCATTCACATCCATCAATGTAATGCGGTCAATGGCTTCCTGCTCAGATAGCCCTTCCTGTTTCAAGGCGGAAACCAGCATATCGGCAGTGCCGATGCCGGAGGAACCCGCCCCCAAGAACAAGAAGCGTTGTTGAGCCAGCGATTCGTTCTTGATTTTTAGGGCTGTAATCAGACCAGCCAGCGTAACGGCAGCTGTGCCCTGAATATCATCATTATAGCACAGCACACGATCATGATATTTTTTGAGGTAGCGTAGGGCATCTGTGCCCTTCCAATCCTCAAAATGGATACAGCTTTGCGGGAAAACTTCCTGCACGGCCTGAATGAATTCTTCCACAAAAGAATCCAGCTCTTCTATCGGGGGTGGTTCACGCCGTAGGCCCAGATACAGAGGGTCGGCTCTCAGGGCGCTGTTTGTGGTACCGATATCAAGCTGCACAGGCAAAAGCGAATCGGGGGGTACCGCACCGCAAGCCGTATACAGATCCAGCTTACCAATGGGGATACCCATGCCGTTTACGCCAATATCCCCAAGCCCCAGAATACGGCCGCCTGTGGTCACGCACATAAAGCGAACATTTTCCATAGGCCAGTTGCGCAGCACGTCTTTAATGCGGCCACGCATATCCAGGCTGATATACATGCCGCGCGGGCGGCGATAGATATGGCTGAACTGTTGGCATACGGCGGCCAGCGTGGGTGCGTACACAATTGGTACGAATCGGGCCGGGTTAGACATCAAAACCTTGTAAAACAGGGTTTCGTTCTGGTCGCGCAGGCCACTAAGATAGATGTAGCGTTCCAGATTGCTGGGTTTGGCCTCAAGATGGCGGTGGATACGCTCTACCTGCCTGTCTAGGTTTTCAACCTGTGTGGGTAACAGTCCTTCCAGCCCATAAAGGCGGCGCTCTTCCTCGGTAAACGCCGTGCCCTTGTTCAGGTGCGCATTATTAAGAAGGGCCATTCCTCGCAGTTGGGGCGTGGAAGCAGATGGCATGATAACTCCATGAATTGTGAGGCCAGGGGCAAGATTACAGCGGTTTTTTATGCCGAGGGGAAGAGTGCAAAACAGCAGGTCTGGGTTAAGACAATAAAAAAGGCGGCACCAAGGCCGCCTTGAGTTCTTTCAAATGGGAAAGCTGATTTTACAGCTTTTCCACCTGATTGTATTCCAGATCCACTGGTGTGGAGCGCCCGAAAATGGAGACACTTACTTTCAAGCGGCCTTTTTCTTCGTCCACTTCTTCAATCACACCATTGAAGGATGTGAACGGACCATCTGCCACACGAATCTGCTCACCCACTTCAAACGATACGGCAGAACGAGGATGCTGCACACCTTCTTCTGTCTGCTTGATAATGCGTTCAGCTTCAGCCGCAGAAATAGGGGTAGGGCGATTTCTGGTACCCAGAAAACCCGTAACCTTTGGCGTGTCTTTTACCAGATGCCACGTTTCGTCAGTCATTTCCATTTTGACGAGCACATAGCCGGGGAAGAACTTGCGTTCCGTATTCACCTTCTGGCCACGACGCACTTCAATGACTTCCTCGGAAGGCACCAGAATTTCATCAATATGGTCGCTCAGGCCCTTCTGTTCCGCTTCTTCGCGAATGTGCTGGGCAATTTTCTTTTCGAAGCCCGAATAGACGTGAACCACATACCAGCGCTTGGCCATGTCGTTAGCCTCCCAGCCCGAAAAGTTGACGCACACCGAGACCGATCAGCTGGTCAACAAAAAAGAAGAAAATGGATGCCATGCCTGCCATGGCCAGAACGGCGCCCGTGGTAACCAAGGTAGCACGGCGGGTGGGCCATGTGACCCGTTCCGCCTCGGCACGCACATCATGCAGGAACTTACCGGGACTGAACGACACGAACCACCCTTTCTACACTGCACGAAAACCGGATATTTCTCCGGCGGCAGTCCTGAATACACCACACATTCCACACAGGATTTCCGCGTTGAAACTTAGAAAAACGAGGCGGAAACTACGGCGCAGAACCTGCAATCTTAAACCTGGCAGGGGTGGAGGGTCTCGAACCCACAACCTCCGGTTTTGGAGACCGGCGCTCTAGCCAATTGAGCTACACCCCTACAGCCTGTCTGCCGTAGCTGGATCAAAGCTATAACGGATAACCGCCAGCCTGACCAGCCACTTAACAGCAGCCTTTGCAGGTGGCGGAAGAAAATATGTTGTGGGCTTAAAGTCAAGAGGGAAACAACAAGTGCCCGCTCTTTTTTAGCGTGTGATCAAAAATTTTCTCTTCAAACTTGCAAAATGTCGTCTTTGGGGTTAGTGGCAAAAACATAAGAAATATGCGGGCATAGCATAGTGGTAATGCAGTAGCCTTCCAAGCTACTGAGGAGGGTTCGATTCCCTCTGTCCGCTCCATCTTCCATTCCCCAAAAATTTGGCAGTTCAAAAATTTCCGCCTTGGCATCCGCAGATGTTGAGGGTGAGTTTTTTATTACGTGTCTGGCGTCTTTTTGTGTTTCGTGGTTTGTGGTGGTTTATAGCCTGTTTTTGCACGCTTTTGGTGGCGCAAACAGGTGCGGAAATAAAAATGGCGCGTCAGGGATGTTGCGTGGGGCTGATGAGCATGCTAGAGGCCGCGCCGATGGTTGCGTGCTGTAAGACCTTTAACGGATAAGCCGCGGCACCGTCAGAGTTTGTTAGTGTGGAATGCCGGCGCGCACAGAAGGAAAGAACCAAAAGAGTGGTGGCCTCGGGCGTAACGACAGCACAACCGGTTGCTTTTGCTTCCAATGGTCTTGAAGGCCGTTATGCAACGGCGCTTTATGATCTTGCAGCCGAACAGCGCCAGTTGGATGCAGTGCTTGATGAAGGTGCCGCACTTGCGCGCCTGATTGATGAAAGTGCGCCTTTGCGCACAGTCCTGGAAGACAGGCGTCTTGATATCCTTGTATCTCGCAAAGCCGTTTTGGCTGTGCTTGAGGCGCAGGGGTTCGGGCAGACTCTTCGTAATTTTGTGGGCGTTGTGGCTGATAACCGCCGCCTGCCTGTTTTGCGCCGGATTCTGGCTGCGCTTGATGCGTTGGCTGTTTCCCGCCGGGGTGAAGTGGTGGCAGAAGTTGCCAGCGCTTATCCGCTTACGCCTGAGCAGCGTGCCCAAGTGCAGGCACGGCTGGCAGAAGCCGGATACTCCCGTATTAATATTCGCGAGCGTGTCGATTCCTCCCTCCTCGGCGGTTTGGTCGTGCGGGTGGGGGCAAAGCTTTATGACGCCAGCCTTAAGACTCGCCTGTTTCGTTTGCATTACGCCATGAAGGGAGCCGCGTGATGGAAATCCGTCCCGCAGAGATTTCGGATATCCTCAAGCAGCAGATTGCCTCGTTCGACAAGGAATCTGATGTTGTCGAAACCGGCACGATTCTGTCTGTTGGAGACGGTATTGCCCGTGTGTTCGGCCTGCAGAATGTAATGTCAGGCGAACTGGTGGACTTTCCGACCGCCGGTCAGAAGGGCATGGCCCTGAACCTGGAAAGCGATAACGTCGGTATCGTTATTTTTGGTGATGACACCAACATCCGCGAAGGTGACACGGTCACACGTTCCGGCATGGTGGTGAGTGTCCCCGTCGGTAAGGGGCTGCTGGGCCGTGTTGTTGATGGTCTGGGTAACCCGATTGACGGCAAGGGCCCGCTGACGGACGTTGAGTTGCGCCGCGCCGAAGTAAAGGCGCCGGGCATTATGCCGCGTCAGTCCGTGCATGAACCCATGCAGACCGGCATTAAGGCCATTGATGCCCTCGTGCCAGTTGGCCGCGGTCAGCGTGAACTGGTGATTGGTGACCGTCAGACCGGTAAAACCACCATTCTGACAGACACCATTCTTGCTCAGAAAACAGTGAATGATGAAGGTGACGATAAAAAGTCACTTTACTGCATTTACGTTGCCATCGGCCAGAAGCGTTCCACAGTTGCACAGCTTGTGCGTCTGCTGGAAGAAAAAGGCGCGATGAAATATTCCATCGTCGTTGCGGCTACTGCATCTGACCCGGCTCCGCTGCAGTATCTGGCGCCTTATGCTGCTTGCGCAATGGGTGAATACTTCCGTGACAACGGTATGCATGCCCTGATCTGCTACGATGATCTTTCCAAGCAGGCTGTGGCTTATCGTCAGATGTCCCTGCTGCTGCGTCGTCCGCCAGGCCGTGAAGCTTATCCGGGTGACGTGTTCTTCCTGCATTCCCGTTTGCTGGAACGCGCTGCGAAGATGTCTGATGAATATGGCGCTGGTTCGCTCACGGCTCTGCCTGTTATTGAAACGCAGGCTGGTGACGTTTCCGCCTATATTCCGACAAACGTTATTTCCATTACAGATGGTCAGATCTTCCTTGAAACCGACCTGTTCTATCGCGGCATTCGTCCTGCGGTAAACGTGGGTGGCTCAGTGTCTCGTGTGGGTTCTGCCGCACAGATCAAAGCCATGAAGCAGGTTGCAGGTAAGATTAAGCTGGAACTGGCGCAGTATCGTGAAATGGCTGCGTTCTCCCAGTTTGCATCTGATCTTGATCCGGCAACCCAGAAGATGCTGGCACGCGGTGCCCGTCTGGTTGAGTTGCTGAAGCAGAGCCAGTCTTCTCCGCTTACTGTTGAAGAACAGGTTGTTGTGCTCTTTGCCGGCACCCGTGGTTTTGTTGATGGTATTGCTGTCGATAAGGTTGTGGGTTGGGAACGTGCGCTGCTGAACGATGTGCGCAGCGCAGGTAAAGATATTCTGGATACCATTAAAAAGGAAAAGGCCATTTCCAAAGATCTGGAAGCGCGCCTGACAGAATACCTGACAACCTTCAACCGCAACTTTGCCGGCTAAGAGGGTAGAATCGTCCAATGGCTTCCCTGAAGGAACTCCGCGCGCGTATCGGAAGTATCAAATCGACACGGAAGATCACGAGCGCCATGAAAATGGTGGCGGCTGCTAAGCTGCGGCGGGCTCAGGCCAGTGCGGAAGCCGCAGCTCCCTATGCAGCGGCCATGCGCCGTATGCTTGGTGAGCTTGCTGCTGCGACAAAAGGTGAGGACGGTGGTCCACGCCTTTTGGCAGGCACAGGTCAGGATAAGGTGCATTTGTTGGTGCCTCTGACCAGTGATCGTGGGCTTTGTGGCGGTTTTAATTCCAATGTGCATCGCTTAACAGTGCAGACAATCCGTCGCCTTCAGTCTGAAGGCAAAACGGTTAAACTGCTCCCTGTTGGCCGTCGTGCATTTAACTTCTTCTCGCGTGATTATGCTGATCTTATCATTGATAAGGTTATCGGTGTCAGCGGTAAGGAAGTACCTTTTTCTGCTGCCAGCAACCTGGGTGAAAAAATCAACACCCTGCTGGAAGCAGGAGAAATTGATGTCTGTACCCTAGTGTTCAACAAGTTTAAAAACGCGATGACACAGGTGCCGACATGTCAGCAGCTGGTGCCCATGGTTATGGATGAGGCAGAAGAAAAACCTGCTGCGGCATCTAATGATGTGGCTCTGTATGAATTTGAACCAGATGAAGCAACGCTGCTGGAAATGCTGCTGCCGCGTAATCTGCAGGTTCAGATTTATGCTTCGCTGCTTGAAACCGCAGCGGGCGAGAACGGTGCCCGTATGACGGCAATGGATAACGCTACGCGTAATGCTGGCCGTTCCATTGATAGTCTGAGCAAGGTTTATAACAGAACCCGCCAGACAAATATTACTAACGAATTGATCGAAATCATTTCGGGCGCACAGGCTGTCTGAGCCCGCTCGTTTGCCCCGCAGGAGCTGACCCATGTCGGATACCACAACCCAGACCCAGGCCCCTGCGGCCACGAAGACCAATGCAGTTGGCCGCATTACCGAGATTAAGGGCCCGGTTGTTGACGTGCAGTTCGAAGGTGAACTGCCTAAAATTCTGAATGCCTTGCACGTCAAGCTGGGTGATCAGACACTGGTGCTGGAAGTTGCTCAGGAAATTGGTGAGCACGAAGTGCGCTGCATTGCCATGGACAGCACAGACGGTTTGGTCCGTGGTGCAGAAGTGGCTGATACAGGCGCACAGATTACTGTGCCGGTTGGCCCGGAAACACTTGGCCGTATCCTGAACGTTATTGGTGAGCCGATTGACGAAAAAGGTCCTATCCCGACCTCTCGTCGTGCGCCTATTCACCGTCAGGCACCTTCTTTCGAAGATCAGGCTGCCGCATCAGAAATTCTGATGACCGGTATTAAGGTTGTTGATCTGCTCTGCCCTTACCTCAAAGGTGGTAAGATTGGCCTGTTCGGTGGTGCCGGTGTGGGCAAAACCGTTATTATTCAGGAACTGATCAATAACATCGCAAAGGCGCACGGTGGTGTGTCCGTATTTGCTGGTGTTGGTGAACGTACCCGTGAAGGGAACGACCTGTATTACGAAATGCAGGATGCCGGCGTTATCAAGCTGGGTGAAAACGGTTCTACCGAAGGCTCCAAAGTGGCGCTTGTATTCGGGCAGATGAACGAACCGCCGGGTGCACGTGCACGTGTTGCTCTTACCGGTCTGACACTGGCTGAATACTTCCGCGACGAAGAAAATCAGGACGTTCTGTTCTTCGTTGATAACATCTTCCGCTTTACGCAGGCTGGTTCGGAAGTGTCCGCTCTGCTGGGCCGTATTCCTTCCGCCGTGGGTTATCAGCCTACGCTGGCTACAGAAATGGGCGCTCTGCAGGAACGTATTACGTCCACCAAAAAGGGCTCTATTACATCTGTGCAGGCCGTGTATGTGCCAGCGGATGACTTGACTGACCCTGCTCCGGCCGCGACCTTCGCCCACTTGGATGCAACCACGGTTCTTAACCGTTCAATTGCAGAAATGGGTATTTACCCAGCAGTGGACCCGCTGGATTCTACATCACGCGCTCTGGACCCGCAGATTGTTGGTCAGGAACATTATGATGTGGCCTGTGAAGTGCAGCGTATTCTGCAGACCTACAAATCCCTGCAGGACATCATCGCCATTCTGGGTATGGATGAACTGTCTGAAGACGATAAGCTGATTGTGGCACGTGCCCGTCGTATTCAGCGCTTCCTGTCTCAGCCGTTCCATGTGGCAGAAGTGTTTACGGGTGCGCCGGGTAAGCTGGTTTCCGTGGCTGATACCGTACGTTCTTTTAAAGCCATCTGTGCTGGCGAATATGACGATCTGCCAGAAGCCGCCTTCTACATGGTGGGTTCTATTGAAGATGTTGTTGCCAAGGCCGAAAAACTGAGGGAGTCGGCCTAACAGCCGGCTTCGGGAAGGAGCGCATTCATGCCGATCCAGATTGAGATAATCAGTCCTGAAAAGGTTCTGGTGTCGCGTGAAGTAGATATGGCTGTTCTGCCTGGCATGGAAGGTGATATTGCCGCCATGCCAGAACGGGCGCCCATGATGCTTCTTCTGCGTGGTGGTATTGTTGCCCTGTATGACGGGGATACAGTGAAGGATCGCTACTTTGTTGGCGGTGGCTTTGCAGACATTACCCCAACACGTTGTACCGTGCTGGCTGATAAAGCTGTGCCGGTAAGCGAAATTTCCATCGATAATGCAACAGCTCAGCTAGAAGCATTGTCTGAAGCTTGGGATCAGGCAGATAAGACGGATACAACCCGCCTTAGCGTTCTGCAGGATCAGATTCAGGCCGTACGTGCTGAAATTGAAGCCGGCTCTCCAGCTAGCTGAGGTTCGTGCAAGTATTATAAAAAAAGCCACCTATAAGGTGGCTTTTTTTGTGCCTTTTAGCCGCGCCCCCGATAAGTAGGTACGTCTTGTGCAGGCACCCATACACCAGCGGGTGGTTCACCCGTTTGCCAGAATACATCAATGGGAATACCACCGCGAGGGTACCAGTAGGCACCTATTCTCAGCCAGCGTGGTGCTAACCTTTCAACAAGGGTATTCGCAATCTGGATTGAGCAGGCTTCGTGGAAAGCACCATGGTTACGAAAGCTGGTCAGGTACAGTTTGAGTGATTTGCTTTCTACAATCCATTGGTCCGGCACATAATCAATCACAATGTGTGCAAAATCAGGCTGACCGGTAATGGGGCAAAGCGAAGTGAATTCTGGTGCTGTGAATCGCACCAGATAGTGTTTGTCTGGATAAGGAGCTGGCACACGTTCCAGAATGGCTTCTTCTGGGCTTTGTGGGGCAGCAACTTGTTTTCCAAGTTGGGTTAGCTGGTTGCGGCCATCATCTGATGGGTTCATTTTGTGCTCCTGCACATGTGGTTTTTTGCAGATGTTCCGTGAGTTGGCTCGTTCGTCAAGTTTCACGTGTAACGTTTGGTCACTTCTTTTTCTAACGGTCTGGATGTATGAAGAAAAACATGGCCAGATCAGCAACACCTGAATTCCCTCCCGCGCGTCTTATTTCCTCTACTCAGGAGTTAGAGGCGGCTCTTGCACCTTTCCATAATGAAAGCTTCGTAACGGTTGATACGGAGTTTATGCGGGAGCAGACATACTGGCCGGAACTCTGTCTGGTTCAGATTGGCGCGACTCATGATATCGTGCTGATAGATGCATTGGCTGAAGGTATTGACCTTACCCCGCTGAAAAATCTTTTTGCAGATACAACGGTGCTCAAGGTGTTTCATGCTGCCCGGCAGGATCTGGAAATTTTTTTGCATCTGTTTGATGCCTTGCCGACTCCGCTTTTTGATACGCAAGTGGCTGCAATGGTGGCCGGGTTTGGAGATCAGGTTGGGTATGACAGTCTGGTTGGCTCTCTTACTGGGCATATGATTGATAAAAGCCACCGTTTTACAGATTGGTCTGTACGCCCCCTGTCTCCTGCTCAGCTTACATATGCTGCAGGTGATGTAACGTGGCTACGCTTGGTTTATGAACGGCTTGTTAAAAAACTGGAGCAGGAACAGCGTTTGGATTGGGTTGCGGCAGAAATGGCCGAGCTGGAAGATCCAGCCACATTTCGTCCCGATCCTGAAAAACAGTGGGAGCGTTTACGCGCCCGCACCAATAACCGGCGCATGCTTGCTGTTTTGCGTGCCATTGCAGCCTTGCGTGAGCGTGAAGCGCAACGGGTAAATGTTCCGCGCCAACGGCTTGTGAAAGATGAGAGTCTGCTGGAAATTGCCGCAACGACTCCGGCAACGACCGAAGCTTTAACCCGTGTTCGCGGTGTTTCTCGCGGGTTGGCAGAAGGGCGTACAGGGCATGCCTTGTTGCAAGCTATCAAGCAGGCACAGGCTTTGCCAGACTCGGAGCTGCCGCGTTCTCCGCGCGGCAAGAACAAAGATACGCCACGGCCTTCTGCATCGTTGGTGGCATTGTTGAAGGTGCTTTTAACATCTTGCTGTGAAAAGCACGATGTCGCCCCGCGCTTGGTGGCCTCCGCTGATGATCTGGATGCCTTGGCGTTAGATCCTTCTCAGCCTCATGCCGTGTTGGCCGGGTGGCGGCGCAAGGTGTTTGGTGAAACAGCGCAGGCTTTGTGCGAAGGAAAAATAGCCTTATGCGTAAAATCTGGCCGCGTTGTGGCTATTCCTCAGAATATGGATGTGCCTTCCACTTAAATACAAAGCAGAAGGCACAAAGCTGGTAGGCTTAGAAGCCCATTTCTTCCCACAGATTGGAAAGTGGGCGCGCGCCGTAGTGTGAGATAATTTCAGAAGCAGCAACGGAAGCCAGACGGCCACATTCAGGCAATGTTCGGCCAGATGTCAGACCCGCCATAAAGCCAGCGGCGTAGGCATCTCCCGCACCTGTTGTATCCACAACCTGAGTTGGCACAGGGGCAACTTTGGTCATCTGTCCTTCGTGCAGCACAACACTTCCTAAGCCGGAACGTGTAAGGGCTGCAAAAGTTGTGTCCTGCGCGGTATGGCGTGCGGCAACGTCAAAGTTTTCTGTTTCGTACAGAGCGCAGATTTCATCCTCATTTGCAAAAAGAATGTCTACATGGCCTTTCACCAGATCCAGAAAAGCCTGACGGTGACGGCCAACGCAGAACGGATCAGAAAGAGAAAGAGCCACTTTGCGCCCGGCTGCGTGCGCCAGCGCTGCTGCACGGCGGAATGCTTCCTGCGCATGCGGTGGGTCAAACAGATACCCTTCCAGATACACAATGCTGGAATCTGCAATCATGTCTGGCAGTACATCTTCTGGCGTAAAGCAGGTGCATGCGCCCAGATAGGTTGCCATTGTGCGCTGCCCATCTGGCGTAACCATAACAATGCAGCGTGCTGTTGGCAGGTTATCAAAAACCTGAGTGTTCAACGGCGCAGATGGAAAGGTAATGCCATTGCCACGCATATCTTCGGTAAACTGCTTACCGGCATCATCCCGCGCAACTTTACCCAGATAAGCAACGCGCGCGCCAAACTGGGCTGCCACAACGCAGCTATTTGCCACAGAACCGCCACCCATAATTTGCTCTGGAGTAAGGAGAGCCTGCAATGTATTGGCCCGGTCTGCATCAATCAGCGTCATGCTGCCGGGGGTCAGGCCTTGTTTTTGCAGAAAAGCGGGTTCTACGCGGGCCAGAATATCCGTAATGGCATTACCAATGCCGAGGATGTCATATTTTACATCTGAAACAGTCATGATAGCGGAAGATTTTCCTGAAAAATTTCACATACCAGCTGTTTCGCTACAGTGCTGCCATAAAAAGGGCAACACTAGGGCGTATGGAATGCTTGCCGCAGAACCGCCTGGCTGTATAAGAAAATGAGCACATGGCGAGACGGTTTGATGCGGGCGGGTGCCTGAGCAGTGGGGCCCGTCCAATAGTGAACAGCCAGCAAGGCGGGGGATTTTCTTGTTTAAAAGACGTAAGCCCGAAGATAATCGGCCATCTGAGCAGTCCGGTTCCGCCAGTCAGGCGGGCGCGCAGCGTTCCGCTGGCGGGTTTGGTTCCATTTTTTCTTCTAATCCAGCGGGAACGCCAGCAAAACCTGCGCCCCGCCCTGATACAGTAAAGGAGACCTCATCCATGGGTCGTGCGCCTCTTCCTTCCGGTTCCCCTCTTCCTTCAGGTGCGGGCATGCCGCCATTTCCTGGTGCGGCCGCAGCGCGTGGTATGCCGCAGCAACCTCAGCAGCCTAAAAAGGATGAGCCGGAACAGCGCACCTTGGTGGTTGGGCGTGGCATTAGCGTGCAGGGAACCGTGCAGGATGCAGAACGCCTTGTGGTTGAAGGCACTGTTGAATCCAGCATGATTACTGCCAAGGAACTGGTGGTTAAGCCCGGTGGCCTGTTCCGCGGTGGTGTGGAAGTGGAAAATGCAGAAATTGCAGGCACCGTTGATGGCACGCTAACGGCTCGTGGTAGCCTGACATTGCAGGGTAGTGGCCGTTTGTTGGGTAAGGCTGCCTGCCATCGTCTGAAAGTTGAAGATGGCGGCCAGATTACTGGTCAGCTGGAAATGCTGAGCGGTGATTCCGCTTCCAAGCCAGCTTCTGCAACGCCGGCTCCAGAAAAGCCCGCAGCAGCCGAAGGCTGATATTACAACGCCCCTGACTTGCCCCTGAAGGCCTGTTGTATAAGGCCTTCAGGGGATGGGGTTTATTATTTTAGAAAAACAAGATTTAGGCGACGTTATCGCGCCTGTCACGCAGCCTTACATAGGCAATTTGCGCATGTTCCTCACAATACGGTTTGCCCGGTATTGGGGTGGCGCCACAAAAATGGAAGCCCGGCGTGCCTGGGTCTCCGATCGGCCAGCAGCAAGATGGGCCGCGGCGCTTTTGGGGTTCTGGATCAGAAATGCTGCGCAAAGGGGCCTTGGGCTTGCTTTTGCTGGAAGCCGCAGGCTTTTCCTTTTTTGCAGGTTTTTCTTCTGCCACAGGGGCGGCAGTTGCAGCCGGTGGAGTTGAACGGGCAGGCGTAGGTGGTGTGGCTGTCTGTTTTTCTGTTTCACTCACCGGGGCAGCTTCGGCCTGTTTTACAGGCTGGGCAGGCGTTGCCGTTTGTGCCGTAGCAGGAGTAGCTGCTGCTGGAGCTTCAGATTTCTCTGCTGTTTTGGGTTTGGCATTGCGCCGAATGGGGGATGGCCGTGGCGGCAACCCCAAACGATGCGCCTTTCCGACAACCGCATTTTTGGTGATGGAAAGACGCCTACCAATTTCTGCCGTTGAAAGACCTTCCGCCCATAATGCCTTGAGCTGGGCGATAATTTCTTCGGTCCACTCCATTTACGGCCACCTTACTATAAATATTGCATCGTTCGCGGGTAAAATACCACGCTTTCAGTCGCGGATATATTACGGTGATGCCCGTTTCATCTCAAGAAGAAAGCCTGCAAGACAGGATACACCACAAGAATAAGTTGGGTATGGGGCGTTAATCCGGCTTGTTTGAAGTGTCTGATGTTCCCAGTAAATCATCTGTCAGCGTGATGGAAGATTGTGTGGGCGGAACAAGGTGAATGGGTTTGTGGCTGAAGGTTTTCCAGCCCACAAACAGGATGATGGCCAAGATAGGAATACAGGCTACAGAGAATGATCCTGTTGGGTAATCAAACGCCATAAGTACAATGATGCTGCAAAAGAACAAAATGGTTGCCCAAGATGTAAAGGGTGCGCCTGGCATGGCAAACCCGGTGGGGGCAATACGGCCAGCATTAATGGCTTGCCGCAGCTTGATCTGGCTAAGCAGGATAAAGCACCAGGTGCTGATAATACCCAGAGAGGCCAGATTAAGAACAATTTCAAAGATTTGCGAAGGCAGTAGATAGTTCAGAAAAACGCCAACAAGGTAAATGCCCACTGTTGTCAAAATGGCGGCAGAAGGAACGGATTGCTTGCTCATGTGCGTCAGATAGCGCGGGGCTGAGCCATTAAGTGCCAGAGCGCGTAAAACGCGGCCCGTGGAATACAAGCCAGAGTTCAAGCTGGAGAGTGCTGCCGTAAGCACCACAATATTCATAATGGAATCCACGCCCGATATACCCAGATGGGAGAAAAATGTCACAAATGGGCTGGTGCCTGCCTGATAGGCAGACCAAGGCAGCAGAAGAACCAGCAGAGTAACAGTGCCAACATAAAAAATGGCAATGCGCCACATCACGTTATTGATGGCGGTGGGCAGAACGGTGCGTACATCTTGGCATTCACCAGCGGCAGTGCCGATCATTTCTATGCCTGAATAGGCAAAAATCACCCCTTGTGTGAGTGCTAACGCAGGCAAAATGCCATGGGGAAACCAGCCGCCATGCTGTGTAATCAGGTTCAAGCCTGTTGTGTGGTGATCTACGGGCACACGTAGGCCCAAAATGGCACTTCCGATCACAAGAAAGAGAACCAGAGCGACAATTTTGATAAGGGAAAACCAGAACTCCATTTCCCCAAACCATTTCACGCCAATCAGGTTCATGCCGGTTATGAGCAAGAGCGCCAGCATGGCAAATACCCATTGGGGCATGTGCGCAAAAGTTCCCCAGAAATGCATGTAAAGTGCTACGGCGGTGATATCGACAATGCCTGTCATGGCCCAGTTGAAAAAAGACATGGCGCCAGCAATGTAAGACGCCTTGGGACCTAGAAATTCTAAAGTATAGGAAACAAAGCTGCCGCTGGTGGGGCGATACATGACCAGCTCACCCAAAGCGCGCAGCATCAGAAAACAAAAAATCCCGCACACCAGATAAATAAGAGCTAATGAAGGCCCTACAGCCTGCAAGCGCCCACCCGCGCCTAAAAACAGGCCAGTACCAATAGCGCCACCAATGGAGATCATCTGGATCTGCCGTTTGTTAAGGGCGCGGTGATAACCTTCTGATGTATGTGATGGTGTTGCGTGCGGAGTAGATGTTTTGTCTGGCATACAAACATTCCATGCAGATAGAAATTCTGTATTTTCACAATAAATTGAAAATACAGAATCAATTTATACAGAAATGCAAAAGGTTATCTAAGTTCTTGCATATCAACCGTTATTTTAACGCAACATATAAAATAAGTGCTGTCAATCCAGCTTGTGGGTAGAGCTTGATCTTACAGAAGGTTTGAGAAGATTTTGCCGTGTGAAATGTCCAACCCGAACTGGTCACCTTCAGAAATTTCTGTTGGCATTGGTGTTGTAATATCAAGTGCTCTTTCGGTGGTCTGCACGGTATAATGATACAGCCCATTGGGGTTGCGGCTACGAGAAAGAATGCGCGCAGCACCTTGGCCGCTTATAAACTGCACATCGCAGGGGCGGATAAATACGGTTGTTTTTCCGTTTTTTGCAGTTACCGGAAATGGCAGCGCATCTGTATCTTCAGGGATAAACTCTCCCTCTCGTATTTCTCCTGCAAATTCGAGTGTTTCACCCAGAAACTGCATGACAAACGGTGTTTGTGGAGAGGTATTCAGGGTGTCAGCGTCAGCATCCTGCACAATACGGCCATCCTGCATGACCACAAGCCTATCAGCGATATCTAAGGCTTCTTCATGATCATGCGTAACCAGAATAGTTGTAAGCCCCAGCTTATCATGGAGCTCTCGTAACCATCGGCGGATGGTGCGGCGTACAATCGGGTCTAACGCTCCAAAGGGTTCATCTAACAAAAGCAGCTTGGGTTCTGTTGCAAGGGCGCGCGCCAGAGCAACACGTTGCCGTTGCCCACCAGAAAGTTGATCTGGGCGGGCATCCGCCAAATGCGGAAGCTGTATAAGTTCAAGCAAGTCTTGCACGCGGGCTGTAATAGCAATGCGATCTGGGCGCTGCTTGCGTGGCAGAACATCAAGCCCAAAAGAAATATTGCGCGCCACGCTCATATGTCTGAACAGCGCATAGTTCTGGAAAACAAAGCCGGTTTTGCGTTTTGGAAGATCAGAATGACCAATGGGGAGGTTATCAATTAGCAACTGCCCTTCGTATATCGGGGACAGACCACCAATCGCGCGTAGTAAAGATGTTTTGCCTGCGCCAGAAGGGCCAACCAATGCAATAAAGGCGCCGTCTTCAACTGTCAGATTGATATTATCCAAAATCTTGCGGGTGGAACCAGGAGCATATTGTGTAAAAGAGTGCAGGTTAACGCTCATGAAGGCTGTTTCCTAAAAGAATGCTCAAATATTGTGCGAAGCAAAACTGTGCTCATGGCACACAGGGCAAGAAGTGCCGCCATGCTGAAGGCAGCTACGGTTTGATATCCATTGTAAAGTGTTTCGATATGCAAGGGCATGGTTTCTGTAACACCGGGGATATGGCCTGAAACAACGGAAACAGCACCAAATTCACCAATAGCGCGGGCGGTAGTAAGCAGGATGCCAGAAAGCAGGGCCCAGCGTGCATCTGGCAGGGTGACTTGCCATAAGGTTTGCCAGAAATTTGCGCCCAGCAAAAATGCGGCTTCTTCTGCATCGCGGCCTTGCTGTTCCATATAGGGCATAAGAGTACGCGTGACGTAAGGAAACGTTACAAACAGGGTGGCCAGCACGATGCCGGGCACGGCAAAGGCAATTTGCATATTATGGGCAGCCAACCAATTACCCCACCAACCTTCCTGCCCAAACAGCAACAGCCATATGAGACCGGCAATGACGGGGGATACGCTGATAGGAAGTTCTATCAGCATGATGAGAAAGCGTTTGCCTACAAAAGAATATTTTGTCAGGCACCAAGCTGCCGCAATGCCGCCGAGTGTATTTGTTACGGTCACAATTACGGTAACAAACGCGGTTAACCGAATAGCGGAAAGGGCATCCGGTTCCAGCAATGCAGATAGGGCGGCATGAAACCCTTGCCTGAGTGCTTCTGTAAAAATGAGCACAAGTGGCAGCAGAAGCATCAGCAGCACAACAGCATAACTGCACCCGCAAAGAATAAAGCGGTTTATGGAAAAGCGTGCGGTTGTCATTTTACCTCTTCCATAACAAGCCCGCGTGAAACACGTAGGCGCAAGAAACTCACACCTCCCAAGCAAACCAAAGCGGTGAGCAGAAGCAGAACAGCAATAGTTGTTGCGCCAGAATAATCGAATTCCTGCAGGCGCATTACAATGAGCAGGGGGGCGATTTCGCTGCGGAAAGGTTGATTGCCTGCAATAAAGATAACGGAGCCATATTCACCAATACAGCGCGCAAATGCCAACCCAAAACCGCTTAATGTTGCCGGAAGAATGGCGGGTAGAATAACACGATAAAATTTCTGAAAAGGCGTTGCCCCAAGCAAGAAGGCTGCTTCTTCTACCTCTGATGGAAAATTCTGTAATACGGGTTCAATGGTGCGTACCAAAAACGGTAGGCCCACAAACATCAGGGCAATAACAATGCCGGTTGGTGTAAAAGCCACTTGTAAACCAGCATGCGCTAGAAGCTTTCCCATCCAGCCATTAGGTCCGTACAAAGTTGCAAGAGTAATGCCAGTTACAGCTGTGGGGATAGCAAAAGGCAGATCAATGCAGGCATTGATAATTTTATAACCCGGTGGACGAAGCCGCACCAATGTCCATGCCAACAGAATGCCTAACGGTAAATCAAGCAAAGCTGCAAAAAGCGCACAACCAAAGCTAACACGAAAGGCTGCAAATACCCGGGTATCATGCAGGGTTTGCAAGATAGCCGCCGTCCCATCCTGCCAAGGGCGTACTATAAGGGCCAGCAAGGGCAGAATAACAAGCAATCCTACCCATAAAAGCGTGATGCCAAAGGTAAGCGGAAAGCCGGGCAGAGTATGGCGGCGCAGGAAAAACATGGGCAAGCAGATAAATCCATCGTGGAGGCGCGTTATACATATGATTTGTTTTGAAAATGGAATATGCCATGGAGCATACTCTAGGGGTCAAACCATGCTGGGTCTTCAGAGCCTTTCCTTACGCTGAATGTTATTAAAACCTATCCTATCGCAGGAAATAACAAAATACGAAAAATATACGTGCTAAGGGTTTTCCGCGATTCTTTGGGGCAACGCCCTGTGAGATCAAAATTTTTCTAAGCGGAGAAATTTCATTAGTACATTGATTAACAACAAAAAATTAACATGCAAAAATTTTTGTTGTTAAAAAAAATAACCATTTTTTATGGTTTATTATTGCGTAGTTGTGTGTTTGCTCATAATGTCTTTCAAGCTACAACACGGCAGAATCACAAAGGGTGATATGCATGTATCCGGTTTGTTTACGAATGTGCTGTGCGGTTCGATGTCGTGCAGCCAAGGTGTCTGAAGATACGCCTGTTTTCTTTTTCTGATCTGGCCGGATAATCAGTTTGCCGGCTGGATGTTTCTTTATCCAGAGGCATTAAAATGCTGGAATCTCAGATTGTCGAAGTAAACGGTACTTTTTTGGGTACTGTTATTTTAGAAGCAGACCGTTCTACGCGTCGTTTTTATGCGGCGCATGAAAGTGTAAAATCTTTACATAACAGCAGATTTACGCAGACAGATAATCCAATATTGTCTGTTACATGTGTGTTTCGCCGTGTAGGCCAAGGGCGGGGTGGAATGCGCGCCTAAAAGCAGGTTTTCGTGTATTGCAACGGCCAAGCTTATCTATTGTGTGTATGCAGAAATAAAAACCTTTCCAAACAGTGTTTTATGTTTTGACAGGAAGGGGTACTGCAAGCTAAATAGTTCTTGGTCCGAAATAATATACGTAAAATTGTATTCAAGTAAAGTAACAAGTATTTCCCTTACGGGGTAAAAACAACCAAAAGGGTTGTTGGGGGCGCTTAATGACTGGTTCCGTTCGCTCTGGTTTTTTGCTGACAACAGCCATATCTGGTCTGTTTTTTCCGTGCGTATTGCATGCAGAAACATCGGAGTCTGAAGTTGCAGCCTTGCGGCGTGAAATGGCCATGATGCGCCGTGACATGCAGGGCGAAATTCATCGCTTGCAAATGCGTGTTGCGCGCTATGAGCATGTTGCGCAGGGTAAGGGAAATACCGCCAAGGTGGCATCTGGTGCTTCGCATCCACATCTTGTGGCAGCTGGGCCAGAAGAACCCCAGCCGGTATTTGCAGAAGAACCTTCTCGTCCTGTGCATCATGGCCCCCGCACAGGTTCAGAAGCGCATCCTGCTTTGCCGGAAGGCCCAGTTGCTTCTTGGGCAGAGTTTAAGGCTGCTTCTGCAAAGGAAGAAACAGTACATATTGGTGGCATTCAAGTTGGTTTTCCAAAAGGGCGCCCAACTATTGCTTCGGATGATAAAGCCTACGCATTTTCCATTGGCTTGTTAGCTCAGGAAGATGTGGGTGGGTTTTTTGGAATGTCTCCACGCAATGGAGAAACCAAAGGTAATTTCAATTCATTAACACAAAATGCGCGTCGTCTGCGGCTCTATCTTTCATGGCGGTATAAAGACTGGGTTGTGAACGTAACGCCAGATTTTGGGTCCAGCAGTGTTGATGGAACAGTGGGCTTGTTTGAAGCAAACCTAAACTACACAGGATTGCGGAACACAACGCTTACTGTTGGGTATTTTCAGCCGCGTATGGAAGAAGAAAGCGCGGAGCGTTCAGGCGCTTTCGAATTTTTGGAACGTCCAACTATTGTGGATCTGGTGCGTAATCTTGCTGGTGGTGTGGCACGCTTTAGTGTTGGTGGTGAGCATTACGAAAAACGTTGGCTTGTTGCTGGGTATTTTACGGGGCAGAAGTTTGGGGATCGCTCCAAGGATACCACAATCGTTGATAGTCAGACAGGCGCAGTTATCCGTGCAGCAGGTCGTCTTTATGTCTCAAAAGATATAGATGTGCATGTGGGAGCCGGAGCAACCTCTGTATTCAAGGTTAATGAAAACAGTAGTGGGCGCCAGTTGAAATTGTCAGACAATATGGAAGTGCCTTTGGGAGAAACCAGTTTGCTAACATCAGGAGCCCTTACGGATGTTGCGCAAATCTGGGCCGCTGGGCCACAGTTGGCTTTGCGTTGGAAGCGCTTTTTGCTGAAAGGCGAATATTACCATATTGGCGTACAGCGTGACCATCAAGCGCAAACGGTTCATTTACCGTCTTTGGGTTTCGATGGTTGGTATGTGGCGGCAAACTATACAATTTTGGGAACACCAAGATCTTATAGTGAGAAAACGGCAGCATTTACCACACCCGGCGTAACGTATGACTTTGATCCGGCAACCGGCCACTGGGGCGCGCTGGAAGTTAGCGGGCGTTGGAGTGTAACAGACTTGTATGGTACGGAAAATCAAGGTGGAGTAGGCATTAACGGAAACCAGCAAACAGTCTGGCAGGGTGGATTCAACTGGTATCCTAATAGGCATATCAAGGTGATGTTGGATTACGCACACTTTATTGTATCACGCTCCAAGGGCGTATCTGGTGGCGTTAATCTGTTTGGGCGCGATGGAAATGCAGTTGTTGGCCGCGTGCAGGCGGCATTCTGAAAAACTGGTTTGAAGGTCTCATAATCATGAAAAATAAAACCTTTTCTTTCTCTCGCCGTCACTTGCTTGTTGGGGCTGCGGTTTTAGGGGGCGGTGCCTTCTTGGGTGTACATGCAAAACAGGCGCAGGCTGCTTCTTTCAATCTTCTGAATGTATCCTACGACCCAACCCGTGAATTATATGCTGAAGTGGACAAGGCTTTTGCAAATACATGGCATCAGACACACCCAGAAGATAGTGTAACTGTAAAAACAGCACATGGAGGGTCTGGCGCGCAGGCGCGTTCTGTTCTGGAAGGTGTACCAGCAGATGTGGTCACATTAGGTTTAGCCTATGATATTGATTTGCTTGCACAGAAAGGCCTGATTGCTACAGATTGGCAAACACGTTTGCCGTATAATTCTACACCTTATACAAGCACAATTGTTTTTCTTGTGCGCAAGGGAAATCCGAAAAACATTAAGGATTGGCCAGATCTTGTGCGTGATGGTGTGCAGGTTATTACCCCCAACCCCAAAACTTCTGGGGGTGCACGTTGGAATTATCTGGCTGCGTGGGGATGGGCGTTGCATCAGAATAATGGTTCAGAAGATGCAGCAAAAACTTATCTCAAAAGCTTATTCAAGCATGTTCCCGTTTTGGATACTGGAGCACGCGGTGCAACAAACAGTTTCGTACAACGCCATTTAGGTGATGTTTTACTGGCGTGGGAAGATGAAGCATTGATGGCGGCGCGTGATATTGGGCCAGATCAGTTTGATATTGTCGTACCCTCACAAACTATTCTTGCAGAACCTCCTGTTTCTTTGGTGGATAAAAATGTGAAGGCACATGGTACAGAAGCTGTTGCCAAAGCATATCTGGAGTTTTTGTTTAGTCCGGAAGGACAAAAAATTGGTGCCAAACATTATTTCCGTCCGGTAGATCCGGCAGTGTTGGCGGACTATGGTCAGGTGTTTCCAAAGGTGGAAACATTTGATGTCGCAAGTCTTGGTGGATGGACAAAGCTACAAAAAGACCATTTCTCAAACGGCGGTATTTTTGATAGCCTTTATAGATAGATAATTATCTATAAAGTATTTTTTGATATTAGATGAGGGATGGCGCTGGCATGTATTGCTGGCGCCATGTTCGTGGGGAAACACCGCTCCATTTACGGAATGCTCTGCTGAACGCACTGGTTTCAGAATATCCCAGTAGTCTGGCAATCTGGCTGATATCATTTTCTGGCTGTTGTAGAAAAACACATGCCTGTTTATAGCGCGTAGTTTCTACCAGATCAGAATAAGATATTCCAAGATCTGCAAGCCTTCTTTGCAAAGTCCAAACCGGCATGTTCATGCGCGTAGATAATTGGGTTAGATGGCCGCCTTCTGGTAAAATTTCTTCAAGCGCTAACAAAACATGTTCTTTAAAAGACATGTGCGGATGAGGTGCGCTGTATCCGTTGCGAGCGAGTGAGATAAGAGACGCTTTTACAATTTCCAGCGTATGCGGTTGTGCGTCTGGCATTGCGCATTCCAAACCAACATCACGGAAAATAAGAGCATTGGTCGGGCGGTCAAAGTGGATAGCTGCCTGAAAGGCATCTTGGTGCTCGTGCGCCTGTTCAGGTTGCGCATGTGCAAAATACACTTCTTCTGGTTGCCATGCTGGCCCTAAAGCATAGCGCAGCACATTGCAAAACATGCCGAGTGTAAGTTCTGCATCTTGCCGTCGTTCTGTAATGGTTGGGTCTGTAATAGCGTATTCAAGCCGCAATAGGTTACCCTGCCGCACAAGGCGTGTGTGCGTGCAGCTTTGATGATAAATAAAATGCGTTGCAAGGTTATGAATGGCTTCTTTTACCGTGGGTGAAAGAAGCGCCACAAACCCGATTAACCCCAATGTTTGTGGTTGAAACTGCTGCCCAAACCATAGTCCCAGATTACCGTTCTGGGTTTCCTTTGCGGCTTCAGTAAACAGGCGGCAATATGCGTTCAGGTTCAGCATATCCGTGGGCAAGGCTAATTTGCCCGGTGCTAACCCTGCGCGGCCAGCAATGCGGTCAATATCTCCCCCATGGCTTGTAATAAAGCCTTCTGCGCCAGAAGCAGCGGCAGCCATAACACCAGAGGCAGAAAAGGCGGGCAGGGGAGACATTGCAATCCTTTGTCTAAAGCGAGAGTGTGATCTGCAGCCTGCTTTGTTATGAAATGTTAAAAATATGTACCGAGCAGTCAAGTCGCAAATCATTTCCATATGATATCATTCCGAAGTAGATATGATTTCAATGCATGCAGAAAGCGAGTCCTATCTCTTTCGCGTGTAGCTAAGGAGTTCCTTCAATGGTGTATCGTTGCACTCTGGGGGGTGAGACATACAGCTTCGATGATCTGAAAACGTTGCTGGCAGTTGCATCATCCGAACGCTCGGGAGACCAGTTGGCCGGTGTTGCGGCGCAGTCGGATGTGCAGCGCATAGCCGCACGTTATGCCTTGGCTGATCTACCATTGCAGACCTTTTTGGACGTTGCGCTCGTTCCGTATGAGGAAGATGAGGTAACGCGCCTTATTATGGATACGCATGATAAGGCGGCCTTTGCACCGCTTGCACATATGACAGTCGGTCAGTTTCGGGATTGGCTGCTCTCGCACGAAGCTGATACCGCAACACTTGCTGCTGTTGCACCGGGTATCACGCCAGAAATGGCTGCGGCAGTTAGTAAACTGATGCGTAATCAGGATTTAATGAGCGTAGCGCGCAAAATTCGTGTGATCACAGGCTTTAGAAATACCATTGGTTTAGAAGGATGTTTGTCTTCTCGCTTGCAACCTAATCACCCTACGGATGATCTTAAAGGAATTGCTGCATCAACACTGGATGGTTTGCTGTACGGTATGGGTGATGCTGTTATTGGCATTAACCCAGCTACAGATAGTGTAGCAAATGGCATGGCTTTGCTGGATATGTTGGATCATGCGCGCCAGCGCTATGATATTCCGACCCAGACCTGTGTGCTCACGCATGTAACCAATACATTGGAAATCATGAATAAGGGCGGAGCAGTAGATCTGGTTTTTCAATCTATTGCGGGTACACAAAAGGCCAATGAAGGATTTGGAATTAACCTTTCCATTCTGGCAGAAGCGCAAGATGCTGCGGTAGGGCTTAAACGTGGTACGGTTGGCCAGAATGTCATGTATTTTGAGACGGGCCAGGGGGCGGCTCTTTCAGCCAATGCACATCATGGTATGGATCAGCAAACAGCAGAGGCGCGGGCTTATGCTGTTGCGCGTGCGTATAATCCCTTGCTGGTAAACACAGTTGTTGGATTTATCGGCCCTGAATATTTGTATGATGGTAAGCAGATTATCCGTGCCGGTTTGGAAGACCATTTCTGTGCCAAGCTGTTAGGTGTGCCAATGGGGTGTGATGCCTGTTACACTAACCATGCTGAGGCAGATCAGGATGATATGGATAACCTGATGGTGCTGCTTGGCGCAGCGGGTATTACCTTTCTGATAGGTGTGCCAGGTGCTGATGATGTGATGCTGAATTATCAGAGTCTTTCGTTTCATGACATTCTGACATTACGCAACTTGTTAGGGCTAAAGCCTGCTCCAGAATTTGCGGCATGGTTGGAGCAAATGGAACTGTATGACGGCAAGCACAATCGCATGCGGGAACTAGCGCCGGGGCAAACCCGCCTTGGGCAGTTGGTTGGTGCAGTATGATAGATAAAAAACTGCTTTCTACGGGACCATCCATTCCAGAAAAACGTGATGACTGGCAAGATTTGCGCCAGTTTACGCGGGCTAGAATTGGCTTGAGTCGTTCAGGAAATGCACAATGCACAAAAGATGTTTTGGCGTTTCAGGAATCGCATTCCAAGGCTCGGGATGCTGTGCATATTCCTTTGGATATTGCTCATTTACAGGCAGAAATGGGAGATGCGCCAGTTATCTGCGTTTCCAGCCAAGCACCAGATCGGCAAACTTATTTGCGCCGTCCAGATCTAGGGCGCAAGCTGAACGGCGCATCACTTGAGGTTTTGCCTCATGAAGGCTGGGATGTTGTCTTTGTTGCGGCAGATGGACTGTCTTCTATCGCAACACAGAAAGAAGCCCTGCCGCTGTATAGGGCGATGTGCAAACGGTTGGTGGGGTGGCGTATTGCACCTTTGGTTGTGGCAACGCAAAGCAGAGTAGCTTTGGGTGATGAAATTGCCCAGAAAATGGGCGCAAAAATTGTTGTCATGATGATTGGGGAGCGCCCCGGCCTAAGTGTTGCCGACAGTATGGGGGTGTATCTGACATACGCGCCTTATGTAGGCTGTCCAGATTCTTCCAGAAACTGTCTCTCAAATATTCATACATATGGCCTTTCTACGTCTGCCGCGGCTGACAAACTCACCTGGTTGATGCAGGAAGCCATGCGTTTGAAAGAAACAGGAATTGGTTTGAAAGATTCTTCCCCAGAGAATGGAATAATCGAAAATACACCGAAAATTTCTTGATAATTCTCTGACACAAAAGGATGTACTGAAGCATGGGTGAGGGTTCAACGCATCTCAACAAATCTCTAAGCACGTTCCATCTATGGGGTATTGCTGTTGGTCTGGTTATTTCCGGGGAGTATTTTGGCTGGAGCTATGGCTGGGGTACCGCTGGAACTTTAGGGTTTTTGGTCGCCACAGTTTTTGTGGCGATTATGTACACGGCTTTTATCTTTAGTTTTACAGAACTCACCTGTGCCATCCCGCATGCTGGTGGCCCATTTGCTTATAGTTTTCGTGCATTGGGGCGTTGGGGTGGTTTGTTAGCAGGGCTTGCCACGCTGGTTGAATTTATTTTTGCACCACCAGCTATTGCGTTGGCTATTGGCGCGTACCTGAATGTGCAGTTTCCAAACCTCTCCCCTAAAGTTGCGGCGTTGGGGGCGTATTTGGTGTTCATGACACTAAATATTGTGGGGGTGCATATTGCTGCTACATTTGAACTGTTTGTAACAATAGCTGCCATTATAGAGCTTCTTGTATTTATGGGGGTCGTGGCACCAGCCTTTTCATGGCATAATTTTCTGCAGAATGGCTGGGGCGTTGCACCGCATTTTGGCTGGACAGCTATGGGCGGTATTTTTGCAGCCATTCCATTTGCTATTTGGTTCTTTCTGGCCATTGAAGGCGTGGCCATGGCAGCAGAGGAAGCAAAAGATCCGCGCCGTTCCATTCCCATTGCTTATATTGCAGGTGTGCTTACGCTTGTTTCATTGGCGTTTGGTGTCATGCTTTTTGCTGGCGGTGTTGGGGATTGGCATACGCTTGCCAACCTGAATGATCCTTTGCCGCAAGCCATGAAGGCCGTTGTGGGCAGCAACAGCGGATGGTTGCACATGTTGGTGTGGCTGGGGCTGTTTGGTCTGGTTGCCTCCTTGCATGGTATTATCATGGGGTATGGTCGGCAGATCTTTGCTTTGGCGCGTGCAGGGTTCTTGCCTGCTGTGTTGGGCAAACTGCATCCACGTTTCAAAACGCCTTATACAGCCACGCTGGCTGGTGGCAGTATCGGGATTGCAGCTATCTTTTCGGATGACATTATCTCTATCAATGGGCAGTCTTTAACGGCCACACTGGTTACGATGTCTGTGTTTGGCGCTTTGACCATGTATCTGCTGAGTATGATCAGCTTGTTTCGTTTGCGCTTGCAAGAACCCGCTTTGTCTCGTCCTTATCGGGCACCGTTGTATCCGGTTTTGCCAGCTATTGCGTTGCTTGGCGCCATTATTTCACTTGTGGCGGTTATTTATTATAATCTTACGATATTTTTCATATATGTTGGGTTTATCGCGGTTATTACGTGTCTTTTCATGGCGTTTTCGCGTAAATCACAATCAAGCATTTAATGCTGCTAGAGATTATACAATAAAGCATTGTTAGATTAGATTTTATTGGCCATTTACTATTGTGTTATAACGTTTGAGTATATTCAGGCGTTATAACACATTTATTTTTTAATCACTTTATTCTTGCGTAAATGAGAATGTAAATGCATCTCAAGCCTTGCATGTGGTGTCATGCAAAGGCATATAATCACGCAAAAGTGATCATGACACGACAAGATACAGACTGCTATGCCAGAAGTTCCTAGAGCCCGGTAGGATTGTTGCGTTTCAGGCAAGCCAGATATGAATATAGTGTTTGACAAGCCGCAAATTTATGCAAGAAACAGGACTAAAATGATCTTGTTTATGCGGCTTTGAATTGCATTCTGAATGGCTTGCATTGTTCAGGTAAAACATGTGGTTTTTTGCAGGTACAGGGTGAGTAAGATGTTATTTTAAAACAGTATCTGCAGATGTTGGAGCAACGATTATTTCAAAATTTCTTAAAAGGATTCCCTGATGAAGCGGGAAGTCAGTAGTTTAACCCATGCTGCTGTTGTGGGTGTGCTTATAGGGCTGTCAGGATGCGATCAAAAGGCATCTGCCCCTGAAATGCCGCCGCAAAGTGTGCAGATTCAGGTTATGAAAAAGCAGTCTGTTGCGGTGCATACCTCTCTTCCCGGTCGTACGGATGCTTTTGAAATTGCACAGGTTCGCCCACAGGTTACAGGTGTTATTGAAAAACGGTTGTTCCGCGAAGGTGCGGATGTTGTTGCAGGCCAGCAGCTGTACCAGATTGATCCTTCACGTTATAAAGCAGTGTATGATACAGCACGTGGGCAGTTGGCAGAAGCTCAGGCTGCCGAGGTTACGGCGCGCGCTAAGCTGAACCGCTACCGTGGGCTTGTGCAGTCTCATGCTATTAGCCAGCAGGACTACGATGATGCCCTGGCAGCGGAAAAGGAAGCACAAGGGCGTATCCTAAACGCGCAGGGGCAGGTAGAAAGCGCACAGGTGAATCTGGGCTATACAAAAATGTATGCGCCCATTTCTGGCCGGATCAGCCGTACGCTGATAACCGTTGGTGCGTTGGTTACCGCAAACCAGACAGATAATACGGCCATTATCACGCGGCTGGACCCCATATATGTTGACGTTAACCTGCCTGCCATCACGCTGTTGCGCCTTAAGCGCGAACTGGCGGAAGGACGTATTCAACGGCAGGAAGATGGTAAGGTTCCGGTACAGGTTACGCTGGAAGATGGCTCTGTATATGAACACACAGGCCAGATGGCGCTTTCTGAAGTAAACGTGGATACGGCTACGGCCACTGTTATCGTACGCGCTATTATGCCCAACCCAGATAAGCTGTTGCTTCCCGGTATGTACGTACACGCTCAGTTGGATGAGGGCGTGGACCCCGCAGCGCTTGTTGTGCCGCAAGATGCCGTAACCCGTAACACACATGGGGACCCGCAGGTGTGGGTGGTGAAGCCCGATAACACGGTCGATTTACGCCAGATCACCACAGGGCAAACCGTTGGCACCAATTGGATTGTGACATCCGGGCTAAAGGAAGGCGAACGCATTGTTGTGGAAGGGCTGCAGAAAGTTACGCCCGGAGCCAAGGTTGATCCGCACGAAGAAGCATCTCAGCCAGCAGCCAATGCCACCAGCCCCGTAGATCAGAACTCTCAAAAGAGCCAGTAACCAGCATGAGCCTTTCACGCTTCTTTATTGATCGGCCAATTTTTGCGTGGGTGATCAGTCTTATTATTATGCTGGTTGGGGGGCTGTCTATTTTCCGGCTGCCTATTTCCCAGTACCCCAGTATTGCGCCGCCGCAAATTGCCATCAGTGTAACGTATCCGGGTGCTTCGGCTGATACGGTGAACGATACTGTTGTACGCCCGATCTTGCAGCAGATGTTCGGGCTGGATCATCTGGAATATATTTCTGCGCAGTCTTACGCATCGGGCCAGATGGAAATTGATCTGACCTTTGCACAGGGGACAGATCCAGACATTGCTCAGGTGCAGGTTCAGAACAAGCTTCAGCTTGCCCAGCCAAAATTGCCAACAGAAGTGACTGCTCAGGGTTTGAGCATTACCAAGGCGGTTAAGAACTTCATGCTTGTGGTGGCCTTTATTTCCACCGATGGCAGCATGAACGGCGGCGATATTGCAGATTATGTGGCGTCTAATATTTCCGACCCGCTCAGCCGTGTTTCCGGTGTGGGTGATCATACGCTGTTTGGTTCTGAATACTCCATGCGTATCTGGATGGATCCGGCCAAGCTGTTCAACTATGGTCTGACCGTAAGAGATGTTGAAACCGCCATTCAGACCCAGAATATCCAGCTTTCATCGGGTGAGCTTGGTGGTTTGCCTGCAACCAAAGGCATTCGGCTGGATGCCACTATTATTGGCCCGCAGCGCCTGACATCTCCAGAAGAGTTTGAAAGAATTCTGCTGAAAGTGCAGCCCGATGGTTCTCAGGTGCGTATCCGGGACATTGCCAAGGTTGAACTTGGGCCGCAGACCTACAACACCAACTCCTATTATAATAACATGCCGGCTTCTGGCATGGCGCTTAAGCTGGCGCCGGGTGCAAACCAGATTGCAACAGAAGCCGCAGTGCGTGCCCAGTTGCATGAGTTGGAGCAGTTTTTCCCGCCGGGTTTGAAAACCGTTTATCCGCTGGATACCGAGCCGTTTATTACCCTTTCTATTGGGGAAGTGGTTGAAACGCTGCTGGAAGCCATTGGCCTTGTCTTTTTGGTCATGCTGGTGTTTTTGCAGAACTTCCGCGCCACGCTTATTCCCACCATTGCAGTGCCTGTTGTGCTGCTGGGTACGTTCGGGCTGCTGAATCTTTTGGGCTATTCCATCAACACACTTACCATGCTGGCCATGGTGCTGGCTGTTGGCCTGCTGGTGGATGATGCCATTGTGGTGGTGGAAAACGTTGAACGTGTGATGACGGAAAAGCAGCTTTCCCCGCGTGAGGCTGCCCGTGTTTCCATGGATGAAATCTCTGGCGCGCTTGTAGGTATTGTGCTGGTTCTGTCAGCTGTTTTCCTGCCTATGGCTGCGTTTTCTGGTTCTGTCGGGGTTATTTATCGGCAGTTTTCTATCACCATTGTTGCGGCCATGTGGCTTTCTGTGTTGGTAGCTATGGTGCTTACGCCTGCCCTGTGCGCCACTATGCTCAAACCCGGTCAGCATGAAAAAACCAAAGGTCTGGCTGGGTGGTTTAATCGCCATTTTACAAGGCTGACCAATGGTTATCTTGGTGGTGTAAACTACCTTTTGCGGCATTTTATGCTGGCAATGGGGGCTTTTGTTCTTATTACAGCGGCTGTGGTTGTTCTGTTCCTTCGGGTTCCCGGTGGCTTTTTGCCGGATGAAGATCAGGGGCTGATTTTTGGGCAGATCACCATGCCGCCCAATGCCCCCATGGAAAAAACAGCCGAGATTAATCATGCTGTTGCAGACTATATTCTTAAGACGGAAGCAGATTCTGTTGAATCCGTTTATTCTGTAAACGGCTTTAACTTTGCCGGGCAGGGCCAGAACTCTGGCGCGTTCTTTATCCGTTTGAAGGATTGGTCTGTCCGCCCGAAAGCATCACAATCTTCTGCTGCAATTGCCATGCGGATTATGATGCACTTTTGGGGCAGCCCTAAAGCACAGATTCTGGCCTTTAACCCGCCAGCAGTTCTGGAATTGGGGAACGCAACAGGCTTTGACCTTGAGTTGGAAGACCGTGCGCATCTAGGCCACCAAAAACTGCTGGAAGCCCGTAACATGGTGCTGGGCCTGGCTGCTCAGGACCCCAGCCTGTTGGCTGTGCGCCCAAATGGTATGGAAGATGCTGGCCAGTACCATCTGGATATTGACCGGGAAAAAGCAAACGCTCTGGGTGTGACTATTGATGATATCAATACCACTATTGAAGGGGCGTTGGGCTCTATTTACGTCAACCAGTTTACGCGCAATGACCGTGTAAAGCAGGTATATATCCAAGGTGTTGCCAGTTCCCGCATGCAGCCGCAGGATCTGGACAAATGGTATATCCGAAACTTTACGAACACGTTGGTGCCGCTGAATGCTTTTGTAAGCGCCCACTGGATTTCTGGTCCGCAGAAGGTTGAAAACTATAATAGCTTCAACGCTTTTGAAATTCTGGGCCAACCGGCTGCGGGGTATAGCTCCGGCCAGGCGCTGGCGACAATTACCAATATTCTGAAAAAACTGCCCGCAGGCATCGGGTATGAATGGACGGGTCTGTCTTTTGAGCAGAATGCGTCTGGGTCTTCTACAGGGCCACTTTATGCTCTGGCCATGATTGTTATTCTGCTGTGTCTGGCCGCATTGTACGAAAGCTGGGCCATTCCGCTGGCGGTTCTGCTGGTTATTCCGCTGGGGGTTGTTGGCGCAATTATTGCAACATTAATGCGCGGCTTAGCGAACGACGTTTATTTTCAGGTGGGGCTGCTCACAACGGTTGGGCTGGCAGTTAAGAACGCCATTCTGATTGTTGAATTTGCCAAAATGGGCTTTGAGCAAGGCAAAACCTTGGAAGAGGCTGTTCTAACGGCTGCGCGGGAACGCCTGCGCCCCATTTTGATGACATCCATTGCCTTTGTGGTGGGGGTATTTCCGCTGGCTATCGCATCAGGGGCGGGGTCTGCCGCGCGTGTTGCTATTGGCACGGCTGTAGTGGGTGGTATGGCTTCGGCAACGTTGCTGGCTGTTTATTTTGTGCCTGTGTTCTTTGTGGTTGTTCTTCGGCTTTTCAAGGTGAAGCGCATCAACGAACGCACGGACCCGCATGCCCAGATTATGAATTCTGACGGACACGAGTAAAATTATGACGCATTTTTCCGCATCCCGTCAGTCGCGCCTGTATCGTCAAGTTGCATGTTTTGCGGTGGCTGTCGGGCTTTTGGGTGGCTGCACCATGATACCCAAATACAAGCGGCCACAACCGCCGCTTGCACAAACATGGGCAGATTATCAGCATACAGATAATGCCATGCTGCAAAAGGCCGCATCTGATATCGGCTGGCGAGACTTCTTTATAGACCCGCGTTTGCAGCAGCTGATTACCATTGCCCTGCGTGAAAACAGAGATATCCGGCAGGCGGCGGCCAGCATTGTAGAAGCGCAGGGGCGTTATGATATCCAGCACGCAGGCTTGTTCCCCAGCATTGGGGCAACTGGTGGGCCAATGTATCAGGCTCCATCTGATGCTGCGGGTTTGAGCTTTGCGCCTGGTTTGGATTCAGCCCAAACAGGTACGGGTATGGCGCGTAATCCGTTCCGCTTTTATCAGGGTGGTATTGGGTTTTCGGCTTACGAAATTGATATTTTTGGCCGCATCCGTTCCCTTAGCCGAGAAGCGGCAGAAGAAACGCTGGCCCAGCAGGAAAACCTGCGTGGTGTTACCATCAGTATTATTGCCCAGATTGCCAACGCATATATTGCGTGGCTGGGTGATAAGCAGGATGTCATCCTTGCGCAAAATACATTGGGAAGCCAGCAAGGCACATTGCAGCTTATCCAAGATAAATATAACCACGGAGAAGCCGATCTGCTGACTGTCAGGCAGGCAGAAACGCAGGTTGCACAAAGTGCTGGCCTGTTGGCTGATTCTCAAAGAAAGGTAGAGCAGGATGAAAACCTTATCAGCTTGCTGATAGGCGCGCCCATTCCTGCTGATTTGCCGCCGCCTTCCAATTTGGGGCAGCAAACTGTTCTGGCGGATGTGCCTGCTGGTTTACCATCGGATTTGCTGAACCGTCGGCCTGATATTGTGCAGGCTGAACATGATCTGTTGTCTGCGCAGGCAGATATTGGTGCAGCGCGTGCCGCGTTTTTCCCGCGTATTACACTTACGGCCAGTGATGGTATTTCCAGCTTGCAGTTTCATAAACTGTTTACATCTGCGGCAACCACTTGGGGTGTGAACCCAAACATTCAAATTCCTTTGTGGACGTGGGGGCAGAATTCAGGGAACCTGAAAGCTTCTAAAGCGCGCCGGGATAGCAAAATTACAGCCTACGAAAAAACAGTGCAGACAGCATTCCGGGAAGTTGCAGATGCGCTGGCTGGAAGAAAGGCGTATCTGGATGAGCAGAAGGAAGTAGATGCTTTGGTAAATGCTTCTGGAGATGCGTATCGTCTTGCAAAGATGCGTTATGAAGCAGGGATCGATTCCTACTTAACAACGCTGGAATCGCAGCGAGCCTATTTGCAAGCACAGCAAAATCAAATTTCGGTAGATGTATCCAGATATCAAAATCTGGTCACGCTTTATCGTTCACTTGGTGGCGGCTGGAAAGAAAAAGGGTAATTGGGTATTTGCAAAAATGGCAAATAAAAAGCCGCCCCAAAGGGCGGCTTTTTACAGCATCAAATGCAGCTTAAAGCAATTAGATTGCTTTAATGCTTACTGCAGATGTCTTGCCGTTACGGCCAGCTTCGAGCTCGTAAGAGACCTGCTGACCTTCGGTAAGGGTATGCATACCGGCGCGCTCAAGCTCAGAGATATGAACGAACGCGTCCTGTCCCCCATTGTCCGGCTGAATGAAACCAAAACCCTTTGTAGGGTTAAACCATTTTACGGTGCCTGTTGCCATAACAAGGCTCCTTTTTCACAACAGCGGTCGTGTACAAAATACACACGAAATCATAACTTTTAAGGAGAAAAACTGACGCAACATGCGCCGATGACTCAGATAAAAGCATCCGCTTGCGCTATCAATGTGCGCAAAACAAAAGGAATGCAAGGATAAACTGATGAGCATCAAAAATTAAATCATTATTCCCATGCCAACACGCTGTAGAATAACGCTTTTTAGTATTTTTATTTTTAAATTTATAAAGTTAAACAAAGCAGCTTCATAAAAATTAATGTGATGATTATTTATGTTTCAGGATGGTAGCTGGGGTAGGCGGTCATTTCTGATATAAACGGAAGATCCCGCAGGCATTTGTGTATAGTCTGTACGCAGAATATCAACCACGCAGAGCATGAACTTTTTGGGGTCATGCACCCCCCAGATAACCCAGCTATCAAAATAAATGGCTGGAGGTTTATCTTTGGGTAAATCAGCACATAAATCACGATCATACCCGTGCCACGGGTGGGCGGCGTAATCGGCTTCCCACGGGAGATACGCATGATATTTCTTTATGGGTAATCTGTGGGCCAGAAGATACGCATCAGGATTATAAGGGACAGCCAAAATTCGTTCATCGGGATGTGTATAGGCACGAATGGTTTTGGCAAAATCAACAGAGTCATCTTGTGTCAGATGCCACGCAGTAGCACGCCTTTGTGCCAATGTTTGCCCCCAAGGGGAGGAAAGGGCGTGTTGGGAGGAGAAGAATATTCCGCCAATGCTACCGAATACCAAGAACGATAAAGTATTAGGACGGTTTTTTAAACAGGTTGTGGCCATTAAGCTTGCCAAACCAAACGCAGCCATAAGAAAAGCCCCGTTTTGAAAACCATCCATGCCCCGGATCTGAAGCGTCATCAGGCCGCAAATAGCCAGAAGGGCACAAACCTTATAGGTGCTTTTCCAAACAAGAAGAAAACTACCAAAACTGATGGTGATGACAGCCAGTGTTTCTATAATGCGGTCAGGCGCAAAGGAAAGTGCCATGCCATGTAGAAAGGCATCCATGCCAAAGGGAATGTAATGTGCATACCATTTCTGGTTGGCGATAACATGAAAAGCAATCATGCCACCGATATCACCATAGAGGGCGAGCCATAATGTCATGACCAAACAGGCACAAAGACACCCCAGAGTGACCCATTTTAGAGTTTTTTTGTAAGCTGAGCGATTAAATACCCAGATCAGGCACGGGGTGGCGTAAAACAAAACAGCGAGTGGGCCAAACGCATAAGCTGCGAAAGGTAAAAGTGCTGTGGCAAAGCCTCCGCAAAAAGCCTGAGGCTCAGATACAGGTCTATTCAGGCAAAGTGGCACTACAAAAATAGCCATGCTGATAACAGTTAATGCACCGCCAATGGGCCAATAACTATCCAGATGCAGACCTTGCACGGTCCAGACAGACGCAATCCCTCCCACCCACATGGCGGTTGCCAGATAACGCTGCCAATTAAAAGTAAAAAGAGGCGTACAAAAAATGGCCAGCCCGGCAAGGCTGGCCATCAATGTAGAAACAAGCCGGAAAACCCAAAGGTGCGAAACACCAGCAACAGGCCCCAGTATCCATGAGAGCATGAAAACCAAAGGCCCATGCGCATCAATATAGTCTCGATAAAGCCGATCACCATGTTGCATGGCGAGAACACCCAGAAAGTGCCCAGATTCATCGCTGAAAGGCAGGCCGCCAAAGCCTTCTATATTTCTGAATATGAAAAAACTGATACATACGGAAAATAGAACCAGCGGAGCTGTCAGCCTTTTGGTAACACGCATGTTGGTTCTATTTTCCGTGCGTTTGATTGTGCAGAAAAGAGTATCAGAACTCCGCAGAGAAAGTGAAGTGATAAACACGTGGCAGACCAGCATACAAGCTGGATGCCGCGCCAGATGTGCCACTTGGTGCGCCGGTATAAACCGAGGCCCAGTAGCGTTCATTGGTAGCGTTGCTTACCCCAAAACGCACAACCCATGGAAATTGTGCCACATGGAATGCATAGCGCGTGCCCAGATCCAACGTGGTGTAGGACCCGGTATGGAGTGTGTTGGTAACGTTAGCTGCGCGATTGCCCATGTAATGCACATTGGCATTGAAGGCCCAGCCAGATGCAAATGACCCCATGGAGGCCGGCAAGCGATAATCCAGCAACATGTTCGCCTGCAAAGGTGCTGCGCCAACAATTTCCTTATTGTTGAGCGAGGAAGATGCTGCATGCACGAGTTCTGCATCCAGCCAGGTCATGCCAGCAAGTACAGAAAGGTTAGGCAGCACTTCGCCAGAAATCTGGGCTTCCACACCATAGTTGCGCTGTGTGCCGCCGTATTGATAGGTCTGGCAATTTGTCATGGCTGCGCAACCTGCATCTGGGTTTTTTGCGGCCACATACATTGCGTATGGTGATGTCATACGGAAACCGGCAACGTTAAACTGCATTGTTTTGTAACGCAGTTTGTAGCCCACTTCATATTCTTCAGAATGGGCAATGGGCAGCGCCATGTTTGTGTTGGTGTAGCTTGCACTATTAGGGGTAACAGGCCCTGCTTCAACAGAACGACCATAGGTAAAATAGATGGTCTGGTTATCTGTTGGTTTGTACATCACGCTGGCTGTGGGGCTGAAAGCTGCTGATGTATCAAAAGTTTTTCTTAGAGGGCTTTTGGAGTTAAGCGCACTTTCCTGATTGATCCAGCTCCAGGCAAGTGTGCCCATAACAGACCAATGTTTGTTGATGCGCATGGTGTCACCCACAATAAAAGACTGGCTAGTGACACTGCTGGATTTATAACGCCCATGATAATAAGGCTGTGTGCCGCTGGAAGGGGAGGGGCCGGAGAGATTATATACCCCTAAGTTCTGTGCGCTTGTAACAGCGCCTGTGGGGTTATAATTCCCCATCATGTAACCGTTGGTGCCAATCACCAGATCATGCTGCAAGGGCCCAGTGTGAACACGGCCGTTAAAATAGGCCATGTTACTGCCAACACGGAAATCATTCGCCGTGGTTGTGGCTGTTGCTTTAGAACTGAACCAGCCATCGCTGCCAGTTAGGCCACCGCAGGTTTTGCTGCCATCACACAATGTATCAGCCACACCAAAAGATTGTCTGGCGGCATCTTGATACAAACCACCCAGCGTGAAGCTCCAATCTTTGTTGATCTGGTGCTTGATTTTGGCAAGAAACGTATTGGTTTCCATATTGTAGCCGCTCCATTCAGGAGCCAGCCGTTTGCTCAAATCCGGTGCTTCGGGCAGTTTATCTCCGCCCACTCCGGTTGCCAGAATACCAAAACCGGGCGCAGTGCCGCGCTGGTCAAAAGTGTAGTGGCTGGCATCAATTTCGATAACCGTCTTGTCATCAAGGTGGATATCAAAATCACCGCTGACCATTTCGCGGCGGACCATACTGCCTTGCGTATAAGCGGTGCCGTTGGCATGCAGCATGTTCAGGCGGTACCCAAACCAGCCATTCCGCCCCAAACGACCAGAAATATCACCATTAACTGTTGGTGTGCCGATGGAATCTACACCAACAGAAAGGCGTTCTGTACGCCGATCCGTTGGGCGTTTAAGAGTATATTCAAAAACACCAGCTGGGTTTTCTGGCCCATACATTGCGCCTGCCAAGCCGTTCAGAACTTGCAGATTGTCTACCCATTCTGCCGCATAAGGCGTGGTGGCAACAACGTTTAGCCCATCAAGGCGAGAGTTGGAGATGACATCGGCCTCAAACCCACGAGATTGTGGGCGAGATGTGTTGGGATCACCCCGAACTTCCAACTGCACGGAAGGGAGATATTGCGCCATGTCATTGAGGTTGCGGATCTGCTGGTTCACCACAACATCGTGCGGAACACCCATGACAGAATAAGGTGTATCCAAAGTATCTCGGTTACCCAATGGGCCAAGATAAACAATCTTGTTCATATATTTGGCGGCTGTGCCATCTGCGGCATGATGGCCATGAACATTCACAGTCTCACCATTGGAGCCATCCAGTATCCCTGCAATAGGGGCGGCAGTGGCTTGTTTTTTTGGTGCTGCTGTTTTGATGGCAGCTTGTTTGCTGCCTGCATGCGGCTTTGTAGGATCAGGCGTTGCAGCCAGTGCCGAGGTTGTCAACAAAAGGGCGCTAAACGTTCCAGCGGCGCAAAAAGTATGAAAACGATCGTGCATAGATTCTGGCAGGTCCGGGTTTAAAGTAAAAAACAAGGGGTGAGCTTCTTTTGCCGGGCCAGATGTCAGCTTGTCTATATATATCGGTACATAAATCTGTATATGCATGAATATGGATGGAGAGTGATGCCAAAATAATACAGTTATGCTGAATGGACTGTAGAGCGATAAGATGCGCAGTGAGTGCCAAAAGATAATTGTGGAACGCTAGAAAAAAGGCTCTACCTACAAAAGGTAGAGCCTGCATAAAAATAAGTATCGTATCAGCGTATTAGGCAGAATGTTTGGTATCTGCCTTATGCTGATGATTAACTAAAAAAGGTCCTGTTGCTCGAATATTTATAGACAGAATGCCAATAGTGCAGTGGGATAAGTCACCTTCTAAAGGCATTACAGCGTTACCATTGGTCCAGGCGCAATCAGTCCAATTTGTATCGTGCCAGCCTTCTGGTTTTTGGGCCTGAAGGTGAGAAGTGATTTTATGCTGATGTTTGGCAGAAAGGAAATGTACATCTCCCACAGCAACACCCATTAAACGGCGGTCATTTACAAATGGGCCGATGACATCTGTCGGACGATTGGCACGGGAAACAATACGCACAGATTTTGTGTTGGCTGGCAGTATGAAGCTGTAGTGTTGTCCCTCTTGCCGAAGGGGGCGAAGTGTGGTTCCGTTTTCTGTGATGAGGTGTAGATTAGGATCATATGTCAGTTCAACAGATACGGATGTGCTCTCAGAGTTTCTGTTCCGTGCTTCCAGTTTGCGAAACAAGGGTTCCACAAAATCACGATCTGTGCACAAAGGCGCTCCGGCATCTTCTGCCCAATTATGATGAGCACCACGTAGGCGGATAACCGTACCTTCCTGACGGAAAGTATGGCGGTTTCCTGTATCCAGATAGCTTTCTGTTAGCATGCCATCTGCGATGATGACGGAATGCTGATCTGTTTCTACATGATAGTAATCATAGGAGGTGATGGATTTATCGTAAAAAATAGAAACCCCATTTACCAGCATGCGCACAGGCACAAACTTGCCATTAAAGAATAGGCAGTGTTCTGCGGTAATCAGCATGTCCTTGTAAGGCACACCTTCGGCAAGGGCATTTTCGCATACACGCACAGGGTAACCGGCTTGATCGTCAGGTAGATCGGGGCGAACGCTGCACTGAGCTTTGCCTATCCACACAACCGGACGTGTGATTTCCTTATTATTCTGCCAGTCAAATGTAACAACTTCAGTGCCAATAACAAGATTTTCGACAGCAATATCACCTTCAGGGGTACGAATCATACTACCGCTTAAGAAACAAACTTCGTAAATCAGGTTGCCATCATCTCCAACAACCAAAGCATTGCCGTGTTGTGATACGCCATCAATAGTTAAACCTATGGCGTGGCCATTTTTCAGATTAATCCATACCTTGTTCGTATCATTAGCATCGTAGGATACGTTCAGAACATCTCCATCTTTTATACCGTCCAGCACAATCCCATCTGAATTGCCAGCAGATGCGCCGTTAAAACCAGAAATGACAGTGCTAACAATACCGCCATCCGTTAGACCAGAAATGACCAAACCCGTGTTTGTATCACCATCCATAATAATGGTGCCGCCAGCATCGGAATAGATGGATGCTTTGCCACCATTTAACAAAGTTACGGTGCCACTTAACTGGCCGCCACTTCCAATGCTTAATGATGCACCGTTCTGAATGGTGGCGTTACTTAAAATGCCTTGGTTATGAATGGTGATTGCCCCACCGTTTTCAGCGGTTGGGTTAATGATTGTAGCGCCCGCATTGGCATATTCATGACCACCATCGCTTATCTTGGCACTAATAGAGCTTCCCCCTGCAGAAACAGCTTCAAAGGCGTTTGTGCCGCTTACAATGGTATTGGTTGTTGTGGCGCCATCGTAAACAATGAGATTGCCGTTTGCATTAATTGTTGTGTCTGTCAGAGATGCATTGGAAGCAAAGCCATAACCGCTGTTATTAAATGTAATATTTTGAAGTGTGCCGCCTGTTGCGTTCAACGTGCTCCCGGCTGTAAAAGACGCGCTGGTAAGCGTGCCGCCCGAAACGTTTACACCACCATTCCCATTTGTAAGATTGCTTCCGGTGCCGGTAATATCTGTGGCAGAGCCCCCATTATAGAGATTAATAAACCCGCCTGTGTTGATGTGAAGGCCAGAAACGCTGCCGCCAGAAACCTCAAAGCCCCCACCGCTATCAGCCGTTGTATTGGAAACAAGGCCACCGGAAACAGTTATGATGCCACTTTGTATGGAACCACCAAGAACTTTTCCATCATCGTAAACTGTTGCATAACCGCTTACAATTTTAGTATCGGCAGCAACACCGCCACCAGATACAATGATGTTTGCATCTGAAGTTAGGATTTGAGCGGAAATACTGCTGCCACCATTGTCTACATATTCTGTGCCGCCGCTTGTAACGATATCAGAAATTGCAGTGCCACCAGCAGAAACATGAACATATCCACCGCTTGCCAGCGTTGCGGAGGTTAAGCTGCCACCATCATCAACAATAATTCCACCACTGCCATTTGTTGCATTCACAACCGTAGCACTGCCGCCAGATAGAGTAATGAGACCGCTCTGGACTGTTGTATCAGTCAGTTCACCGCCTGCATAAACATTAACGGCACCGGCAGAAAGAGTTGTATCCGAAGCAGACCCAGAAAGATTTAAGGTAGCATCAGGTTCTTTTAAAGTGGCAGATATGCTTGTGCCGCCAGAGGCAACATCCATCACACCGCTTGTGCCAATGAAGCTTTGTGCTGCAGTGCCACCGCCCGAAACCTGGATGGCTCCACCTGATGAGGCGCTTATAACAGAAACTGTTACGCCGCTTTCTATCTGAAGGATGCTATCGTTTGTAACTGTGGCGTTGGTAACTTGTCCGCCCTGAACATCAACGTATGTATTCGCACCATCAACAGTAATACCGTTTAACGTGCCACCATCATATACGCCTGCCCAGCCACCGTCTTCGTTAGTCCAGTTTGAGCCAATTCCGCCTGCACTCAGGTAGGCATGAGCACCGCCCCCTGAAAGGGTTAGATTGTTTGCTGTTCCCCAGACAGTCTCTTGTCCATTTGGGCCGATTGCATCGTTATTGCTGATACCACCAGAGGAAACGAGAATATTCCCACCTGCGGTTGCTGATGTAAACGAGGTTGATCCAACAGTTTCAAGCGTGCCGCCAGATATGAGTGAGCTAATGGCGGCCCCATTATTATAAACATGTATATATCCCCCGGCCTCAGCAGTAACACCGCTGGCAGTGCCGCCTGAGCTAACAAAAAGCCCAACACCGTTAACAACTGTGCCGCCGTTCTGCTCAGTGTTGCTGCTGTCACCACCAATGGTAGTATTTTGAGAAATATCTGACATGATCGTTATCTTTTATGAACAATGGGTTTTATTGTTTCAATAACTTGTTTCGCCGTAATAAGGCGCGTGCATTCAAACTGGCGCGGCGTGTTGGCATGCCGTGGGCACCATAAAAAATCATGGTGATCAAAACGCTCTTTCGGGTCATTCCAGCAAGAATTACAGGTGTGCCAGTTGATGATACGGAAAGGCGTTTCAAATTCGGTTGTCGGGTGGCTAAAGCCAGCAATCATGACCACAGGGGTTCCGGTAGACCATGCCAGCCAAGATAACCCAGAGCCAAGTCCGATAAAAAATTCTGCATGTTTCAGCCAGCGCGCACGTTCTGTGAGAGGGCGGCTACCGGTTTGGTCTTCTGCTCCATACGGAATATGGTTCCAGACAATACCAGTACCATGTACGGTTTTCTGATCAACACAGATCACCCGGTATCCTTGGGCTTTCAGCCATTTAATAACTTCATCCCATCCCGTCGGGTTGTTCCAGTATTTGCATTGAGATGATGCCTGGGCAGCAATGCAGACATAGGGCTCCTCAATAGGGCGTCCTTCATCTGGAAAGCTGATTTTTGCGGGTTCTTCTTTGGGGCTAACCCCAAGAATATAGGCCGCTGTTTTATGTAGCCCTACCAAACGGAAATCGGAAGGTTGCCAGTCACAAGTGGCATCATCAAAAAAGAGGCCTAGATAATAAGTTGCGTAAGCCTGCTCTGTAAGTTTTTTTGTGCGCACATCATCATGCGTGACAAAATTGATGTGTGGGTAGGCATTTTGAAATAATGGAATCAGGAGTTCGGACATGGCGCACGTTACTTGCGCTTGCCGCATTTCTGCAAAGCGTGCGGCATAGGGCACCCATGCCAACGTATCTCCCAATGTTCCAACGGGGAATATGATAAGAACCTGCTTATCTTTTGAATCGTAAACGTGGGAAAAAACCTGCGTGCTGGTAACTTTTCCGTCTTCTGCTGTAACATCCTGCCAGACTGTGATGCCAAACCGCACGTACCAGCGCTTGGATGAACGAACGAGCGCTTGGTTCAAGCCCGTCTGTGCAAACAAAATATTTCCGGTATCCAGATCTGCGAGTTCAATACGCCATGTACCTTCAGTTTCTTCCAACAAAGGGAGGTGAACGCGGCACCCTTCGTTAAAATCAAACCGAATGTTCTTTGGTGCCTGCTGTGTGGGAAGCGCGGCAGCTGTGGGGTATGGGGGTGCTTGTATTGTCTTGGACTGATTAGCTTGCGTGCTTGTTACCGTTGTCTGATCAGTCATGTTTTATGCCACCAATAGAGAATGTTTGACTATCTTTGGCTTGGAAATGCGTGTGTGTTTTCATTTTCTCAACCATCGAATTGCGCGAGGATAAATCTCTGCCCATTGAGTTGTTAACTAATTGCGGGACAAACTTATAACATTTATTTATGTTAGTGCAATCGAAACATAAATATTCATAAAAATTTTGCGCATTCGACGAGGGTTAAACAAAGAACTCCCATGTATTCCTAAGCTTATGACTCATTCCTTGATGGGGAATGATAACACTTGTTGCGAGTGGATGGCAGACAAGAATGTATAAATACAGTGATCATATCGTGTTGCGACAAGTGCTAGTTTTGTAGCTTTGCGAACATGCTTTCGATATTAAGATTGCGTACTTACCCAGAACGCACGCGCCAGAAAGATGGCGCGTGCATATTTTTCAACGTGGATTAATGCATATAGAAAAATACATTTTATGATCTATTAATATTTGGAAATATCATATTTAATTTTGAATTTACTGAACACTGCGTACTTGATCATCGAGGATAGTTGTACGCTTTTGAGGGGATATTCCTATTTCAGGGCACATCTTACGCTGTTCTAGACTGCGTACGGATGCCAGGCGTGTTTGTAAAGTGTTCAGCCCCATTTCGGTAGAATCTTCTCGAAGAGGTTTACCTGCTGGGGTGAGGGTCACACCTTTCATAACACCTATACCTGGTATTGGATCAAGTTTTACAAAAAATCCTTTATCTTCTTCTGCATTTCCATTTTCTATGTCAGTTTCTTCCTTGTGCTGTAGTGCATCAACTTTGTCTGAAAGTTTCACATCTTCTGCAAAAAGATGCCGACAATCTAGACTTTCCAACGCTGGTTCTACAGCCCATGCAGTATTCCCAACGATACTCATAGTTAGAGCAACAGCAGCGCTTGCTATTCGTTGCTTTAGGTTTAGCATTTTCCTATCTCCCAGCGGTTCATTTTGAACCATCCATTATATAATTTACCTTTATTAGGTGCAGTGATTAGTACTGAAATTGCATCCCCAGTAAGAAAGCATTGGAAGCATGTGTGCCCATTGGTTTGTACCTGACATAGTCAAAGGTAAAACGAAGGTTGTGGCCATCCAGAACATAGTTTGCGCCGGCATCAAACTGGGTGGTTTTAGGATGGCCAGGCCCGTACATATCTTTTTTGTAGCGAAATTGCTGGTATCGTACCAAGGGCTGCAACCGGCCCCAGCCTAGTGTGTAAGGAATAAGATAAGCGGTGCTAGCCAGAAAAGCCGTACCATTGTTAATGCCCCCAACATTACCATAATCGGCAGAACGTTGGTGATAACCTGCGGCAATATCTTTTACGCCATCCGTATAATACTGATAGTAGGCACCTTCTAAAGTATAAACACCATAGCGTGCATCGGGGCCAATTCGTTTTTCAAACAGGCCATCAATGTTCCAGGCTTTATAATCGCCTTTTTGTTGTGCTGTACCTACACCATCCGTTTCGTACTGGCCTGCTAGGCCAATAGCAAGGATATCAGCTTTTCCATAATAAGTGCTGGCTGTGTAATAGGCAGGTGATGGTTCGGGATCAAGAAAGTTGTATTCTAAGCGACTGGCAAACAAAGGATGCTCACCATAGTTGGAGGCATCGCGCTGCCAGTTATGACCGCGATAGACACCCGCCACATAGCGAAAATGATCTTTTAGAAGTCTGCCCCAAACAGCCAGCCCATCATCACGGCCAGACCAGGCGCCAGGGTATTGAGCAACAATGGGGAAGGCATATGTACTGAGGAAGTATGGTCCATCAAGGTTGGAGCGATCACTTGGGGTGAGCATACGGCCGCCCCAAACATTGAATGCTTTCCAGGGTTCAATTTGCAAAATACCATCAAGAACGTTCCAGTTTCCATCACGCAATCGTTCAAGATTGACTGTTGTTTTAACATATTTATGGAACTGCGCCCCCATATAAATACGCAAGTTGCTTGCGCTGGCGGCACTTGAATTGCTTGGTGTTGCATTCGGATCTTTTGATAGGTACTGCGCTTTGACACCAACTCCAAGTGTAAAAAACTGATCCTTGCCGAAATTTACCGTGACTGCAGCATGTGCCTGTTGTGAAGCTATGGCTCCCAAAATGAAGCAGGTAGAAAGGATGCGACTAGAGCGAGAAAGATGTATCGTCAATTTTTTCGAAAACCTTGAACTGACCGTAGTCATGCGTTCCCTCCTTTATCCGAGGTTCATTGTTGGGTTGCATCTATAACATTACGATATCGAACCTAAATTTTTGCATGCGTAAAATGACTTATTCCAATGAGGTGAAACAGTTTTGGAAATTCTCTAAAAAACAAAAAATCAAGTGATAAAATTTAAAAATTCCTTATAAAACAAAATACAATAAATATTTTGTTGAATTTATTTTGTAAGAATTTTGTATGTTTTGTTTTTAAAGATGAAATTTTCATTTTCCGTACGTCAAACAACGTATGGGCCAAAAGCCATATTATATCGGACGCTCCTGAAGCGGGTTTGAGGAATATATGCCTCCAAACCACATACCACCGAACCTAAATAGGTTCTCGACACAAAGTATGGGAGAGATTCATGGGAAGCACCGGCAGTGTGAGTGCGTGGGAAGAAGCCCTTCTTGTTGCATTGATTCAATATCCGGTCCCGGTCATTAAAGGTCCTGAAGATATTCAGACACAGGTTGACCAGATCTGTCGTGCGGTTGATTCAACCAAGGCAGGATATCCGGATCTCGACCTTATCGTTTTTCCTGAGTATTCAACGCAGGGTCTCAATACGGCAATCTGGACTTATGATGAGATGTTGCTGACCCTCGAAAGTGAGGAAATTACTCGTTTTCGGGAGGCATGCCGTAGGAATGCTGTATGGGGTGTGTTTTCTCTGATGGAGAAAAACGAGAATCCTTCATTACCTCCTTATAATACAGCCATTATTATTAATGCTGAGGGTGAAATCGCCTTACATTATCGTAAACTACAACCATGGGTACCGATCGAGCCTTGGTCTCCAGGTAATTTGGGAATGCCTGTGTGTGAAGGCCCCAAAGGATCGCGGTTGGCTGTATGCATCTGTCACGATGGTATGTTTCCGGAATTAGCGCGTGAAGCCGCGTATAAAGGGGCTAATGTTTATATCCGCATTTCTGGATATTCAACACAGGTCAATGATCAGTGGATTTGGACTAATAAAACAAATGCCTGGCAGAACCTCATGTACACCATGTCTGTCAATTTGGCTGGATATGACAACGTATTTTATTACTTTGGTGAAGGCACAATCTGTAATTATGATGGCAATGTAATCCAACAAGGGCATCGCAACCCATGGGAAATTGTCACGGCGGAATTGTTCCCTCGTTTGGTAGATAAGGCACGTGAAAACTGGGCACTAGAAAACAATATATTTAATCTTGGGTGTCGTGCTTATGTTGGAAAACCTGGAGGAGAAAAAGAAAATTACCTTACATGGGTAAGAGATCTTGCTGCAGGAGAATATAAGCTTCCGTGGGATAATAAGGTTCGTATTCGAGATGGGTGGAAATACTATCCTGATGGCGTAAAACTTGGTCCGATGCCAAAATAGCTTTTGAAAACAACCACCTGTTAAATAAGACAGGTGGTTGTTTTTTATCTACACCAGAAGGGCTTGAAGAACACGTGCGGTTGCGGCTGCACGGTTTTCAACCCCTATTTTTACGTAAGCTTGTTCAAGATGTTTATTAACTGTTCTGTGGCTGATAGAAAGTATTTCTGCAATATCCCGATTGGTTTTACCTTTTGAAATCCAGAATAGAACTTCTGCTTCTCGTGCTGTTAGATTAAGGCGTTTTTGTAATGAAGAAATCTCATTCCCTTCTTTAGAAACAGTTAGACGAATAAGAAATTCTTCCGGTTCTGGTTGCCCCATAAAAATAAGATTTACATTTATATTCTTATTTGAATATTTATAGCACACTTCTACTGGTGTAGGCTCTATCTTGCAACGTTGATACCAGTGTAAGATATCTTCTGGAAGATATGAGCTCTCTGCGATGAGAGTATCGCCCAGAATCAGGGGAACTTGTGGCGTGAACCATAAGATTTTTCCCTGTTTGTTTACAGCCAGAAAATGGCGCCCGGAAAAATCAATTGCTCGGTAGATAGATCTTGTGGTGCGAGCGTTTTTAAGGTGAGTTTGAACACGAGCTAGAAGTTCAGGCGGTTGTATAGGTTTAATGATATAATCAACGCTGCCAACATCAAAAGCCTGTACAATATGTTTTTGCTCAGAAAGACCAGTCATGAATATGACAGGAATATCACAGAGCTCTGGCATCTGTTTCATTTGCGTGCACATTTCAAAACCATTTGTTTCTGGCATAAGGGCATCCAAAAGCACCAGATCAACATCCACATCTAAAAGTATAGCAAGGGCATTCTTGGCAGATTGTGAGACAAGGGTCGTGAAGCCAGCATTTTCCAATATATTCATTATAAGAGAAAGATTTTCGGGGCTGTCATCTACAACAAGAACAATGCCGTTCATGATCTTTCCTTATAATTTTCTAAGAAATTCTGCAATTTTTGCATTTGCGATCGGCAAGCCATATCTCGAATAAGCTGAGCATCAACAGAATCATCTATTTTATCAAGAAAACGTATGATTCCGGCAACATGTCCAATTCGGGATAAGCGACGTAATTCTGCAAGATGGTTATCTTGTAATCTATTACGAGAAGTAGCCGGGGGTTTCGTCGGCTTTGGGGGCAGTTTTATAGCACTGAGTGCTTGGTTTATAAGAAGAAGCAGATCAGGAATTGAAACAGGTTTGGAAAGAATGCTATTGCAAAGTCCTTCTCGGTTATTACCTAAGCGCGTTTGTTCATCAGCAGAAATAACAAAGATAGTAGAGTCACGGTTTATACTGTTCCGTAAATGACGTGCTAATTCCCATCCATTCATTCCGGGCATGTTGATATCAATAAGGAAAATATCTATCCGAACATGTTTTGCAATATCAAGGCATTCTTGCGCACTTGCAGCAGAGTAAACTAAAAATCCAAAAGGCTCTAGAATATCATTTATCATTCCACGATGAATACTATCATCATCAACAACAAAAACAGCTGGGCGCTTACTGCCTTCATGTATCTGCACATTATATGTAGGTGCCGGGGTTTCCTTTGATTCTGTCTGTGCAAGCATTAGCCGTACGCGGCAAGTTGTGCCTACTCCAACCTGGCTTTTGATTGTGAGTTCACCTCCTAAAATCTGAACAAGAAGGCGAGTTATAGTTAAACCAAGGCCGGTTCCCTGAATGCCTTGTGAAGCAGGGTGAGAACTGCGCTGGAAGGGTTCATGAATACGTTCTATGTCAGTTGCAGGTATTCCTATTCCTGTATCTTGTATCTCAAAAGTTGCAATTTCCATGCTCCATCTGACGGAAAATGAGACAGATCCGCTTGGTGTAAATTTGATGGCATTGGAAAGAAGATTAATTAAAATTTGTCGTAGTCTTCTTTGATCTGTCATAACATATTTGGGAAGATCATCTGGAATATGCTCAACAAACAGAAGTTTTTTTTGATTGACCTGAAAACGAAGCATTTCAGTTAGATGTTTTAGAAATTCTCGAAAATTAATTTTTTCGCGCAGAATATCCATACGACCCGCTTCTATTTTTGAAATATCAAATAAACCTTCAATCAGACCACTTAAATGTTCTGTGCTCCGTTGTATAACTTTTAATCCTTCATTTTGTTTTTCAGGCGTGAGCATTTTATTTTCTAGAAGGTACGCGTATCCCATGATGGAGTTGAGGGGTGTACGAATTTCGTGGCTAACACCTACCATAAATCGACTTTTTGAAAGATTAGCTGATTCAGCACGTTCTTTAGCTTTTTTTAGTTCCTGATCTGTGCGTTTATGCGCATGTATTTCTCTCATAAGAAGGCGTGTCTGAAATCTATTTTCGTCTTCTGCGGCACGATAACTGCGCTGGCTGAGTACCAGAAACCATGCAATGACGGTTAAAGGCGCACTGAGCAAAAAGAATGTCTTCCAGAAAATAATGTAAAGCTGGTTGGGCACAATATGTGGAATTTTCAAAATATTTATATAAATACTGTACAAAATAATGCCCGTGCAAAAAACAAGCGTCGAAAAAATAATAAAATAACGACCTAAAATACCAGATACCTGCGTAGCAATAAATTTAGGGAATATATTGTAGGTTACTTTTTTTATTTGCCCTGAAAGATGTGCTGTTTCTGCTTTGCATGCATCGCGACAACGGGAGTCTAACGTGCAACACAATGAGCAGATAAACCCCGTATAGACAGGACAGAAGGCTATATCTTCCTGTTCAAAAGAGTTTTTGCAAATCACGCACACACAATGAATTTTGTCGCTCTGAAGAGAGAGGGGAGGGCGTGCCAGATAATAACGTCCTTCGGTCAACCATCCGATAAAAGGCGCCAGACAAAAGGAGGTTGTTAACCCGATAAATGGGGAAAAAGCTGACAATGTATCACCAAATAACCCTGTGTAACTTGCTGTGGCCGTAACAAGGCCGCCTGTCATGCTTCCCATACCTACAGGGTTGATGTCGTAAAGATAGGCGCGGCGGAATTCGATTCCTGCTGGGCTAAAACCAAGTGGTTTATTGATGATGAGGTCTGATGTAAGCGCACCTATCCATGAGGCCGCAATTGTTGAATGGAGAAAGAGCATATGCACAATGGTGCTATATACATCCATCTCCATCAAAAGTAGGCCCAGCCCGACATTGAATACCACCCACACAATGCGCCCAGGGTGGCTATGCGTCATGCGGGAAAAGAAATTGGACCATGCAATAGATCCCGCGTAGGCATTTGTAATATTGATTTTTAGCTGGGACAGCACAATGAATAGAATGGTCAATGCGAGTGCAAGGCCATGAACCGATGTTACCTGCTGAAAGGCAAGAAGATACATGGTTGTAGGTTGTTGTGCTTCTACCGGAAGCACGCCACGAATAATAGCAAGCCATGCGAGAAACATACCTGCAAGGATTTTCAACCCGCCGGGGAATATCCAGCCCGCACCGCATGTAAGTAGCACGCCCCACCACGTCCATTTCTGGTACGTCTGTTTAGGCACGGGAAGAAAGCGAAGAAAATCTACTTGTTCACCTATCTGGGTAATCACCGAAAATATGATCGACAGAGCCCCTCCAATTCCAGCCAATTCCAAAACAGGAAGTTCACGCGTACCAGCGTAATGTATCCAATTTGTTATAGGTACAGGTTGCTTACAGGCCATAACCAAGAAAGGGAGTAACTGAAGGATAAGCCATGGTGCGACAGTCCATCTCTGAAAGCGGCTTATAAGAGTAAAACCTTTGGCAACTATCGGAATGATAACGAGTGCTGAAAATATGTAACCCAGCCAAAGGGGGATACCGAGGCACATTTTGAGTATGTCGGAGAGTATCGCGCCTTCTATGGCAAAAAATATAAAAGTGAATGACGCATAAATGAGAGAGGTAAGCGTTGAACCAATGTAACCGAAGCCAGCACCACGTGTAAGTAGATCAAGATCTATGCCATAGCGTGAGGAATAGTAGCTGATAGGGAGGCTTAATAGGAAAATCAGCGTAATACCCAACAGCAGTGCTAGGCAGGCGTTTGGAAAGCCATATTTTAAAAAGACGATACCTCCAATCATTTCGAGGGCAAGAAAAGAAACACCTCCAAAAGCTGTATTCGCGACACTTAAAGGAGACCATCGCCGTGCTGCTTCGGGCGTGAAGCGCAAGGCATAATCTTCCATTGTTTCATCCGCGACCCAGCGATTGTAGGTGCGGCGTGATCTGATGATTCGTTGATGTGGGAACATGCGTCTCCCCACGACACTATGAGGGCTTCTGCTGGAGTGTGGACCAAAAACCTGTCGAATGTATATTAAATAACGATTCCGAAATGAAAAGAGTCTTTTAGACCCATTGTTGTACGTTAATCGACGTATGGCGAACGCGTGCCTACTTTCCGACAGTCAGGTTGTTGTCACGGAGTGTATCGACACTCGCAGCCAAGGTGGTAGGTCTTATGCCTGACAAGAAAATTGATCTTTTGAAACAACAAGCCAGCCGTCGTCAGATGCTTGCTGGCCTTTCGGCTCTTTCACTCAGTCCTCTTCTGTCTCGTCTTGCATATGCAGATGTTCCATCGACTGCCGCAGTTAATACGACGGGGCTAGCCGTTACCGATGATACTGTCACAGTTGGAATTCTACATTCTATCACAGGTACCATGGCGCTGAGCGAGATCGGGTCCGTTGAAGCAGAGAAGTTGGCCATTGCGCAGATTAATGAAAGTGGTGGCGTTCTCGGCCGAAAAATCAACTTCATTCAGGAAGATGGTGCCAGTGACTGGCCAACCTTTGCCGAAAAAGCGCGTAAACTTCTTGAAAATGACAAATGCGCATCTGTCTTTGGGTGCTGGACATCTGCATCACGCAAAGCTGTGTTACCTGTATTCGAACAGTACAATGGGCTGCTTTATTACCCGACATTTTATGAAGGACTCGAGCAGTCACGTAACGTGATCTATACCGGACAGGAGGCTACACAGCAGATTCTTGCTGGCCTTGACTGGATCAGTAAGGAGAAGAACGCGAAAACATACTATCTCCTCGGGTCTGATTATATTTGGCCCCGAACAGCGAACAAAATAGCGCGCAAGCATATTGAGAATCACCTTAAGGGATCCCGTGTGGTGGGTGAAGAATACTTCCCGCTGGGGGACTCTCAATTCAACTCCGTCATTAATAAAATTAAGCTCATGAAGCCAGATGTGATCTATGCGATCATTGTCGGTGGTTCAAATGTGGCCTTTTACAAGCAACTTAAGGCCGCAGGTCTGGATCTATCCAAACACAACTTGATGACCATTTCTGTTACAGAAGATGAAATACTTGGCATTGGAGGTGAAAATATAGCAGGCGCTTACGCATGCATGAAGTACTTCCAGAGCATTGATACTCCTGACAACAAAAAATTTGTTGCGGCTTTCAAAAAAATGTGGGGCGAAAAAAGTGTCATTGGGGATGTTACACAAGCAGCTTATCTGGGGCCATGGCTATGGAAACTTACAGTAGAAAAGGCCGGAACTTTCGATATCAGTAAGGTGATTGACGCATCTCCGGGTATTGAATTCAAGAATGCTCCAGAAGGTTATGTGCGGATTCATAAAAATCATCATCTGTGGAGTAAAACACTGGTTGGGCGTGCCCGTACAGATGGTCAGTTCGATGTAATTTATGAAACACCAGAACTCATGGAGCCAAATCCGTTCCCCGTTGGATATCAATAAACTGCGTGGGCACTGAGCGTTCATTTGGTTTTTCTTTCTCCCCTCATCAGGAGATACTTGGTTATGCTTTCGGGATATTCATTCAATGACCTGGCATCCATTTTTGTTATGCAAAGTTTTGCTGGGCTCATCTTGTTTTCTGTTTTTCTCCTGATGGCATTGGGTCTGGCCATCGTTTTTGGTCAGATGGGTGTGATCAATATGGCTCATGGGGAGTTCATGATCCTCGGGGCTTACACAACTTACCTCTGTTCCTATGTTTTTGCGCAATGGGCGCCAGCACTGTTTGGGCTATATTTTTTTGTTGCCGTGGTTCTTGCATTTATTGTTGCTGGTACAGCCGGGATGTTTCTGGAATGGTCATTAATACGTTTTCTCTATAAAAGGCCGCTGGATACACTTCTTGCTACATGGGGTGTCAGTTTGATTTTGCAGCAAGTCTTTCGGTCAATATTTGGTGCTCGTGAAGTAGGGGTAACGCTTCCTGACTGGATGATGGGATCATGGAATCTCAGTGATACTATTCAGATTCCCATCAATGGTATGATTGTCATTGCGATTACACTTCTCATTACCGGTGTGATCTATGCTCTGCTTTATAAATCAGGCTGGGGTAAGCAGGTACGTGCAGTCATGCAAAATCGGACAATGGCCGGTAACGTCGGCATTAATACCGAACGGGTTGATCGTTTTACTTTCGGCTTAGGTTGTGGTGTTGCCGGGGTTGCGGGTTCGGCTTTTACCATGATTGGGTCCACAAGTCCTACGGCAGGCCAGCAATATATTGTGGATACATTTTTGGTTGTTGCGTTTGGAGGTACTGAAAGTCTGGGGGGAACAATTGCGTCTTCATTCAGTATTTCTCAAGCACGTTCTATCCTTGAGTTTTTCCTTAATGGCTCCATGGCGCAAGTGCTTGTTCTGCTTACTGTCATAGGTATTCTCATGCTGCGTCCACAGGGTCTGTTTGCCCTTAAAGTCCGTCGTTAGGAGAAGGGAATATGTTTTCGCTTCAAAGCCGCAAGGATATCTTATTCCTTTCAATTTTGTCTGCCATTCTCCTGATTGTATTGCCTTTGGGATTGGATGCGTTTCGTCTTAATCTTGTCGGCAAATATCTTACGTATGCTTTTGTAACCATTGGGCTGGTTGCATGCTGGGGAGATTCAGGAATTCTTAGTCTTGGTCAGGGAATATTTTTTGGGCTTGGTGGATATTGCATGGCAATGTTTCTAAAGCTCCAGGCGTCCACTTTGGAGGCTACGAAAAGCCAGTCTACTCCAGGTATCCCCGATTTTATGGATTGGAACCAGATTACGGCTTTACCTTGGTTCTGGAAGCCGTTTCATAGCCTTTCTTTTTCACTCGTGGCAATTATAGCCGTGCCAGCGCTTCTTGCGATGGTGATTGGTGCAGCGATGTTTAAACGCCGTGTTGGAGGAACATATTTTGCAATTATTACACAAGCCATAGCATCTGTTTTGACCATTCTTATCATCGGTCAGCAGGGATATACCGGTGGAGTCAACGGTATCACAGACCTTCGTACGCTTGATGGTTGGGATATTCGGACTGATCATGCAAAACTTGTTCTTTACTACGCAGGTGTTTTTTTACTTTTGGCTTGTTTGCTTTTGGTGCGTTTTGTGCGGCAAAGCAAGCTCGGCCGTATTTTGCGTGCGATGCGGGATCAGGAAGATAGAGTAAGATTTTCTGGTTATAATGTTGCAAATTTTAAAATATTCATTTTTGCTTTGGCGGCAGCCATGGCTGGTGTTGGTGGTGCTCTCTTTACATTAGAAGTGGGCTTTATGTCTCCCACATTTGTTGGAATTGTACCGTCTATTGAAATGGTCATTTACTGTGCGGTAGGTGGACGTAATTCATTGGTTGGGGCTGTGTATGGCACACTTTTGGTAAACTGGGCCCGCACAAGCTTTTCGGAATCGCTTCCGGAGCTTTGGACATTTGCTATGGGCGGCTTGTTTATTGGAATTGTTGTTTTTCTACCTGGAGGACTCGCCAGTCTTTATGAGAATTATATTGACCCATATGTCCTTCGTATTCTTGGAGGAAACCGCAGGCAGACCTCACATGCCGTAGATGAAGCAGCATAAGGAAGAAAGCAAGATGAAAATGCAAAATGAAACATTGCTTTCTGTTGAAAACCTTAGTGTATCTTTCGATGGATTTAAAGCTGTTGATAACTTATCGTTCCAGCTTGCAAAAGGAGAAATTCGGGTAATAATTGGGCCTAATGGCGCAGGTAAGACAACAGTTCTAGACCTCATTTGTGGGCGTACAAAAGCCACATCAGGTTCTATTCAGTTCGAAGGGCGGGAGCTCACTCGGCTTAAGGAGTATGATATTGTTCGGGCCGGGGTAGGGCGTAAGTTTCAGACGCCATCTGTCTATGAAGATCTAACGGTTTTTGAAAATCTGGAAATATCTTACCCATCCGGAAGAAGTGTTTTTGAGGCACTTTTTTTTAGGAGAGATAAGAAAATAATCAATCGCATAAAAGAAATTGCGGAAATGATTTTTCTTGATAACCAGCTCGATCGTAAAGCTGCTGATCTTAGCCATGGCCAGAAACAGTGGCTGGAAATAGGAATGTTGCTTATTCAGGACCCTGCGCTTTTGATGCTGGATGAACCTGTTGCAGGTATGACAGTTAATGAACGCGTACGTACAGCAGAGCTACTTCAGCGTATTATACAATCACGTTCAGTTCTTGTAATTGAGCATGATATGGGGTTTGTCGAAAAAATTGCCCACCGGGTTACTGTTCTTCATCAGGGACGTATTATTTCAGATGGTTCGATGGAACATGTGAAAAACGACCCAAAAGTTGTGGAGGTGTATCTTGGACACTCAATATAACAATAAAACCACGAATGTTTCAGTGTTGGATAAATCGCTGTTGGATGCTCGAGGCTTACATGTAGCTTATGGGGCTAGTGAAGTTCTGCACGGCGTTGATTTACAAGTTGGGCGTGGTGAAATTGTCGTTCTCATGGGGCGTAATGGTATGGGAAAAACGACACTCATGAAATCACTTATTGGCAATTTACCTCTCCGTTCAGGAAGTATCAGGCTTGATGGTAAGGATATTACAAAGTTGCCAGCTTATAAGCGTGTTGAATCTGGTCTGGCCTATGTTCCTCAAGGGCGTATGATATTCCCTGCCATGACAGTAACCGAAAATATTGAGACGGGTTTATTTGTAAGAAATGAAAAGTCTGTTCCAGAAGATCTCTATAAAATTTTTCCGGTTTTGCGAGAAATGGGATCACGAAGAGGAGGTAATTTATCTGGCGGACAGCAACAGCAGCTTGCAATAGCACGTGCTTTGGCAACACGTCCTAAAGTTCTTTTGTTGGACGAACCTACAGAAGGAATACAACCATCTATTATCCTTGAGATGGCGCGGACGTTGAAACAAATTCGTGATAATAGTGGTTTAAGTATTATGGTGTCTGAACAGGTGCTCAGTTTTGCTTTGGATATTGCAGACCGTATTCTGGTGATTGAAGGGGGTAATATTGTGCATCAGACAACAAAAGCAGATGTTGACGTTGAGAAACTTACACGTTTTCTGTCTGTTTGAGGTATTTTAAAAATGATTTTGGAATAAGGAGAAAATCAGAAAGTTTGTCTAAAAATTTTATGAAATCAGGTCGTGTTGAGTATGCATGATAGAAAAGTAGTTAACCAAAGATCATTTATCATAATGTCGGACGTCTGAAACAATAGGGTTGTAAGTATATATCTAGGTATGTGGGATTGGTGTAATGGCTGGAGCACGAACAAACCGCCCTTACAGAAGGTTCCATTTCGGTGGCACCTTCTGTGTAAATATGTTTTCGTAATTATATAGAGTAAAATTCTTATTTGATTTGCGACTGATAAGTTGTGAGTTTGGTCTTGGTATCGGTAGCGAGTTTGACCAGGTCTGTATTTTTGGATGTGGTAATTTCTGTCGTAAGAACTAATTTCATTTTGGCTGTGCTGCTCATGAAATAGCGGGAGTAGCTTCGGTCAAACGCTGAGCCATATAAATGTTGCAACCGATCAATAATTTTTTGGTTTTGAGCAGAGGGTTTTGCGGGCAGCGTTAAAGTATGAGTTGTTGCTAATTTGGTGAGCGTGTCATGGTTTTCTGTTAGATCTTTCACGATAGTCGGGCTGAGAAGAGCGATATCGTTGCGAGCCGAATGGGTTTTGGCAAGATTTGCCAACGCAATATGGGTGAGATCCATTTCATTAAGTTGTTGGACGAAATTTGCGTCAGCAGACGTAAATGGCGCAGCTTGTGCCAAGGCAGGCAAAGGAGGTGCTGGTGGCTGACCGGGGCTGATACAGGCGCTCAGCGCAAAAAGGCCAATAAGAAGTGGCGAATAGGTAAGCGCTTTACAACGAGACAGGGCCAGCATGATCAGCAAATTCTCCTTTGGCCGCACAGGCCGTTTTGTATGACAGTTTTGAATTGTGTCATACACTGCTTGGGAAAGTCTATGATGATAGGAAGGGATCAAGGAGGCAAGATAGTATTTTCTGGTTAATATTATAAAATAAAGTGACAATAAGAAATATATATTGATAATATTTGTGATTTAATTTATCAAAAAAGAAATGTTCACACTTTATTTAACATCGTGCATTGTATGGAGTAGAGCACAGTAAATTAGAATGGCTGCGCTTCTCTGTGTAAGTGTTTAGGTAAAGTGTGAGGATAGTCGAAGAAATGAAGTGTCGTATTGCGGGTTTGTTCGCGGTTGCCTCACTCTCTGTGAGTCTGAGTGGGTGCGGGTATTTTGATTCACGGGCTGCTCATAAAGCACAAATCACAATGATCGGGATGACTTCCTATGATCTGCAAGCCTGTGCGGGTCTGCCAACAGCAACCAAGCAGATTAATGATACAACTCAGATTTTTGTTTACACAGGAACGCAGCCACAGCCGAGTTATGGTGGTTCCACCCTTATTCCGATAGGTGATATTGCAACAACAATTGCACAACTTGGTGGCGGGGGTGGAACGAGTTGTTCTGCTGTGATCCGTCTGGATCATGACCGTGTCTCGGATGTGCATTATACAGGCAATAATGACGAAATGGTTGGAACAGATGGTATCTGTTCCATTATTACACGTGGCTGCGCCCGCCAGCCTGAAGGCACAATGCAAAAATCTGCTGGCGGTATTTTGGGCCCGGTTTCAGCTTTCCATCCGCCGCGTACGCCACAGCAATCCACAACGGCAACGTACTCTACGCAATCTGGTGGTGCTGTCTTGAATTCTGATCAAAAATCATCAGATCCAATCATTGTTCCTAGAACAAAATAAGGCGCAGGTTTAAAAAGTATTTCTATTGTATTTTTAGAGGAAGCATAGTTTTGGAAATGCTTCCTCTTTATTATGTTATTTTCGTAACCCTATAATATTTGATGACTTTGTGGGTAATATATTTTGGGAGGCTTGATAATAAGCTTTGGCGGTTACCCAGTGGAGAGCTGTTTCGCCTTCCTGTACGGTCAGAATGCCCTCATCAATTTCCTGCCCTACACTCAAGGATGCCAAGTCTACCTGCAAGAGAAGGTTATAATGGTCCCCCATAGCAGCAGGCCCGTATTGAAAATGTGCCTGATAGATGCAGCTAAAGCGTTTATAGGCTGTGCCTTTTACAAGTGGATATTTTGAAAAACACTTTGAAACAGCAGCATGCATTTCTCCTTTACCGTGGTCATCTGCGCATCCTGATAAGAACATACAGATAGAAGCAGCGACAAGAAAATACTTCGGTGTTATGTTTGTGAAAATTTTCATGTTCCAGATAAATATTTTGTAGACAATAGTATGTATAGACATTTTTAAAACATATGGAATGTAACATAAAAATCTAGAGAAATAACTTGTTAAATATTTGTCTGGATTGAATATTAACCTTCTCATCTTTGGCCTTGCTGCACGAAACGATGCACACGTCGTAGTTTCGGGGCGGTAGTCTTGAGGAAAGAAGATACCCTTGGCTGATCTTCCTTTTGTGCCAGAAGATGTTCCACACTTTTGTGTCTGATTGGTGCAGTAATGAGGAATGATGCCTGCACATAAACCGTATCCTTCTGATGTATCAGATGAAGAATGGACCCGGGTTGTCCCGTATCTGGTTCTGATGTGCGAGGATGCGGAGCAGTGACATCACGCGTTGCGCGAACTGTTTAACAGATTACGTTATGTGCTCCGCTACGGAATTGCCTAGCGCACCATGCCGAATGACCTTCCACCGTGCTCGGCGGTCTACTAGCAATCCCCTCGCTGGATGAAGGCTGGCAGCTTCGAAGTGTTGGTGTCTGATCTGCGTATCGCCTCTGGTCGCAGAGCGGAGTTAACGGCAGCCATTCTCGATAGCCGGGGTTGTGTTTGACATCGGCGAGAAACCTACCGGGGCAGCATGGACCTAGAGAATTGTCCTTAAGGTTGTCGGGTTGCCCGAGGTCAAACGTGGTTTCGTCCTACTGCCGCGCCGATGGGGCATCGAACAATTTTCGCATGGGCTACGCGATGTTGCAGACTCGTCAAGTATTACGACGTTACCCTTCAATACTCGCAAGTATTCATACTCAGAGGTGATGCTATACTTTCTCACAGTATATAATACTCTCTAGCGCGTATCGGGAATGATCTATTGCAGCATGAATATCATCAGTCATGGTGCATTTTACGCACAAGGAAGAGCTGAAATGCCAGTCCATAGATAAGGTCGGTGCGTGTCTTGGCAAGTTGACGGTCTGTTGTGGCGAGGGAATGCCAGATTTCATTTTTGCCGAGAACAGGGCGCAGGGATGCCGTGCCGGAAATGATAGCCAGAAGGAAGGCAAATAACACAAAAGGCCTCGGGCTGAAGAAGCTCCTTGGAGTAGGTGCAAAACTCTGGGAGCATCAAAACTCACAAGCCCCTTTGTTTTCAATGAGGTAGATGTGGTGCGAACTGCGGGACTCGAACCTACACATAGTCGCAACTCACTTTGCAACCACCTGAAAAACATCAATTATTTTTCAGGTCGGTGTAGCAAAAGTGTAGCACGCATAGGTAGCAATGCAAGCTGTTTTGTAGCCGCTACATTATTCGTTGCAGTCGTGGAGATGTTGCTTTGTCACCAAAACCCGATAATGCTTGTGATAAGAACCGTCACCTTGTCAGCCATACGCCTTTTCCAGAAAGCTTCAGATCAACAAAGATGTAATCCATTGTTCGGGTTTCTGATGCGGGCAAATATCCATGCACCTTCAAGTCAGAAGGAGTGACTACTTAAAACGGTGAGCCTTTCATTTTTGCTTTAAGTGGATAGGCCATAAAACAACCTGTGCTGACATTGAAGCTACGTTCGGATAAAACCAAAACACAGTGTTCATCCGCCATTGCACTTCCAGCCTGGAGAGACAAATTTAGAAGGAAAGTGTCCCCTCGCTCTGGTGCGTAGGCTACAGACGACCTTTTTTCCGACTGCTTGAACATCAAGAGCCAATTTATGCCGATGCTGTTCCGGATCAAAATGGGTCATTAGTTCGTCCAAGATGGCACGCTTTCTACGGAGACGGATAATAATTTCCTCCCCGTAGACACAGGTTTCCACTTTGTTTTTTATATTAAGATTAGCCTCACGAAGGCTGGAAGCATTTGGCCGGACACCGGCGCTGTTTCTCCGTCTTCCAATGGCCGCAACTATAGCATTAGACAATTTCTCATCCGTTTAGTGTATAAAGTTTATGCACTATGCTAAGTAATTTTTTTGATGTTGGTTAATCCACGGGGAAGGGATCTGTAAGAAATTACGGGTATCTAGAGAAAACTGTAGAATATGCTACAATGCAGTGTAAGTGTATGATTTAGTGTAAATGTATGATTTAGTGAGGGTATTCATCGTGAAAAATTTTAATGTTCACAGATTGAAGGGCGTCATATTCCCGCTTCCTGATAGTCATCAGGGCGATTTTTTCGATGAGTGGGGTAAGATTTGGTCTGATATCAAGCCGACCTCTTTTCAGCAGATGGCTTCCCACCCATTTCCGCAAAGTCGTGGAAGTGCAGTTATGGAAGGGCTTCTCGTAACCTTGACCATCCAACCTGGACGCGTGGAGGTGATGGTTGAGGCTGTACCTTTTGAAGCTTCAGCTTCACAGGAAAGCAGTGATGCTCCTCCTCGTATATTAAAAATCAATGATGCTTTAGATCTGTTGTCTGACTCGATGAAAAAAATATGCCAGATACATCAGCCCGTGCGGGTGTCACAGATTTTGGATTCAACGAAGTCGGTCGAGAAAATTGATCAATTACCAGAGGTTATGAGAATTTGTAAAAACGTGTCTCCGCCACCAGGCACTTCAGATTTGATGATAAGATTTAATGTTCCACGAAAATTCAAATCAAATCGTCAGTTGGAAATGAATAGAGTATGTACCATTGTCGCAGGAAAACAGTTGATCATGGTAAGTTCGGCTGTATTGAAGGGTGGTATTCCTGAGGTTAGCGAAAGCAGTAGGGAAAAGTATTTTGTTGGAGTAAAATTTGACTTCAATAGTGCAGCAGATAATATTCAGCCTATAGAGGCGTCAGATGAAATTTTGGAAGAAATTCTTAGTGAAATCAAGAAGATTTTCACGGGAGGGATTGATGAATTGGCGGAATGAAGATTTGAATAAATCCGGTTGTTTCGGGGGTAGCATATATCATTTTAGTGCGGATAGTCTTCAGGTATTTGATTCTGTGTTAAGTGAACAATTCGGAGATGTGTATTTTGACACGTCAATTAATTCCGACCTTGGTTGGGTTCTTACCCCTCAGTTTAGCACTGAAGGAAGTAATGAGCAGGGTATGATCCTCCCTTTTTACCAAGATGTTGATAATTTTTATCGAAATATTGATGATGGCCGTTCCGATGAAAGCGCTGAGTGGGTAGATATTGATCTGAGTAAAGAGGCCGGAGAGAGTTACCCAGTTGTGTTTGACCAAGTCTACGGTAAAGCTTTTCAGTGTCTTCTTTCGTGGAAAACTGATGATGAAGGGGTAGAAGAAGGAGCTGTTATAAGTGCTCAGGCAGTGTTGCGGCAAATGTACAAAGAACAATGGCCACCACCAAAGATGTCCAACCACGGTGGAGATGCTGTAGTGTTTTTGTGGTCATTAGGAGAGCGAGTGAACGCAATTACAGTTACAGAAGGAGCATTTGGTTGTTTGACACGAGAGAACAGGGAAACTGTTTTTTATAAAGAGGAAATTAAATTTAATGTGAATGATTTGAATTTTAAAACTATAGAATGTTTGATTCAGAATAGTTGAGCTGTGTGTAGAGCAATGCTGGTTTCTATAGAAAAATCTGACACCGTTTCGCGATGGATATTTTATGATCCTGCATTCAGCAATGGCGTTCAAGCGGACGAAGTTTTATTTCCGTTTAGAGGACGATCTGATGATGATGGCTATTATCATGAGTCTGCGATTCTGGACAAACTAACTTCGCCGGAAGAAATTAATTCAAGAGGATGTCAAACGGCTGCAAAACGAAATAAAGACAAACTGAAAAGAGGGCCAATTCCTGAGGGAAAGAGAAGGTATTATTGTGGATACAGAAGTGCGACATACTCGGATATTCGCATGAAAGATGAACGCTTCGAGTTTAAATTTACGCATCGACCAGAAGATGATTATGATGCACATATTGATGTTGCTCTTAAAGTAGATGGAAGTAGACAAATAAAAGCTCAACGGCGGACTGAAGCGATAATAATTCTCTCTGAAGCATTTGGTTCCCCATATATTTATCGTTGTTCGTGTGATAACGAAGATATTGAACATCCTTTCGATCGGTTTGGAACAGGTTGCATGAGTGAGGCGAACAAAACATGGCATAAAGAAACAATAGAAAAGGTTAAAAATTTACAGGTGAAGCATTGTATGAATGATACGGATTGTTCCAAAGTAGTTTAAGTTTTTTATTTGGCAAGAGAAGATGTTCATTGAATTTGTGGAAATATCCAGAGCATGAATTGCTCAGCGACCAAAGGATTCAAGAATGTTTGGGATTGTACAGTGAATATAATGCTGATGAATGAACCCCACACGTCGCAATACCGCTTCCATCGTGACGATAAGGGAAAACTTCAGGGAGAAGTTATCTCTGAATAACCGGCTTTTCCCTTCTTCACATCCCGACCAACGCGGTTCAGGAGAGTGTCTGATCTTCTGTGTATGAGTGATTTGGTTCATGCTTGACCGAAAGGAAGCATGAATGACCATCTCGATGGAACTGCTGGACGAATTGCTGACGGGCGTGGAGCGTCCTGAAGACCTGCTTGGAGACGCCGGGCTGCTGAAGGAGCTGAAAATTCGGCTCATGGAGCGTATGCTGGGTGGGGAGCTGACCGCGCATCTGGGCTATGAGGAAGGCAAGGCTGCCCCGCCAGGCCAGTCGAACCGGCGGAATGGCTCCACAACCAAGGTGCTGAAGGGCCAGGACGGCGCATTTCCAATGACGGTGCCGCGCGACCGCGACAGCAGCTTCGAGCCGGAGCTTGTAAAGAAGGGCCAGACCCGGATCGACGGGATCGACGACAAGATCATCGGTCTCTATGCCGCTGGTCTGACTGTCCGGGACATCCAGACCCATCTGCTTGATCTTTATGGCCTGAAGGTCTCTCCCGACCTGATCAGCCGCGTCACCGATGCCGTTCTGGACGAGGTCCGGGAATGGCAAGGCCGGGCGCTGGATCGGATGTATCCCATCGTGATCTTCGATGCCCTTCGGGTAAAGATCCGCGATGCTGACAGCCGGACTGTTAAAAACAAGGCCGTTTACGTCGCCCTCGGTGTCACCCGCGAGGGGGTGCGCGAGGTTCTGGGGCTCTGGATCGCCGAGAATGAGGGGGCCAAATTCTGGCTTTCGGTGATGAACGAGTTGAAGAACCGGGGTATCCAGGACATCCTGATCACGGTCGTGGACGGGCTGAAAGGCTTCCCCGAGGCCATCGCCGCCGCCTTTCCCGAGGCAATGGTTCAAACCTGCATTGTTCACCTGGTCCGCCACAGCCTGAACTTCTGCTCATGGAAGGACCGCAAGGCCGTGGCTGCCGACCTGCGCCGGATCTACGGGGCCGCGACCGCTGACATGGCGGCGGCCGAGCTTGATGAATTCGAGGAGAAATGGGCCGAGAAATACGCTTCGATCGCCCCGGCATGGCGCCGGGCATGGGCCGAGGTGATCCCGTTTTTTGCCTTCGATCCGGCGATCCGCAAGATCATATATACCACGAACGCCATCGAGAGCCTGAACCGGGTCATCCGCAAATCGATCAAGACGCGCGGTTCGTTCCCCACCGACGATGCCGCAACGAAACTGATCTACCTGGCGATCCGCAGCTTCGAGAAAGATGGCCGCAATGTTCGGGAATGGTTTGCAGCCCGCAACCAGTTCGCCATAATGTTCGGCGAGCGCTTCGCCGCTTGAGTATTTGAAAACGCATGGGCCAGGCCAGATACACAGACTTCAGGACACTCCCCGGTTCCAGTAATGAAACAGCATTCCTTGACAGCGTCAGCGGGATTTTCACACCAGCATCCGCCAGCGTTGCAATCATGGAAACAAAACTGGTGGCATCCTGAATGCTAACAGGGCTTTTTCCCGCGACAGTCAGAGAGCGACCGCTGGACCTATCTGATTTTATCTTTTCCCGGATAGCCTGCTCAATATACTGACCAACCGGGATACCGGATTTTTTCGCCTGTATTCCTACAGCCTGCCGGATATCGGGGGAAACTCCGCGAATGCTCCATGAACCTTTTCCTGTATTACATTCGGCAATTTTGTTCCGAAAATTGCTATCAGTCATTGTCATACATTCTCCACACTATGTATGACATTATATCTGCAAATGTCTTACATTTTCAGAAGTCTGTCTGACAGTATCCCGGCTACGATGCAGGTCAATCGCACTCAGGCCATATTCTGAGTCTCTGATGACTTTCTGAAGCTCCCTGATCCGGATCCGGTCCGGTAGATAACTTCCATCGACATTGAGAAACAGAACCTGTTCCATCAGGCCGCCAAGTTCAGAGAGAGCTTCTATCGACTGGATGAACTGCTGTTTCTTCCTTCATTCTTTTCTCTGTTGACGCTCTTTATTACTCATGGCGTTTTCAAATATGGGTGGACGGCCTCTTTTTTTCATAATAAAATTCCTCTAATAAATAAACTATATCACATATTTTGTGTAACGCACAAATAAAAAAACAAACTGTATTGCAGTAAATGTAAAATGCATGACAATGCCTAAAAAATGTCATACAGAATACGGAATCCTGTCAGGCAAATTCGTAAAAACTGTCTGACATAGAAAGGTATTTTGTCATACACTGTATGACATGGAATTTCGTGTCACACATAATTCTGATTTTTGTGTAACACGATATTTTTCATTTTGTGTAACAGGAAATTCTCATGAGATGAAAATAGAGGATATCAGCAGGTAATCCTGTGGTGATTATCCATTGACCAGTAAATTGCGGACGGTGACAGGGCTCCAGTTTTCTTTCTTGTGATATGTCCTGATGCCAAGTTCCTTCAGTCGCTGGCATATCTGAGCATATGTCATTCCGGAATTCCTTAAATCTCTGACGACCGGGAGCACCCGGCTTCTATAGGCCGACAGTCTGGATTGCCTGACTGTTATAGCCTTCTGGACATCATCAGCCCCAAAATGATGGCATTTGTCACGCCAGCCCCCCAATTTCTTGCCACCGGCCTTCAACACAGCAAGGGCGTCCTTGGTGCGTTGGGAGATCATCTCTCTTTCCTGTTGAGCCAGCAGAGCCATGATTCCAACAGTCATGACGTTTGCATCTGGCATATCGCAGGCGATGAATGGAACCTCCCCGCGTTGAAGCTGTAACAGGAACACAGCATCACGGGAGAGCCGGTCCAGCTTTGCAATCAGAAGTGTGGCCCCATACAGACGACAGGCTTCCATAGCTTTGAACAGTTCTGGTCGGTCATTCTTTCCTCCTGATTCAACTTCCCTGAATTCCTGGAGTAATGTTCCATTTCTGTGAGTCACGAAATTACTGACTGCATCCTGTTGCGACTGTAATCCCAGACCTGACTTTCCCTGTTTTTCTGTTGATACGCGATAATATCCGATAAATCTGTTCATTATAATAATACCTCAAGACCCCTTGAGGTTATTTTACCATATCAACGTCTTATATTTCTGTTTGTGATGAAAACAGAGAGCGTGAATCTCTCTGCTATTATTTATCTCGATCAGTCAGAACCTTGTGCCATGTATTGTCAGAACCACAGAAGAGGAGAGTGTTCTGTGATTTGTCGACATCTACGGAACCGGGGCCGGTGCTGGCATTGCCATTGAGCAATGTCTGTCCACAGTAGCCACCCTGAACACCAGCACCTCCGGAAAATACCATCATCCTGAGCTCGGAATTTAAGGGAGCCTTCCGTGCTGACGTTTCCATACACATTGACATCAGCACCGTTATAGAGACCGCTATCCCTGATGATCTCCGTAATCACCCTGCGGGTTTTTCCCGACAGTCAGGGAGTCCTGTATCCAGGCTGATCCCGAACCGCTTCCACCCTGATTGACGACCAGATTGCCATGGTTGATCCATTCATCTCCATTATCGAGCATCAGATAACCATCCGTCATTTCGACATTATCGTTTTCGGTAACTTTCTTATCGACATCCAGGGTGGAGGACAGATGTTCCGTTACACCTTCAATGTGACCCGTTTTGTCCATGTAAGAAAGAATTGTCCCGCCTGATCCTGTGCCAATTTTATCTTCGGAATACAGATCAAACGTATGCACGCCATTCCAGCCAGCAGGCAAACCATTGTCAGGAGACAGACCATTTGTCGCAATATTCCCGGCAAACTGAGCTTCATTCAGATGGGACAGACCAGATGGAATCACGTAATAGGCGTTGTTATTTTTATCTAACAGTTCAGTGGCCTGAACAATCTGGGTGCTGACACCCTGGAAACCTGATCCTCCGGCAATATTTATCCAGCCACCAGCATAAGTCGCAGAAGCTTCGACGGTTCCTGTTGTCGCTGGATTGGCAGACCACTGAATGCCGGCCACATCAGATGTTACGACACCATTTTCTGTAACGGTCTTTCCCTGAACATCCAGGTTATCGTTTTTGATTTTCAGGCCGGTGCCGGGGTTATTTCCCTGATAGGTGATCCACCCATCATTCTGGTCATAAAACCCACCATCATCGGAGATGTCGAAGTGACAGCCGGTGGCGTTACCCTGACAGGCTATCCCCCCGTTATACATATCGACCCGCCCGGTATGGGATGAATTCCCCATCTGGATATCGCTGTTGCCATCTCCATTCACAGCATAGGTGTTGTTCAGACTGTTGTTGTTCATGTCGATATTCGTATGCATCCGGTTGGCTTCAGGGTTTCCGGTGTCATAGCGGTTAAGCCATTCGGAAACAGGAGAGCCGGACGTTGTGAGGTCATACGCTACGTGGCCATATGTCGGTGTGACACCACTGGAAGCCCATGTTGAAATTGGCTGAGACCACGATGCAAACGATCCCTGGATATTCGATGATGAAACACCGGGGGGAGGGCTTTTCATGACCCCGCCACCATTTCCACCCATCTTCGCCATGGCCAGTCCAACCTGCCTGTCATCCATAGCGACTGCCTCCGGATGTCACCAGCATCCCTTCCAGATGCTCGGGGATGGTTCCATTGGCCTGGATATCACGCACCAGCAGATGAACTGTCTGACCCATTGGCATGTTGGTTGTGAAATCATCCGGCAGAAGTCCGGTCGAACGCAGATCGCCTATTCCGTCCCAGTCACTGTTGCCGGTGATGGGGATTTCAACTGGTGTTTTGGAGATGGAGGTGAGCAGTTTGTAATTTGCGGTGATATACGCATTGGAAGCCGAAGCGAGCATGGCCATTCTGTCTGCGGTGGCCTGTGCGTGCAGATTGTTGGTCATATCATTCTGCAACTGGGCGATGTTGGCATACATAGCGGCAGATATCCCCAATGCCAGCAGGACATCCAGAAACGAAAAGCCTCTTCTCCTTTTTGTTGTGGTTCCTGAAATATCTCCTTCTGTAATCATGTCTGTTCTCCTGCAATACATTGATTGTATCACAGAAGAAAACGGGATAAGTTTTTACGGTTTCATACCGGTATAGCACCTGTAATTTGCCGTGTTTATGTAATTTGTTTGTATATAATACTGATACTCTGAAGTCTGTATTATAATACTATTGCCAGAGGTGGCATCCGGCTACCCCTTTCAGGGCTATCCAATGCCATCTGGCCAGGGTTGCACCCGTGGACCCGCTTATAGAATTCTACAATTTGAGGATAATTATTATGAAGCCAAATTTGAACAGAACACAGACCCGTCTATCCGTCAGAGCTTCACGAGATGAATTACAATCATGGAACTCAACCGCCAGGGAGTGCGGATATAAGACGCTGGCGAACTACTTTCGCAGTCTGATGAACTCCGCTCCGATGCTCAATGCTGATAAGATTTCGTTACTCACGGAATTGAAAAACACCAGAGAAGAAGTCAGTCGGATAGGCAGCAATCTGAACCAGATCGCAAGGCAGTTGAATTCCGGCGAAGGCTTCACTGATGCGAATAACAACATGAAACAATGTCTGAAAATTCTTGAGCAGATAGCCGGCATGATTGCTACTATCCGCCGGTAGTTTTTTGCCATGATAGTGAAGTCAGCACGATTGCAAACATCACCCCAGGGAATAGCATCGACCTGTAGACATGTGTTTCGTGGTTCTGACAATGAGAATATTGAAGTGCTCCAGGGTTCTGAATTTGATGTCAGAGCGGAACTTGGAAGAGCCAAGTCTGTCAATTCACGCTATGCTGTTCGACACATAAAAATATCATCATATGAAGACATGACGGATGCACAGGCGATTGATGTCGTGCATATGTATGCTCATGAATTCAAAACCGACCCTGCCACAGCGACCATTGTAAAACACACGAAGCCACGAGCAGATAACAAAGCATCTAATCAACATTATCATGTTTATTTTCCGGAAGTGTTATCTAACGGAAAAATATTGCATTCATCATTTTCCAAAATACGTGAAGAGAAAATTGCGCGTATCGCGGAGATTGATTTCGGGCATAAGCCAGTTCAGGGCAAACACAATGCCTCGGTTATCAAGGATTTAGAACGAACAGGCGGGAAATCATATGCTGATACCATCAGAAGAAACACACCATCATTAGAATCAAAAAATTCTCCTGACGCTTCATATTCTGAGAAGCAGTTCAGACGTTCAAAAGCCAATTGTATTAATCTCAATGAAATTCGGCAGTCGTTGAAAGACCTTCGCATATCATCTGAATCTTTCGGTCAGATGATTGAAGGTCTTGATAATCTGAATCTCAGAATTCAGAAAGGAGATAAGGCCAAAACATACATTATTGTGACTGACGATAATCATATTCTGGGTTCTGCTAATCGTCTTTTCAATATGAAAAAATCTGAGTTCTGTCAGCAGTATGAATCCTATCTCCGGGGGCTGGATACGAAACAGGAATCAGTTCAGGCGCTTCAGCATGTAACGTCTGAAGCGAAAACATCTTATGAGAAAACAGCACAGGGTATTTCTGCAAATACCCGTCATGACCAGATACAACCATCAGAACCCCGGAAACCGACTCAGGCTCCTGTATCTGGTCATGTTCATGCGGATTTATCGAGTGACACGATACAGACGACTGAATCTATGTCATCAGACGAGAAAACTGCTATTAACAGCCAAAACTCGGATAGAATTCAAGCACGCCAGACGACCCGGCAGGCTCTTGCATCTCAGGAAGAATTTCACAAAAAACTGGCAGAACTTGAACAGAAATTCATGGCCCGCTGGCATCATATCAAACCAGAGCCATTTCCTGACGCTGACAGTTGCAATTCTGTTCTTGTTCGTCAGAAGCATGAAAACCGCCTGCGACCGCTTCGGGACAAATATCATCAGGCAAAAGCGTCATGGTTTAACGGCTCTTCGACCCGCAAGGCGTTATCTGAGTTCAATGATGCACTTAAAAAGCTACGTTACGATTTTAAGAATCTCGATATTCTGAACAATGACGATCATTTCAATTATTCTCTCAATTATATGTCTGATCTGTATGTTGTCGGTCGTGAAAGGTCCAGGAGAGAGTGGTCTTCTGACTTATCTGTTCAAAGCTATATCAAAGCGAAGAAAGACTTTGATGAATTGCTTAGATATATAGAGAAAACTGAGAATATTGAGTTGTTAAAGACAGCTCTCGGAAACCCTGTGCGAGCGTTACAGCAAATGAGAGAATTGAAGCAATTAGAACAGCAAGAGAAAGCCCAGATATATAAAAATTCCGGGCGTTCTCATGCGTTTTCGTATGATAAAAGATAATTTCGCATTTCTGATATCCCGCCGGATTGTTTCCGGAGGTTTCCTATGTTTCTGATTTGATTGTGTTTTTCAGCTTAATCGTTCGTATCATTGATTTTCGTGAGATTCCGCACCTTCCAATGAAATTTATGATTTTTGTGCCAATCTGCTTGATGATCTGATATTGTCTATTTTCTGTGACTGATTAAGCTATTCCTCACCCTGAACGGGTGGGGGTTGCCCACGACTCAATTCACATTCCCAATAGAAACTTTCCGGCATTATACCTTCTTGGTTACTATATAAATAAATATAACCAAAATCATCATAATAACTTCTTTTTGTCTCGTTTTTCCGTGGTTTTTCTACTTTGAATACTGATTCTTCAGGATTCAGATATTTCCACATTCCAATCAGATACGAGTATGCATCTGCAAAATCTGTCTTGCTGATATCAGTGCATCTATCGGCAAGCGCATTAATGCGTGAATCACGAAAACCACGTATCACAAACAATGTGTAACCTGGAATATGTTCAACATAATCGTCAATTGATGTTTTTCGAATGAGTTTCCGGAACATCCAGATACGATCATCTGACAGATATGAGAGCGATTTATTTCTGAAATCACAGGTATACAGAGAATGCCAGACTTTCTTGATATCTCTCCGAAGTCCGATAAATCCGATACGAACATTCGGTTCACCGTGATCTTTGAAGAGATAGCGAAGGCATCCGTCAAAGTTCCATATGCTTTGATTGATCGACGAATTTTGTTCGTATCTCTCTTCTTCGTTTTGAAAATATTTGAAAAATATTTGATTCAGTCTGTCTCTATCTCGATCATTCACATAATAGATAATGTGCAAATGAGGGGTTTCATCTTTGTGTCCGTGAATCTTGTAGACCCCAAGCCATGTGATGTTGGCTCTATCGGCATCTTTTTTAATGCTGTTCAGGTGTTTGTTGATTTCGGTGTTTGCGGTCTCAAACGTGCTTTTGTGAAAACGCGGGGGTAGTGTCAGTGATACGAAATAACCGCTATCTGCTTGGCTTGGTGTCAACCACAGAAGCCTTGCCGACTGATCCAGACATTGAGAGATAGCCCAGTCGCGTGCGTAAGCTTGCTTTTGTTTTTTCTCTATCGAATCTAAAACATTGATACCGTTAAATTTCAGACGTTTATAATGATTTTTTTTGGTCGTTATCAAAACGCTGTTGAACGTCATCTTCATCAATCAGAAAACCCAGGGCTTTGCGTAAATTTGTGCGTGCTCTGTTTGCTTTTCTGGTTAATCTGCTTTTCGTGATTCGTTGAATCTCTAATAATTTTAAGTATGAATATGATACGAGTTCGAACGATTCGACGATTTCTTTTCGTAGTCGTGGCAACATTCTGACCATAGCATCAGCCCATATCTCAGGGTTACAGTCGCCGTTTAATCGGCTGTTTTCCTTGATCTTTTCGTATAGCTTGTATCTGTATGTGGGGTGAAGAGCGTCTAAAATGTCGTAAGTTGAAACGTCATTTTTGTATATATATTGCTCTATTTTTTCATAATTCATATTCTCCTTCGCCAAAAAAAACCATTGACATTCGGAGACTTGTGGTATTATAAAAACATCAGTGTCTCCTTGATGTTGTTTTTGTGGTGAAAATATTATACCATAGAAATTAGGAAAAGGCCGGTAATTTTTACCGGCTTTTTTATTGCATGAGCTTTCTGATATCCCAGAAAGCCGGGTATCTAACAGCATCAGTGACTTTTTTCAGATTCTCGACATCGACTTCATCACAATAATCAATTGCTCTGACTGATTTGTTTTCGCTTTCATGTCCCAGGAAATCATCGATCCAGATTTCACGCAGACCGCCTTCGCCGTGTTCATGTATGTTCCTGAGCTTTGTTGAGACATAATGCCGGAAAGAGTGGAAAACCGTAGTCGGAGGAATTTTCAGTCTTGTTTTGTGTGTTGAAAAATTCCTTTGGAACAGTCCGGATCGTTTTTTATCTTTTCCGGAGAATTTCAGATCAGAAAAGATATATCGGCTTTTGTTCTTTCTGGCTTTTTCTACAAGATCAAGAAAACCTGCTTCGATAAGTTTTTCAGCTATTGGAATAACTCTTGTTCCTGCTTCCGTCTTTGCTGACCATTTTGTCCATGGTTGTCCCTTCATTTCGTCGTGATCCTGAACGATGATGCTGGGGATTCCTCTAATGGTTACGATATCCTAGCATCTGAGACGACATATTTCCTCAAGTCTCATGCCGGTATATGAGCCAACTCCGACGATATAAGCATATGTTTCTTTTGAAATCGAAGTGGCGATATTAAATGGAGTATCAACAAGGAGACGCAGATATTCGTCTGACCATCTGACCCGGCGTATTTTCGCTTTTGTGTTGAAATCCCATCCCGTAAAGATGTTTTTGTCCGTGAGATCACGCTGAAAGAAATATTTCCACATGGATGACATTTTGCTGAAATGGTTTTTGACGGATTTCCCGGAAACCCGGCTCAGGTTCTTTTTGTCAGCGTCTTTAACGAGTTGTGGAACGGTTCGGGTGTCTGTTCTGTTCCGTCCATAGTTGTCAGGAAGTTTTTCCATCATCTCTTTGAAGAGACCAGCATCGGCTCCGGTATAGAGCCGGATTTCCTTGTCTCCGCAGACTTCCATGAATCTTTTGAAAGTATTCCGGTAACTACGAAAATCAGCGTCTTTCCACTCTTTGGAACTGGCGAGAATGAACGCTTCTGATGCGTCGCTGAACAGAGGAGATTTTTCCGGTTCTTTTGGCTTTGTCCATTGTTCAATGTTTTGGAAGTGCTTGCTGATCTGCTCGATTTTCTCCGCAATGCTGGATTTGGGAGTATTTTTCATCATGTCGTGAAGGCTGGTAACGTCCTTAATCGCTTTTTGGACAAATTGATCGAACCTGTCCTGCTGTTCAACACGGGCCAGAAGGTGCTCGGCATTCATGACTTTGAATTGCGACCGCATGGATACCAGTTCGATTTCATATCGTCGGATAATTCCGTCAAACAATGTTCTATCATGTTCGGGAAGGTCTTTCCGGATGAAATCGTTTGCGTCCTGGCAGAGTTCGCTGTCAGCCATAATTCTGAGGAGTCCGAATAATTTATCTGTCAAGCAAAAAATCGCACATCCGCGACTTTTTGCAAGTGACCGGTCGTTGGTTTCGAGCGTGACCCATATTTCCCGTTTTCCGAGGAGTGGCCGGAGTGGGAGAGGAATTTTCTGACGATATGAGTAACCGGAGGGGCGACGAATCAGCACGGCGATGCTCTGGTGTAGCAACCCGGTGTAGCAAAATCCGGGTTTCAGGTTGTGGATAACCTGAAAAACCGTTATAAATCAGATGATTGCTGTGGTGCGAACTGCGGGACTCGAACCCACTGAAGTAAATCGTACAATTTATAACGTATTGTTTTCAAACAATATTCTGAACGCTTGTGTGAGAGTTTGTGTAAGACTTTGTGTGAAATCGGTCAAGGTTTTTAAGGGAAGCAAATGCTGGGACACACAAGCTGACTTTTGGAGCGCGGATGATCCCAGAAGATTTGGTTTTCTGCTTGCAAACAGCGTGGTCAGCAGTTTCTACATGACATGCTCATTTGTAGGTATGTCTGCATCAACATTAATGGGCAAACCATAGCAGTTGAGAATGCGGTAAATATGAGTTTTTGATATCCCTGTTTGTCTCATAATTTCCGCTACACCTAATCCGTTGGTTTTGAGTTGTTTCACTCGACCATGGTCATAAGATTGCTTACGGCCTTTATAGACACCTTCTGCCTTGGCTTTGGCGATACCTTCAAGCTGGCGTTCCTTTCTCAGTTCAGTCTCAAATTGAGCAAAGACACCAAGTAGATTCAGGAACATTTTCCCTACAGCGTTGGATGTATCTATGGGTTGCTGAGTGCAAATTAATGATATCTTTTTATCTTCCAGGTATCTGACAATATCCTGCAAATCACTGATTGATCTCGCTAACCTGTCGATACGAGTGACCACCAACGAATCACCCGCCCTTAAAAACTGGAGTAAATTATCCAGTTCCTTTCTGCCTTCCCGGCTAGTTCCAGAGACCTTTTCACCCCGGACAATTTCACATCCTGCTTTTTGGAGTGCTGTTTCCTGTATGGTCAGGTCTTGATCTGATGTGCTTACTCGTGCGTATCCGTATTTCATACCTTTCGTTCCTTATGGGTTATAGGGATGGCGAGACTAACCGTTCCCTAATTCCATTATAGACCCTAAAGGCACATAATACCGGGGTAGGGGGCTATGTCCCTTTAGGGACTACCTAAAAAGAACGTAGGCAATAAATTTTTGTGATTCACATAATCATATTTTAAAAATTGTGCTGATCTTTTTATACTCCATTTTTTATTGGAATCGTTTAATCGATTCCTAATTTTTCAAAAAAGGCCTGATTTCGAGCTTTTGCTGAGCTCAATATCTCTTTGAAAGATGAGATTTCAATGAAAATATTATAATTGGCATCCCACCAATAATACGATGAAGTTCCGGCTCGCTGGGTAAATTGTCCTAGTCCTTTCATTGTTGCTTCCAAGCTAGGAGTAATATCAGCCACAATGTGGCACGTAAAAGGTGTTTCAGGTGATATTGTTCTTAACGGAGTTCCATCAAATTTTATGGCTTCTTTTGACCTGCGAATTTGTTCAACATAGCTTCTAACTTGAGTGATCGGGTTATCCATTAGCGTGTAATCGTCTCTTTTTGGACGCTTAAACTCTACAATTGTGATTGGATAATTATTATCATCTGCTGTAAAGCCGATGCTAATGTCAAGAAGCGTTATATCTGGTCTATCTTTTGAAGCGCTTTTGTCACTTAATTGTTTGCTCATAGGTTTATCGGAATTAAAGTAGGTGTAGAAAGCCAGCCGATCATCTAAGAGCCAAAGGTTATGATTTTCATAAGTTAGTTCTTCGGTGGTCGAGTTTAATGGACAAATAATCCCGTGAACAATTTTTTCATAGTGAGATGTTTCTTTTTCTATATTAGTAAACTTTAGACCCGCTTCAAATATTTCAAGTATTGACTTTCTGCGTGCGACATATTCAGCCAAAGAAGATGTCGCATCTTCTTTCAGAGTTTGCATAAATTTTTCTGTTTGTTGTGCGACATCGGGTAACGATTTGCTATATGCAGTCTCATATGTTTTTTTACGTTTTTTATATTCCCTTAGATATCTTCGGGATAGTTCGATAAAAATTTCTTCTTCACTTTGTGTGGATAGATGCAGGCGGTTTGCTATACTATCTGCATTTCTTGCATCGTAAAAAAAACGTGGGTAATCTTTTCCTATGCTAATTATTTTATCTTTTTGAGACTGCCTTATTTCCTTAATCTCAGGTTCAAGAAATTCTTTTGCTTTTTCTTTCGCTTTATCAATAATTTCTGATATTTGATCTTCGTCTAGGGAAAATGATGTTCTACTATCATTTACGTTTTTGTCGAGGTAAGAAGACTCTACGTACCCTAAAAAAGCATATTGCCCGCTAATGGCTTTCATGCCGAGCACACTGTCCATGTCGTGACGTGAGACTGCCCGGCCATTTGCGCCAAGATAGAGGGCGTTTACACTTTTTTCATCGTCAGAAATGGCTTTTTGTAATAAAAAACAATGTATGACAAAATCGTCTATTAAATTTTCTAGAGTAAATGAGTAGTCTCCATCTCGTTTTACTTTTTCTGAAAAATTATCAAATAAATCAATTTTGGTGTGCTGATCTTCTATTATTATTGTAGGATGAGACATATTTGTAAAAAAACTTACAAAATGTGCTACAATTCTATTAGCTATTGTATCTAGTTTTTTAGGTAACTTTGTAGCATATTCACTTTTGTAAGGATTTATTGTTATAGAGGTAAATGGATTTTTAGGTGTTGCATCTTCAAAATGTACATTATCAATCGGATTTTCGATGTTAAAATCGAATGTAATATTTTTTATTTCACCATTTTCATCCAGATATGTACTTGATACTTTTGTTTTTTCTGAGACTTTTAACCAGAGTAAACGACCAACTCCTTTCCCTCCAATTTTAATTTTTTTCCGACTGTCAAATTTCTGGAACGACTCAATATTGGATTTATTAAATCCTATTCCATTATCAACTATTGTGAAGCCACAATAGGCATTATCTGTGTTTTCGTGTACGGTTATATTTATGGTTCCTTGAGATAAATTGTCTGGACCAAACCGCTCTTCAATAGCATGAATAGAATTCATCACTGCTTCGAATAGAGGGAAAAGAGCATTTTTGGCATTCGGAGCAAGCGAAATATTATCCACTCGCCCGCGACTATCACTAAGCCAGCCTGTCGTCATATTAGCCTCACTTACAACTAAATGATGTTATTTTGAATTTTATGTGTTTTCGTATTGATATGGGTTCATTTATGTATCCAAAATACTCATTTTCGGAAAATTGTTAATAATTTTCATTGTTTCTAGACTAATGGTTATCACACGTAGGAACAGTTCTAGTGGATAGCGAGGGTTATTCATGGTCTCAATAGCCCAGTCATTGGCATCATTGACGATACCGCTGGCTTTGTCGGTCTTCACGCACTGGCGTTCGACAACCCAGTCTAAGGCAGACTTGCCATTCACCACATATTCATAGGCTTCCAGAGGGATGCCTGTGACGGTGATGCGGTCATTATAATGCAGGACGCTTTTGTCTTTACCCTTACCGTATTTCATCTTTTCAACCCGGAAGGCTTCAGGTGTCAGCGATCCCTTGCCGTAATCGACCTTGACGCCCTCATGAATGGGCTGGCTGTCAAAATTGACATGCATCTCACCAAGCCTGCGACCGGCATCAGAGAATGCCTTGAAAGCCTCATATGTCTTTACACGGGGGATGCGGGGTAGTTCTTTCCGCAGGGTGTCGGCATAGCGTTCCCGATATTCCGGGGAGTGCAGAAGCCCATAGACATAATAGAACAGGTCTTCTTTGGTGATGGAATGATCAGGATAGGCATCTTGGAAGTGCTTCAGTCCCTCATCTGTGATGGCTTCCTGTTTGGTCAGGCTGGACTGTGATTTTTCAGCGAACAGGTCGCTGTTGTCTGATGGATCATTATTTTCGTGATATACGAAAAAAGGAAAGCACTGAGAATTTCGACCATCTGCCACGCACAAATCGGGTGTAAGATTCACCATTAATGGTGAAAAATCGTTTAGACCACCGATGCCTCGGAAGCAGATGGCCAGATTATCTGCCTTAGCATCAGGAAACAGCCGAGGCATCTGATAAATCATATCGTTCATCTGCCGGTCAAAATACATCCATTGGTGGAAAAATGGTCGGTAAACGGATTGCACGACATGTTCAGGTTGAAAGGATGACGGTTTATCTCGGGCAAAATCCTGAAGTAATGAACGGTTCCAGCTTATCTTACACGAGTCATTATCGACAAAGTTGCCAGATTTTTCAGATCGTTCTTTCGAAGATGCATCAGGGTATTCACTCCGAAAGCGCTGTCTTTCCGAATTATATACGTCAATCATGGAGAGCATGTTTTCGGTCAATACCTGATGGGATGAGTTGTAGCACCATGCATCACGAGCCGTTGCAACCCCACGGGAAAACAGGTCGAACAGAACTAGCCCGGCATCCTTCTCTTTACTTCCAATAGCGATGAACTTCCCGAAGCTGTCATCTCTCTGCCTGAGCCAGTCTCCATGTTCGTCGGGCGTGATAGTCTGCCATAGACCGGCATCAGTGAGCCCATTGAGGCTGGCCAGTTCCTGAATGCGTTTCAGCTTCTGCTCACAGGTCAGATAATCTCCGATATCATGAAACAGGATACGTCCCTGTTCTTTGGCATCTGGGTTTTTGACCATGATGGAAATGGCAGGAGCGACCATGATGTCGAAAATATTCCCACCTTCCCGTTTGGCTAAATCCCCTGATTTTCCTCGGACACCACCCCGCAGATGGACCACATGAATGGACGAAAACTCTTCTGTCAGACACTGACGCAGACCATTGGCTGTATTGGCGTCCAGAAAGCCCGCATTGGTTACAAACCCGATGACACCACAGTTACCAATGCGGTCGGAAGCCCAACGGATAGCCCGTATGTAGCTGTCATACAGGGCACGTTTGTTGATGGCTGATGAGCGTTCCGCATAGGTCCGGGCAATACGACTATCCAGAGCGGGATAGGACACGTTCTGATTGTTGTCGTTCCCGCTTGTCTGCCCCACAGAATAAGGTGGGTTTCCCATAATAACGCGGATATCAAGCTTTCTCTGTTTTCTGATCCGTTTGTTATTGTCTTCGAGTGTGGACCCGATCAGATCATGTGTTTCATTGAGCCGGAAAGTGTCTGTCAGGCAGATACCTTCAAACGGCTCATATACGTCGTCCATCAATCCAGAGAATGTGGCTTCAATATTAATGGAGGCAATGTAGTAAGCCAACAGGACAATTTCGTTGGCGTGCAGTTCCTGCTGGTATTTGTGCAGAAGTTGTTCCTTCGTAATTAGACCACTTTGCAATAACCGGGTAATGAAGGTTCCCGTCCCGGTGAAGGGGTCCATGATATGAACGCCCTGGCTTCCTAGCGTCTGACCAAACTCACTTTCCAGCACGTCATTGATAGACCGGATAATGAAATCCACCACCTCGATGGGAGTGTAAACGATACCAAGACGGTCTTTCAGGCGAGGGAAGGCGGTCTGGAAAAACCCGTCATACAGTTCCTTGATGACCTTCTGACGACCATAGGCTGTATCAATCCCGGAAGCGCGTTCCCGCACATTGGCATAGAAGTCTTCCAGTGTGTCCGCTTCCTTGTGCAGGCTGTGCTTGTCCAGAGCGTTGAGCACGGACTGCATGGCCTTGGACATGGGATTGTCGGAAACAAAGCTGTGGCCTGAGAACAGGGCTTCGAACACCGGACGGGTAATCAGGTGCTGGGCCAGCATCTCGATGATTTCCTCATCGGTGATGCTATCGTTCAGTTCTGAACGCAGGTCTGTCGCAAAATGGTCAAAGGCTTTACGGGCATCGACATTCTCCGGGTTCTCAAGAATGGTGGTGATACGGATAATGTGAGTCTGGGCGATTTTTGCAATATCACCGGCCCAGTCTTCCCAATGGTGGCGATTGCCAACTTTCTTGACAATTTTTGCGTAGATGGCGCGTTCGATTTCCCCGACTTCGAACTCCATTTTGAACTGTTCTTCACCGGGACGCGAGGCTTTCTTGCCAATATCGTAGGAAGAATGAGCCTTCTGGGCTGTCCCTGTGGTTAGGGCTTTTGTCTTCGGGGTGATCGTCTTTGTAACCGCGATCACTTCCATGCGGGACGTGTCAGGTTTTGCCTGAAGGTCCATCTTGTTGACCATGCTGTCAAAGCGGTCATCGTGGGACCGTAAAGCCTGAAGCACCTGCCAGACCACTTTGTAAGCCTGATTATTATCCAGTGACTGCTCAGGAGGTGTTCCCGCCGGGATGACGACAGGCAGAACAACGTAACCCCGTTTCTTGCCCGGAGCATTCCGCATTACGCGACCGACCGACTGCACTACATCGACCTGAGAGTTGCGGGGTGTCAGGAACAGGACAGCATCCAGAGCAGGGACATCTACTCCTTCGGAGAGGCAACGGACATTGGACAGCACCCGGCAGGTCTTGTTCGAGGTTTCCTCTTTCAGCCAGGACAGCTTGCCTTCCTTTTCACTGGCATTCATCCCGCCATCGACGTGTTCCGCTTCGCAGGTCAGGCGTGCTTCTGGCTCGATACCGTCCTGTTGCTGATATTCTTCCACCACCTTCTGGAACATGTCGGCAATCTGGATGGAACTGACTTTGTGAGCGCGTCCTTTGTAGTCAGGAGAGATAACCTGACAGAACGCCACAGCCCGTTTCATGGGGTCGGGGTCTTCAACGCCATCCTGTGACAGACCGATCTTGGCCAGAGCTTTCCAGCATCCGACAATCTTTGAGGCATCATCAACCTTCAGGCCATTGTCCGGATCATCCAGAAGCTTCTGGAGTCTTGCACTGACTGTTCCTTCATCCACAGCCAGAACGATGACCTTGTAATCGACCAGAAGTTTGCGTCTGACAGCCTCGGAGAAGGTGATGACGTGGAATTCGGGACCAAAAATCCCGGCATTGTTCATGCCATAGACGACGGCCCCTTCCTTTTCGGCCTTCTCCTGAGCTACATCGCCATAAATGCGGGGGGTGGCGGTCATGTAGAGACGACGCTGGCCGTACAGATAATCCTGATTGTGGACCTTCACAAAGGCGCTGTCGTTCTCTTCTCCACCAAAGGTCACGCCGGTTGTCCGGTGAGCCTCATCACAGACAATCAGATCGAATTCAGGGAAGTCATAGTCTTTCTGGGCCTGACTGATGACATCAATGGAATGATAGGTGGAGAACACCACCGTCATATGGGTGGCGTCATGCCGTTTCTGATATTCAGTCGCCAGTCGCTCAGGATTTGTAGTCGCAGGGTAGCGAAGCTCGTGGACCTTGACCTTGATTTCGTCGTCGTCGGACGCCTTCTTCTTTCCCACATCACTATCTGAGCAGACGGCGAAGCTATGCAGGGGAACATGACTTTCCTGGGTCCACTCCGTCAAGGACTGGGAAAGCAGGGATAGGCTTGGAACCAGAAACAGGACGCGACCACCAGCCCCAACCAGTTCTTCTGCCAGTTTCAGGCTCGTGAAGGTCTTACCCGTTCCACAGGCCATGATGAGACGGCCTCGGTTATGGGTCTTGAAGCCAGCCAGTACATTTCCGATGGCTGTTTCCTGATGTTCGCGGGGCTTCTTTTTCTCCCGCAGGACAGGCTTCTGTTTTGGTTGATACTGCGACCAGTCAATGACACTGGTTTCAAGGTCCAGCAGATCAATCTTGCTGACTGGCGGGTGCTGGTTGGCCAGTGTGTCTTCGGCGTTGCTGTTCCAATGGTTTGTGGTTGCAACAATAACGCGATGAGAGAACCAGCTTTTGCCGGATGCTGAGAAGAAGGTGTCGATATCCTTCTTGGTTATCTTGTGGTCAGGAGCATAGAACTTGCACTGGACAGCATGGAGATTGCCTGTGCCCCGCTCCCTGGCCACAAGGTCGATGCCTGTGTCCTTGACGGGATGGCCTTCTTCCTTTGCCCATGCCTTGTAGGGCCAGACCTTGTCATAGAGGTCGACATAGCTGGGTTCTGTCCGCAGGTAGCAGACCACCAATTCCTCAAAATACGTCCCTTTTTCGCTCTCTGTGACGGCCATATGGCGAAGCGTATCGAGAAGCTGAGACAATGCGGACATGGAAGAGGAACCCTGACTTGTAACAATAGGTCTATTTTGCCCTCTGGCCGGACAACCAGCAAGGGAGGGAGGACCTGTCATGATAGCGGAGAGCGCTTTCCTGCTCTGGTGGGGAAAAATTCCGTGATTCACATAATAAGAATTATTTTACCTTTATTGCCTGAATTTCCTTGTGTCGGGCTTTCAGCTCTTCGTCAGACAAGGAGTAGGCGATAGCGATGCATTCTTCTTTGAAAAGATCACGATCAAGTTGCTGATCATATTTTTCCCGTCTGGGACGGGTTTGAGTTTCGTAGGAGATGACTTCCTTCCGTATATTCGTCATCCGGGTAGTATGGGCCTTCATGGCAGGTGAATATTCTTCTTGTTTCTTTTGTTGTTCTGAGAACTGCCTGCAATGTGTATTCCATTCAGCGTCATACACACTTCTGTATGCCACATAGATATCAATATATTTCTGCTCGTCTTCCGGCTTTATACCATTGACGATGAACGGTAATATATCGAGAGCCTTCTGAATTGGCCTGTCATATTCGTTCCGATGAACCATTGTTCCGTAGACCAGTTCCCATATGAATATGTCTCTGAATCTTACAGTTGCATGCATGGTTCTCCGGACGTCTTGATTTTTTTTGCTCTCCCTCAGATCATGTTGAAAACTTTTTCTGGCAATGGAGAGCTGGATGCGGGACCAGAACTCATCGTGCAATTCCACTGGAATAAAGGAGAGAACATCCTGCGTGGTAAACTGGAAAGAGATGTCTGAGCGACGTAAGAAAGCATTGTCCAGAAATCCCGCAGTAGAAGACCACCCCTTATGGATAGGACGAGCCATCACCTCAATCACGGCGTCTGTGATCCCACCGGTCAGAGCCTGACGACGCTTTTGCCGTTCCAAGGCTGACATGGGCTTGCCTGTTTTTGCTGGCCTGCCACGTTTTCTGGGAGCCGGAATTTTCGTTTCAGTCATGTGTTTAATAATGCATAGCTGATACAGAGGTTATGGGACGGCTTTCAGGCTGTTCATGGCTCTCCATGCTGTCATACGTGATACCTGAAGCAGTTCACTGACTTCACGCGAGGAGAGTCCTCTTTGCTTCATGGCGCGTGCCAGAGCCGTTTTTTCAGGCGATAGAGTGGAACGTCTTCCGGGGCGTTTTCCCTTGGCTCTGGCGACATCCAGGCCAGCCATGATCCGCTCACGAATAATGTTGCGTTCAAACTCCGCGAAACCAGCGAGAAGCAGAAGGAACAGGCGACCACCAGCGCCTGAGGTATCAATTCCGAGGTTAAGAATACGCACAGCAATCTGCCGTTTTTTCAGTATGTCTATTAAAGAAAGAACATCCACCGCATTACGGCCAAGCCTGTCGAGTTTGGCAACGGTGAGTGTATCGCCTGCCTTCAGTCTATGAACCAAACGGCTGAGTTCTGGTCTTTGCTTCCACGAGGTAGCACCTGAAAGCGTCTCCGTAATGATGAGGTTGGATGGTATCCCTTCCTTCTGGAGATCGCTGGTCTGGCTGTCGGTGCTCTGTTTTGTCGTGCTGACCCTGGCATATCCATATCGTGTCATTGTTACTCTCCCTTATTGATACATAATTTTGGTATCCGTTCTCTTGTTAGGATTCTTAAGGAGAAGTGTAACAAAAACAGGTGTTTAAGGGATAACATCCAGTGGATTTTTCCGGGATTTCCAGGGGTGTTCATAGGATGGAGACATGACAATGACGATGAAATCCCGCCAGTTTCCGCCTGTTTGGTAGCTTCTTATGGATATTGAGGTTATGGGCCAGAAATACTGGCTCTACGGAATCCGGGGAACTGTAAAAGATGTCCAAAAATGGTCTTCAACGTCTGTACAGTCCAGCAGTGGCTCCCTTCAGAGAGTAGCCGACGGCGTTTATCATATGAACGCTCCACAGATTTCCAGTACGACGAATCAACATCAGGAGTTCTGGATTGTTTCGGCAAGTGGGCGAGAGTGGAAGGTTGCAGGTAATTATGATGTCAGGGCAGGACAGACTGCCTTTGTGATCTGGGGAAACATTAAGGGGAATAACAGCGGGTATAATCTCGTAATCAAGAATGATACTACAGGAAGCACGTGGACTAACGCGGATAGTCTTCATGGAAAAATCAATCGCTCTGGTACTGGAAATCTCACATTTCGCTATTTGATAGTCATGGTGATTGGGGTCTTATTCATCACGACTACAAGTCACCCCAGATATTATCATGATGGAGCAATGTATGTGGGGGACATTGTTGTACCTTGCATCATGTGGATTCTATTTATGATGGTTATCGGATTTTTCCATTTAGTTCGTAAAATTAGAGAAAATCAGAAAAAAGCATTAAGCGAAATTCTCAATGTAATCGACAAAAATCCTCAATTCGTCAAATCATTGGAAGCCTAATGAAGAAAATCATGCCCATGGTTCTTATTGCCATGCCTTTGCTGTTGTGTGCCTGTTCGACTGCATCAGGAGGCACACAGGCTCTCAAGACAGCCACGCCAGAAAGTCTCAATCAGACCATTCATGATGGGGTCACGACTTCTGACCAGGTAAAGGCTCTGTATGGCGCACCTGAAGATGTCAGCTACACGGATAACGGAAGTGAGGTCTGGCATTACCTGTATGAGCAGACAGGCAACAAGATTGCTGATGCATCTTTGTTAGACCCTACCGGGATATCCACATTCCTTGGTAGTAAAAGCAAGAGTCACAATAGATCACTGATCCTGCTTATCAAGAACGGAATAGTTGTTAAGCACACCTTTAACGACGCAAAGAAAACAGTTGGAACCGGAATTTTCAGGCAATAAGATGATAAATTATATAAAATACTCAGGTTTTGTATGTGCATTAAGTTTGCTGACGGCTTGTAGCGGTGGGGAGCCATCCAAAGATGAGATCGCGGATTATTTTATTCAAAAAAATCTGAATCTGGCGTTTATGTTTTAACACCCATCGACTGAACAACGCGCTAAATTTATTGAACAAATAAAGAAAGAGTTAGATATACAAAGCTACGACTGTAAGGCTGTTGAAGGGTTTCAGAAAGTCTGGGATTGTAAAATAAACATCATGGCTGAAAACCAGCCCCAAACCGCCACTGTTCGTTTCAATCGTGATGCAAGCGGAAAAATACACGGGCAAGAGTAATGCGATAGAGATATTTTTATAAAGTCACAGGATAAAAATTTTATCCTGTGATTTTAATCAGAAGGTAGGGATTCATCATGAGAAGATGCTGTAATCGTGCCTTTCCTGATATCTCCAGCCATTTTGTTAAGCATCGCACTTATTTGAACTGATAGTCTGTCAGGAATGCTTATCTCCGCATTCTTTATCTTGGTGATAAGATCAATAAAGTTATTCACGGAATGCATATCCATAGATTGTTTTCCAGTTTTCATGGCAACAATGGATTTCTCGCTGTTCCTGTCATTTTTAATCTTTTCACGGATAGCCAGTTCCAACCACTCACCAATGGTTATTCCAGATTTTTTTGCACGGCTTGATGCACCAGCCCTGACATCTTGGGAAATACCTCTTATACTCCATGGAGTATGAGAAGTTTTGTCTAAGGCTTCTTTGTCCTGTTTTGAATCTTTTTGTATTTGAATGCCTTGCATGTTTTTATCCTATAAATTTTCTTAAAGAGAATTATAAAATACAAAACATGATTTCATATTTTTTGTATGATTTCGTGTAGTGCGTATCAACACTCAGGGACTACATATGGTCAATTTTGTAGTGAAAACATGGAAAATTTATATAACTCAGAAGCAAATACCGGATATTGTATGATGGAATCCATCTGAGGCACTACATATCGTATTTACAGGTGATCAAAAAATAATTACAAAAAACTAAACAAAAATATTGTAATATTACAAAAAATATAGTATGAGAATTTTTACCGGCACAAGAGACCGGGAATATTTGGAATTTATGAAAAAGGAAAATGTTATACGCATTCAGTCAATGATTGACCGGATTAAAGCTCCTGATTTTGATCTGTCAAAGTCTGATAATTATATTAAAGAAATTAGCGAAATATGCCCTCTTCCAGAAGCAGTTGAGATTCTTCGATCACTTCGGGACAAGGCAATTTATGAAAAAAAAGATCAACCAACCAAAGCCACTCTGAACTGTCTGACACATATTGTTGGCTGGACAGTATTTCCGGCAGAAGTGCAGGCGCATTTACGTAATGTTTTATATGAATTGAACAAGCTTGATGATGATTGTTCTATTCTGGTTAAGGATTTGATGGAGCGTGGACGTTATCAGGTTCGATCAACATCCACAGGACAAAAATATATAGAATTCTGTCCAAGAACGGAGGCTGACTCAGAAAAAATATCAAAAGCCAAGAGCCTCCAGATACGTATGAAAAAGTTATCTGGCATTATCGTCGGTTATGATGATTCATTAAGAAAACTTCCAAATCCAGAATATGGATATATTTTTTCTGATCGTCCCAAAGCTTCTCCTAACCTGATTATTACGAATGAAGACCCTATGGAATTTCTTTCCCGCTGGATTAGCGAGAATGGAAGAGTTTAATGGGACGTAAACCCATATTTGAGAAACCCATGACACAGGTAGAACGTAACAGGCGTTATCTGAATAAGTTGAAATCACGGGCCAAAAAGAATATCTCCGGAATTGAGCTGGTAGAGAATAAGAAGGATGCCGATAATAATATATTAAATTCATATCGGTATAACCCCGGTGTGTTACGTTATTGAATAATACAAATTCCTGAAATCCGTTATAATATGAAACCTGTATTATAATAGTATTGCCAGGCGTGGACTACGTTGACCCGTTTCACGGTTTACTCTGCCCAGACTGGCAAGGGGTTTCACCCCGTTGACCCAATTTGAGTGCAGGAATTTTATATAATGAAAAATAACGAAATAAATAAAGGCAAAGCAGGAAGGCCAAATATGAGACGAATGGAAACCCGTCTCTCCATTCGTGCGAACCGTGAAGAGCTGGAGGCATGGAAGCAAACTGGACGTGTGGCCGGGTTTCATAATCTCGCCAGTTATTTCCGCTCTTTGATGTCTTCCAGATATTTTGTGAATGACGAAAAAAAACATCTTCTGGCAGAGTTGAATGAAGCCACCAATCAGGTCGCACGATGTGGGAATAACCTGAACCAGATAGCCCATCATCTGAATGCTGGTGGACATGAGGACGCATCACGAGCAGTTTCTGAATGCCGTGACATCATCAAGACCATGAAGCGTATTATCATGGATATTCGAAGATGATTATCAGCTCAGAGCCTCTTATTGCCTCTCGTGGGTGTGGGGAGACCTGTGATCATGTGTTTCGTGGCTCTGGAAATGAGTCCATAGACGTGATTCAGGGATCAGAGTTTGATGTTATGCAGACTTTTGATGAAGCCAGAGATAACCACGACAAATATGCGGTGTGCCATTTCAAGATCAATCCCAAGCGAAACATTACGCATGAGCAGATGTTACAAAGTGTCAGTATGTTGGCTATGGAATTTGGCTTTGACCCGGATACCTGCACAATAGTTAGGCATAGGAAGGCCAAGGCAGGTGAACCTGATGCGGATGAGCACTATCATCTCTATGCATTATGGCGGAATAGTGCTGGTAAATGCCTGGACAGCAGTTACATGAGAGTCAGGCAGGAAAAGATTTCACGTACGTCTGAATTCCTGTTTGGTCATGACATCGTAAAGGGACGCCATCAGGTTGCAGTCATCCGCCAGCTCCGAGATGAAGGTAAGACTGCCATGGCGGATCATATAGAGGCTCATACACTAGACCTGTATGAACCAGTGCAATCTGCTTTTACAGCTATCCAGCATCAATCAGCCTTGCGTCAGGGGGTTAACCTCGGAAAGCTGAGACAGGCCATCAGAGACCTACGTATAACCTCAGAATCATTTTCAGAAATGGTTGAGGGGTTAAGTTCTCTGGGCGTGAGTATCCAGAAAGGAGAAAAAGCCAATACATACATTATCGTGAATAACGAAAATAATAAGTTTTTTGGTTCTGCCAACCGTCTGTTTGAAATGAAGAAAGGGGAATTTGCCAACCTGTATGAAGCCTTGCAACAGGGAAAGGATACGACCTTTGCACTGCCTGAAGGTCACACCCCCCGTAAAAGCTTCTGAGATGACTGGTGAGGGAGTTCTCGCTCCTGCGCCTCAGGCTATACCGGAGAGCACTCCAATGCCGTCTGTGCCAAAAGTTACTAAAAGTTTTATCCCAAAGCTTACTGCCAAAGGCATTCCGTCAGGAAGTGGAGTTTCTGACATCAAGGCAGATCATTTTGCGATGACTGATGGTATGTCGCGTGAACAGAAGGCTTCCATTGCTTTCCATTTTCAGAAGATATTTTCCTGCGACAGAAGAGGGAATGCAGGGAATCAGGGAATTGATAGACAGCAATAAATTTGATGCACTTTATCGTTCTCAGGCATTCTTTCCGAAGATTAGGAAGACCCAGAGGAAAGAGGATATTTCCGCCATATCCCACGCATGGCTTGATTTGGACATCAATAAGATTGGTGAAAAACGTAAGCTTATCAAGGGAGACAAGGTAAAGGGTATTCTCGATAGATGGGTTGATAATGAGCACTATCGTCCAGAGCTCTTTCAGGAATGGCAATCTCTGGACGATGTAGGCAAAGCTGAATGGCTTATTTCTCATTGCGTGAATAACGAAATACCAGAACCCACTGAAATTGTGTTGTCTGGTGGGGGTGCCTACCTGTTATGGCAATTCACAGATACTGTGTTTATCAGAAGACGACGCAGGAAAGTTGGGCAGAAAAATCCACCTCGCTCTTATATTGATGTGATTGAGGATATTCATAGGAACATCCGAAACAGGCTGGATTATTTGATGGCAGATATCACACCGTGTTCTGCTCAGACTGTTTTGAGGATTCCAGGATCAATCAATTATAAATATTCTCCTTTGGGGCATTCATGCAGGTCAGTGTGGTTTAACGCAGATAATCGTTATAGCTCGGAAGACTTCAAACAGCGTGTTCTGAGTATTGCACCATATGCAGGGGCTCAACGATATCAGCAGGCAAAAGAGATTGACGCTATTCGTGCAAAGGCAAGAAAGCAGGGAGAGAAGACCTACAGGGACAATGCCCTGAAATGGAGCCAGAAGGCATCTCTGAAGGCTGACAATCCTGATAATGGGAATATCGTCCAGTTTCCTGTTAAAGCCTCTAAAAACTCACCCTATAAGCAATCAAGGCGTATCATTGGTGATCTGAAGGAACTGGCAAAGCTGAGATGGGGTGGAAGTGTCATGGAAGGCTACAGGGATATGTTCTGTCATATCGCTGTTTCCATGGCGTCAGCACATTTCCAGAATAATCCCAATGAGCTGTTGCCCTATGTGAAAGCCCAGATGGAAGATATTATTCCCTCTGATTATCTGACTCAGCATTTTGAAAGCGATAATATCACGAGCCTGAATAAACTGATGACTGCGTGTGATGTGTCTGATGTAAAACCGGGTTTCTGTTCATGGCGTTATGCCTACAGCATTGATCGGATCATTGAAAAACTGGCGATCACCGAAGATGAAATGAAGCATCTGGATTGTCTGGTTTCCAGGAGCATTAAGAAAGAAAGGCGGAAACAGACTGACAAGGTTTATCAAGCCAAAAAGCGCAGGAATGCAGGGTCTGTCAGAAGAGAACACTATGAAGGGGAGGCACTGTCAAAAACAAAACCATGGGGAAAACTTGGAATATGTCGCAGGACATGGAAAAGACGACAAAAGAAATCCCAGAGAGCTTCTGTTGATAGTGACGTTAAAAGCTCTGAATTAAAACTTCTGTTAAATGTTGGGTGACTAAAATTTTTTCACCATGATTTGCTATAGGTTCTTATTCTGTTTCCATGTGTCGCAAGTCCATCGCAAATAATATATAGGTTCGTAGGTTGGGGTGTAGGGGTATAAGTTTTCCTAGACCAAAGATTTATTATAAATGTTTCCAATTTATTGATATTCAGAATCCAGAAATTTTTTATGTTTTCGCATGAAAAGGAAGAAGAGAAAAGGGAGGGGTAGGTCCAGGATGCCCCTTCCTGCTTCTTCCATAGATAAGATGCCGGCAACTGATATGAGAAAAAATTATTAAAAATTAAAAAGTTTTCTCATCAAGCCTATAGCCGTCTTACAGGATAAATTCTGTAATTATTGATATTACGTGTTGTTTGGGATGAGATGCCACTCAAAGCCCTATGGAAATGAGTTTTATGCGTCTCCCATAAGGGTCCTGATATCCCAGAAATCCGGATACTGCATGGACTCAGCCACCTGAACGATATTTTCAAGATCGATACCATCCAGATATCGCTTTACACCTTCCGACTGGTGCCCTGACTGATGTCCGTATTCATGGCCAAGAAAGTCATCAATCCAGAGTTCTCTGATGCCTGTGTTTCCTCCGGGTGTGCTTCTGAGCTGGGTGGAAACATTGTGGCGGAAACTGTGAAAGACGACGGTAGCCGATTTGATGCCAAGCCGGTTCTTGAAGGTTGAAAATTTCCTTCCAAAACCCACACTCCGTTTTTATCCCTTCCGCTGAACGTCAGTTCGTTAAATAGATAATAATTGGCACTCTTGGCCCATTCCAGAATCCCGGCTTCAATCAGTTTGTGGTGGATGGGAACAACCCTTTCACCGGCCTCAGTCTTGGGGTTCCACGCCTCCGCTGGTCTGTTGTGTCGTGGCAGATGCTCACAGATATTGAAACACCAGACACCTTTGATGTTGATAACGTCCAGCTTTCGCAACCGGCATATTTCCTCCAGCCTTATCCCTGTATACGATCCAATTCCAACAATCATGCCGAATGTCCGCTTGGAGATTCTGTCTGGTGGCCATGGGTTTTCGACCAGTTTTCTCAGGTCGTCATCCGGCCATTTTACATAGTCATCGCCTTTCTGTTTCCGTCCGAACGACCAGTCCCTGAAGACATTGGAACCCCGATCAACTAGTTCCTTTTTCTCATAAGAAGGTCCACAAGATGGACAGCTTGGAGAAGTGGTTCTTGATGGTCTTGGTTGTCAGAAGAGCTTTGATCCGGTTCCGCTTCGCATATTTAATAAGTTCATCAACCGTGAGTTCCTTGGTTTTGCCCTTGCCGTAGTTGCCGGGAACCTTGCTCATCATCTCGATGTATTTATCGGCATGCCTGCTGGAGTAGGTGCGGATAGGTTCATTGCCATTGATTTCGATCCATCTGCGATAGACGTTAGTCATCATAGCCAGTTCGCTGTTTGGCTTGGTTTTGATGTCTTTTGACGCCATGAAAGTAGAGACTGCTTCTGAGAACAGGGGAGAGGGTTTTACTTCCAGTTGTTGGAAGACAGGAGACAATGTTTCCCGTAACAGTGCGGACTGATTTTCGAAGACTTTGATGGTTTCCTGATGACCCTGAATTCTGGAAGCAAGGATTTCACCTGAACGGATCAGCTTTTCCATTGCGGGTTCGGCTGTATCCTTGAGATATCCGGTGAGCGCGGTCATGCGGTCTGTCTCTTTGACATGGGACAGGAGATGTTCAGCGTTGATGGTTTTGTATTGGGAGATCAGCGACTCAATTTCGAGCTGATATGACCGGATTATGGCCTCAAGGAAATTTTTGGCATCATCATTTTCAAGATATGACCGTACGCACTCTGTCAGGCTCTCTCTCTTGTTTCCTGAGCTCCGCTGGTTTTCGGGGGAAGGATGGAGCGTCTGAGAAGGTCAGCATAGTCCTGCTTTTCCTCATCCGATATAATCCACGGTTCATGAGCCATCGCGTGTTCGATCTTTGCAAAAAGTGCCTGTGTCTGTTCGTATGCTGTTCCAGCACGGATCAGTGCGATTTTCCTTGATCTGGTGAACAGCGAAAAGCAGATTTCATTCTTTTTTACGACATCACGGAATCGTGACGGAACCCGCGTTCTGAAATAGAAACCTGTTGCCCGGCATTGGAGCATGTTTCTGCCCTGTTCATCGTCCCCCGCCAAAGCCTGTGTAAGACCTTGTGTAAGAGTTTGCGGGGTCTGTGTTTCTGGAAATCCAGAATAATGAACAAAAACAATGAGTTATGGTGGTGCGAACTGCGGGACTCGAACCCGCGTCAACCCGCAGTGACATCTATCTAACCCGTTGAAGCAGCAAAAAAAATGACGTGCTGTCTTCTTAATTTAACGGTTATTTTCTATCATTGGGATAACAATCTGGGAAGAGTGATACTTTTGTCGTTAATGGAAGGAAGGTTTATGCCAGCGTGATCTTGATGAAGGGAATCGATTCATGCATTGATGCTATGCTTCTCGCTCACAATAATTCTGAAAAATATCTTGAATTCAGAATGGCCGATATGTTTTTGAACTAGTTTGTAAGAAGAGTTAAACTGAAGTGACTTTTCCAGTCTCTAATGAAAGTATAAAAAAAAGCCACACATCTATTGATGCAGTAGATATGTTTTGTGGGGCTGGAGGGCTAACTCACGGTTTGGAACTGGCCGGGGTTGACGTTCGCTTGGGAGTCGACATTGATCCAGCATGTGCGTATCCATACGAGCATAATAATAAATCAGTATTTCTCTTGAAATCGATTGAAAATTTAGAAAAAAAAGATGTTATTCCGTATATAAATAATAGTAATTTTTTGCTTTTAGCAGGATGTGCGCCTTGTCAGCCTTTTTCTACGTACCGGCAGAAGAATAATATATTAATAGATAAAAGATGGTATTTAATTGAACATTTTTCAAGGTTAATAGATACAATAAAACCTCATTTTGTTACCATGGAGAACGTTCCAAGACTTGCAAAGCAAGATGTTTTTAAGGAATTTGTAAGTAATTTAGAGTCTAAAAATTTCTTTGTTTCATTCTCTATTGTAAATTGTGCAGATTATGGTATCCCGCAAAAAAGAAACAGACTTGTGCTTTTGGCATCGAAGTTGGGTCCTATTAGTTTAATGAAGCCTACGACGCCCATGCCTTTTTCTCTTACCGTCAGAGATGCAATAAAAAATTGCCCACTATTGCATGCAGGAGAAGTCCATTCTCACGATCCATTGCACCAAGCTCCGAGTTTGTCTAAGGTAAACATGCTGCGCATTCAGGCCTCAAAACCTGGGGGAAGCTGGCGGAGCTGGGATAAAGCGCTAGTTACCGATTGTCATAAAAAGACTACGGGTCAGACGTATCCAAGTGTGTACGGAAGGATGGTGTGGGATGCACCGTCTCCCACGATCACGACTCAATATTATGGGTTTGGAAATGGAAGGTTTGGGCATCCAGAACAAGACAGGGCCATCTCACTACGAGAGGGGGCCATTCTACAAAGCTTTCCTCCTAAATATTCTTTTGTTCCGCCCAACTCAAAAGTGAGCAAAAAGACCGTAGGAAGATTGATCGGAAATGCCGTTCCTGTAAATTTGGGAAAAATTATAGGCGAAACTTTCATTGAACATTTACGTGAGATAATTGAGAAGGACATATGAGCATGGAAAATAATTTTGAAAAAAAAGACGATTTTTCTATAAAAGGAGAAGAGCAAATAAAGAGACACATGAGGGATATTGACTATATTATTAGAGAATACCCAATAGAAGTTCTGGTTCCAAAATATTTAGTTGGGGCAGAAGATGGTAAAAACGATATTTTTGTTCCAGATTACCAAAGAGATTTTGTATGGAGTGAAGAGCAGCAATCAAGATTCATAGAATCTGTAATTATTGGATTGCCTATACCTTATCTTTTTGTGGCAGACATAAGTAGTGATGATGAAGATATTGCAGGACGTTTAGAGATAGTAGATGGAACGCAAAGAATAAGAACTTTAAGCGCATATTTTACTAATGAGTTGAAATTATCTAATTTAGAAAAACTGACATTTCTCAATGGGACTTATTTTTCTGATTTACTTCCGTCTAGAAGAAGAAGATTTGGCAGAACAACTATTAGATTAATCGAGTTAACAGAAAAAGCTGATGAGGAAACCAGAAGAGATATGTTTGATCGTATCAATTCTGGCGGAGAACCTTTAAATCCAATGGAAACGCGCTATGGAGTTTTGAAAGGTGAGTTTCTAAAATTCATACGCAGATTGGCAAGTTCAGAACATCTAAGACTTTTAGCCCCACTATCGGCTGCTTCAATTAAGCGTCGTGATTATGATGAGTTGCTATGTAGATATTTTGCATATTCAGATAATTACGAATTATTTCAAAAAAGTGTTATTGATTTTGTGGATCAATATGTGAGAAGCAAGTCTGATTTTATTGAAAGTATAGATGGTCCCCGTCTAGAAGCTGAGTGGAACAAAATGCTTAGTTTTGTAAGTAATAATTTTTCTTGTGGTTTTAGGAAAGACCCCCAAAAAAGAACTACACCAAGAGTAAGATTTGAAGCGATTGCAGTGGGAGTAACTTTAGCTTTACGTGAAAAACCTGATTTAATTGTAATTCCAGAAAAAATTGATACATGGGCGTATGGAGAAGAGTTTGATAAGCTTGTGACTTCTGACGGGGCAAATTCTAGGCCTCGTTTAATTAAAAGAATTAATTACGTAAAAGAAAAAGTGTTGAAATCATGCTAGGAGTTTCGAGTGATTTTTCTAAAAGAAAGCGAGAAGTCAGGAGATATATTACGAGGTTAGTTGTTTTTGAAAAGGAATTACCGTTAACCTCCGGGACTAGGCTTTTAGAAGATTTAAAGATATATAGAGCTTGTGCATTCTTGATGTTATACAACATAATTGAAGCTTCAGCTCGAGAGTGTCTTTTGTCTATTTATGATAAAATAAAGACTAATAATGTTCTCTTTGATCATTTAGTTGAAGGAATAAAAATTAAGTCTCTTGATGATTTTAAAAATCACTGTGGTAAAGAAAAATTTTCTGCATTCCAAAATATTTCTTTAGATATAATAGATGCAGGCTTTGATGTTAAGAAGACATTTAATGGAAATGTTGACGCAAGAAAAATAAAACAAATAGCAGAAAAATATGGTTTTGAAAGTAATACAGACTATAGAGAGACACATCATGGAAAAGAGCTTCTGACGATTAAAATACAACGGCAAAATCTTGCTCACGGAGAAAAAAGTTTTTCTGATGTTGGAAGAGATTATACAGCTTTACAGATTAGAGAAATAGCAGAGTTTTCTTTGTCATATATGGCAGAAATATTGAAAAATGTAGATCTATATGTGGGTCATTGCGATTTTATATTGAGTGATGAAAAATATAAATATTCATAATAATGCAAAGGATATATATAATAAATATGCAGTAGGGTTCTAAAAACCCTTTTTTTCACCGATATAAAAATTGTAACCTATTGATATTTTAAATATCAAAAAGATCACAATGATTTTTTGAATCCTCTGCGTGATCCCTGAACTAGGCAACCACTGTTACTTACCAACTGTTCCCCATCTCCAGTTTGCGTTAGCCTTAGCAGCTTCGTTCGCGTGTGTGACTGTAGAAAACAAGCTGTGCGTTAATGTCTCATGGTTGGTTGGGTCGTGGTTGCAGTCATATTTTGCACTACTCCTTTTGGTATAATCAGTTTTGAGCGCAGGCGTACTATTTCCTGTCTTGCTCTTTCTTTTTCAGGTTGATGGGCCATGTCCCATTGTCTGATGCGGTCTGTTCTCGCCTGCACCAGCCTTTCAAAACGGGAAGATAGCCATGGTTCGAGTTTATCCAGATCAGCTATGGCGGTGAATTCAGCATCATACTTTTTACGAAAGCTCTCAAGGGCCGGTCTGTCTCGTTCTGTTAAAACAGGTCTGACAGGTTCTAGTGGTGTTGAGCGCAACCCCACGATATGCAGCAACGCCTGTATAACAAACCGCAGGACTTCGAGGAATTCGAGCAAAAGTTGCTGGCAGACTTTCTCGAGTTTCCCGGCTCCTCCGGTCATGCGTTGCCAGCGGCTTTCGTCAGCTTGTTTCCACTCTTTTTTGGCACAATGGTAACGCGCAAAGCTGCTCCGCAGTTGCTTCTGGTAGGGTGTGAGCGCTTTTCGCCATTTCGCGAGCATTTCTTCCCTCTTCAGCGGTGCCCAGTCCGCTTCTGGCGCACTCTGGTCGAGAATAGCCTGTTGTTGCGCAATAGCTTTCTTGATCTCTTTCCGAAAACGGGCCTCCCCTGCACTGATGATCCGGATAGAAGATGTGGGGCTGAGTGGTTCTGTTGCTGTCGTATCAACATCAGCCATACGTTGGAGCCAGAGTTCTCTTTGCCATTTGCGCATTTGGGGCCGTTTTATAACGGGTCGTTTTCTGGGGGCAGTCTGAGCGACCGTAGTTTTGGGGATAGGATATTCCTCATAAAAATCAGCGGTTGTCCGGCGGATGGGTAAACGGGTATTCTTAATATCCGCCTCTGGCTTGCTGACTGTGGGGTGCTGTTCTTCTGCAAGAAGCTTTCTGAATTCCGTCATTCTGACTTTTGTGAGACGGGTAAAGCTGCCGATCAGTTTTCCGTCCTGATCTTCAATGATGTGCGCTCCTGGCCGTTTATCTGCCCGGTCTCCTTTGCGTATGGTCAAGCTGTGTTCCGTCAGTGCTGCACGGAAAGACTTTAATCCGTCAGACTGGGTCCAGAGAGAGGCAACAAGCTGTTTGAGTTTTGGCAGGTTAAGTCCCTGTCTTTCCGCTGTGCGGTGGGCCTGCGAGGTATAGGCAGCACGTGGCTTGTCTGCTGGTTGCTCTGGCATAAGGGCATTGATCAGGTCTGCTTCCCGATGTTTGCCTTCTTTACGAAGAGCTTTGGCAATCGAGCGGTCATGACCTCCCGCGACAAGTGCATGACCCAGCCTGATTTCTTCCAGCCTTGCCAGCTTCTCCAGCCGTATCCAGCTAAAACGACTGTCTAAAATATGGTCCTGCTGCCATTCAGGCATGAGGAGGTGACCATGAGTGCTGCCATCCTTTTGATGGATGATCAGCGTCATATGCTCAGGGTCTGCATGGAACTCGTGACAGATTCTTCCGGCAAATTCTGCCAGTTGGTCATCTGTCATCGGTTCGGCAGGATTAAAGGCGATATGGCGCAGACCATAGGTGAGTTTTTCGCGTCTGGCTTCTCGCATAGCATCATGAACCAACCAGTCTGACCCAGCCATGATTCTGATCGCCTCATTCTTGGGGCCATGAAGAACATGCCGGACAATCGCCTTGGCACCGCTTCTGGTTTTAATCCTGCTTTCCTGAATAATCATGGCTCATGACCCGGACAGCTTTCAATGAAGTGTCCTGGCAGGCCGGGCGCACCTGCGTCCGGTTGACTGCCGCCCTGAGCGAGCCAGAAGCAGGTCAATCTGTTGCAGTCTGTTTTCCAGTTCGCTCAACATCGTTTCGCAGTAAACGGTGTCACCACAATGGGCGGAATGAGCCAACTGATTCAGATTGTTGCCAATGCGTGAGAGGGCATGACGCAGACTGTAAAGTTCTGAGCCGACCTGCTGGCCATTGTCACCAGCAAGTTCAGAAGTGGCCAGAAGTGCCCTGATCCAATGGGCGGTGGTGGCGTGGCCAAGGTGGTGGGCAACGCTATTCCAGCGGTCCAGTTCAGCGGGGCTGGCTCTCACAGAGAGATGAGAAGTGCGGACAATCGGCATAACAAGGTTCTCCTTAAAGGGGGTCAACGGGGGAAGTATTCCCCTTTGCCAGATGCTGAATGGGTAGCCATTCAGCACTGCTGGCTCCTCTTAAAGATAACCTATTGAGATGCCCGATTTCCTGTTTTTGTTTTTATGCAAACAAGACTGTCACCATAAGGCTTTCAGAAAGGCATGATGCACTCGGGTGGATAGGTAAGTGCTTCAATGACCTGCTTGAGATTGGCAACTTCAATCCCGCTTGTGTAGTTCATTGTTCCTTGACTCTTGTGGGTTGCTTCATGGCCGAGGACAGTATCAATCCATAACTCTCTAATGTGCGCTTCCTGATTTCTAAGTTTTGTGCTGACGGTATGGCGGAAAGAATGGAATGTCACAGCTTCTGGCAGACCGAGCCTTTTTTTATGCTTTGAGAAAGAGCGAGCAAAGTTATCACCACGTTCACCTGATGCTGAAACAGTCAGATCAGGAAAGAGGTATTTTTCACCATTGTCCTGAAGCAGTTTCAGCCTTTCTATTCCGAGCAGACTGGAATGAATAGGAATGATACGGGTGCCCGCTGTGGTCTTTGGTGACCAGCCATCTTCGGGGTGAGGGCGCACATGGAAGCAAGGCGCACCGTCAATGACTTCAATATCCTGTCGCCTGAGGTTACAGATTTCACCCAAGCGCATGCCTGTAAACATGCCGATAGTAATGATGCCAGCCCATGTTCGGTGAGAGACAGCCGTTCCTGACCAGTCCGCATGCGCGAGTTGTGTAAGCTCGCCATCCGTCCATCCCCTGCGAACAATCTTCTTGGTGACATTGAAGTCCCAGCCAGACCATGGGTTCTTGTCGGCGAAATCCCGTTTGACCAGATGCCCCCACAGTGCAGACAGTCGAGAGAAATGGTTTTTGACAGTTTTTCCGCCAACTGTTTCCAGACCCCGTTCCTGCGCCTGTGCAATGACAACACGTAACGGGAGAACTGTTTTACCCTTCCCATGCGTGGCTGGCAGAGAAGAAAGTAAGTCAAAAAACTCTCCCGCCACGTTGCCCGTAATCTGTCGCACGGGCATATCGCCAAAAGCTTCAATGAACAGGTCAATAGTCTTCTTAGTGGCTTTTATAGTGTCGGCGCTCTTTGCCTTGTCGGAATAGATGAATCGTTCAGCCATGGTCGAGAGAAGAGGGGAGGACGTTTTTGGGGCAGGCTTTCGCTCTTCTTGTACGGGCGGGGCAGGTTTCTGTGGCACCAGCTGGATACTATGGACAGGCTGACGACTCTGGATGTCAACGATCATGCCGGACAGACGGTCAGCTTCCGCCTTGAGCATTTTCTTTTCCTGTTGGCTTAGAGCAATGCCGGTGGTGAGCTGCTGACGCATGCTTTCAAAGTGCTGAACGATCTCGCGTATCTTGTTCGAGCTTTCATCAAGGAAGGCATTTTCGCTTTCAACCCGTTCCAGCAGCGCCATGTTATGGGTGGCGTCGCGGATTTTGCGGTCAAGGGCGTGACACTCTTCAGCAAGGGCAAGTGTCTCTTCCTGGTCCCTGATTGTCTGGGCCTGAACAGCCAGCAGGTCTTTCATCAGATCAGTGTCAGGTTTTTCGTCCATCATCCTTGCTCTTTCAAACAGTGCGCCGGTGGACGCATAGAGGGCCGCCGCCCGCTCTCGGGCGATGAGCTTACTCTGAGTCTGTAAGGAAAGGGAGATTTCGGTTCTGCCGAGGCAGGCTTGCACGGCCTGAGGGACTGCGCGACGGAAGTGGTAATGAGAGCCAATGAGGCGGAGCATCTGCGTTTCCCGTTCTGGGAAGACAAACGGGAAAATCCCGCAGACCCGTCAAATTCTCATTTTACTGTTATATTTCAACAGGTTAGTGGTGCGAACTGCGGGACTCGAACCCGCACGCCTTTTACAGGCTGGAGATTTTAAGTCTCCTGCGTCTACCATTCCGCCAAGTTCGCGCAGATGCAATGGTGCACCTCTGGTGATTGAAAGCGTTTTAGCATGGTCGGAGAGAACTGCAACAGTATGTTTTATCGAGCAGCGTGTAAAATCGGCCCAAAGTGTTGTAGCCAATTTTCTGCTTGCTGTCTGTGAGGGGTGAATGCGTCAACCACTTTCCAGAACTGGGTACTATGGTTCATGTGTTGCAGATGGCTTAATTCATGAGCAATCAAATAATGGCGTACAAAAAATGGTGCCATTATTAAACGCCACGACAACATTATACGTCCAGAAGATGAACAACTTCCCCAACGGCTTGATGTGTCACGAATATCTAACCGTGTAGGGCGTAATCCAACAGCTTGGGCCAGGCAGTGCATTTCTTGAGTAAGAATTTTGGTTGCATGTTGCTTAAGAAAGTCTTCCACACGTCGCGCAAGAAAAGACGGATCTCCGCTTACAAAAAGACAATCATTTTCTAGCCACGCACCACCTTTGCGATCAGGGGCGTGGCAAATTGTGTAGTATTTGTCTTGAATAGGAATATGGGAGCCAATAGCAAAACGTGGCGTTTGCACTAATTTTTCAAGGCGCATTGTAATCCATTGCGCTTGTTTATGCACAAAAGCCAAGGCCTGAGTGTAAGGGAATCCTTTAGGCAAAGTAACAAGAATAGCCTGTTCTTTTGCAGAAATTCGTAAGATGCAGCGTTTGGCTTTTGTTGAAACGCGCCAAATTATTTTTGCAGAACCATATCCTTGCAGCATAACATGCTCTGGCCAAGATGAGTGTTCTTTGCAATTCAAGAAAACATCTTTCTGGGCAAAGGTTTTTTAGAGAGATTCCTCAGCAGGAAGGCCGGGCCAACGGACAATGTAATCTTCCAGTGCCCCTGCGCGTCTTTCACTTATACAGCGTCCTGCAGCAGATTCACCTGCGGTGATAACAGATTGGGCAGTATGCGTCAGCAATGGGTGCCACTGTGGCAAACCGCGCCCTTCCGAAAGACGGCGATATGCACAATCAGGCGGCAACCAATCAAGTTCAGGAATCATCTTTGGTGTTAGAGTAATGCAGTCTTGCACTTTGCGATGACGTTGCGCGTAATCTGTGCATTGGCATGTTTTAACATCTAAAAGACGGCACGCAACAGATGTGTAATGCAGTTCTTCCGTGTCATCATCACGCAGTTTGTGCAAGCAGCAGCGTCCGCATCCATCGCACAGACTTTCCCATTGCTCTGTGGTCATTTCTGTAAGTGGGGTTGTTTCCCAAAAAGGTGCCGTCATTGTGCAATGCCAAAAAAGAGGGAGAGGAAGAAGCTTACGATTAAAGGTTTCCTAAGAAGGGGCCAGATGATGAGCTGTAGGCATGTGCTTCGGTTGGCCCCCAGTTCATGTGCTGTAGGTCCCCATGCTTCTGGTAGGGTTTCAAGTTTGGCAAGTGGCCATAGTGCAAGCAAAGGTAAGCTTAAGGCGCCCTGTAAAAAAGGGGTATAAGGTGCGTTGATGACAACAGGCAAAAAAATACTAAGAACCGATGCTGGAATAAATAACATAAAGAATGAAATATAAAAAATGCGCCCAGCATGTATGGCAAATGCCAGCATGAGCAGAACAAACACAAGAAATATGCTTGTCATGCTTATGCTGATAAACCCCCATAAAAAAGAATAAGGCAATGGGATTTGCATCAGAGAAGGAATCACTTGCGGAGCGCCCATTGTTCAAAGTGTTCTGCAATGATGTTTAAATGATTTATCCAGAAGATATCATCAACAACAAGGGGCGCAGCCAAGTGGCGTAAGTTATTATCCACGGCCATATCTCTCATGGATGGTAGAGATGGCCATGCGTTGGAAAATGCTTGCTGCTGCTGTGCCTGGTCAAGCCATGATACAAAACTGAGTGCGGTAGCGGTGGTGGCAGAACTATGTGGCACTCCCCAGCCGTAACGCACCTGTAAGCGTTGTTGCCAACAGATACCAAAACGCTTGGTATCTCCATCGGCTGTGTTCAGCATTTCCCCGGTAGGCGCAAGCCCCATAAGGGCGCCACCGCTTTTTAAAATCTGTCCGGCTTCTTCCGGGGTGGACCACCACACAATATAAGGCCGTAGCTGATCCAGTTTTCGGAAGGCGCGCATTAACCCATCTTGGGTGTTGAGTGTGCGGTAAACCATTTCGGATGGTACGCCATCAGCCAGTAGGGCAATTTCTAGCGTGGTGCGTGGGTCTCGCCGTAGGCTGCGCCGTCCCGGATGGCGGGCAACGTCCCAAAAGTCAGCCCAGTTGGGGGGCGTGTCAAAACGTGAGCTATCCCACGCAATGGCGTAATCAATGCTGGTGGAATAATTGGGTTGTGCTGCATCTTCAGGCAAAGGGGCAAGCAGGCCTGCGCTGCCTCCTATCGCCAGACTGCTATTTTCCATCATGACCGCAGCCCAATGCTTGGGGCTGTTTTTTTCCTGTTGCTGGAGAGCGGTTAGAGATCCGTCCCATCCAGAGGTGATGATGCGGTGATGTGTCTGACGTGTGTATCCGGCAAAAAGAATTTTTTTCTGTATGTCACAAATCCTGCCCGAGAATGTCAGAACCCGTAAGGCGTCTGTATGCGCCATCGTGTGTTTACGCGCCGGACGCGCCTGAACCATTTGAGGGGCAAGAGAGATTACGCCGCCGCCCAACCCAGCCAGCAGGGCTTTCCGTCGGGAAATGGTCCCGGCAGAAGGCGCTTGTTTCTGAGGGTGGGGTGACGGTGTCCCGCTGGAGCGACCGTGCAGGAAAGAAAAAGAAAACAGGGTGACCTCGCGCATATAGTGCAGCCAGATGAAGGCAGATGAGTTTAGCCTTATTTTGCATCCATCGGAAAGGCGATAGCGTTCTGTGGTTGCCAAGCCAATATGGCCTTGTTGCCGGGGCGGAGTTCACGCGGCAAATGGACCAAGGGGCGGTGAGCTATAATTTCCGTGCCATCCAAGGTGCGAAACCGCATGGCAATGGCGTGGCCAATGTGATGGGCGGAAACAAGAGTGCAGGCAATATCTGTTTTATCTTCTATCTCCATGCCACCAGAGCGAGGAAACAGAACGGAAAGTCGGTCAGGCAGAATGCAAATGCTGGCCAGATCATTTTCTTCTAGATTGTAATCGGCCACGGCTTCCACTGTCTCGCCCGATGGTAGGCGCAATTCGGCAATGTCATCCTCTATAAGTAATACCTTGCCGCTGATAACATTGGCATCTCCAAACTGTGCCGCCACGCTTAGGCAAGCGGGGCGGTTTAGTAGGGTGGCAACATCTCCTATCTGCAACAGGGTGCCATTTTGCATAACGCCAATCTGGTCTGCCGCTATCATACAGTCCTGCTTCTGGCGTGAAAGCAGCAGAATGCTCAATCCTATGGCATGGCGTAACCGATCCAAAAATGTGATCGCACGCCGGATGGTGGGCTGGTCCATGTTTTCGAAAGGCTGGTTCAGAACCACAACGTCGGGCTGCATGATCAGGGCGCGCGCGAGCTGCGTCCGAAATATCTGTTCTGCATTGAGTATGCGGGCCGGTTGGGTGCGCAGGGCTTCCAAGCCAGTTAGGGCCAGTATTTCAGCCCCGCGATGTGTGATTTCAGACTTATGGAGCGTGCCTTTGGCGCGAAGGGGCAGGAGAATATTGTCCAGAACGGAAATGTGCGGAAACAAGGGCGCATGCGGGCCTATTGTTGCCAGTTTTTTATGGCCAGATGTGCCTAAGTTATATGGTGTGCCGTTAATTTCTATCTGCTCAACCGTACAGGGGCGTCTGCCAGCCAATGTTTCTGCCAAACAGGTCAGATCTTCATTGTCTTGCCCGATTCCCAGTATGGCTGTGCAACTTCCCGCCGGTAGAGAAAGCGTGAGGGGTTCTGCGTTGTGAAAGAACGCTAGATTGTGAACCGCCAGTGCTGTGGATGAGCCATGCGTGGTATGCATGCAACTATGTCCCTTTCCGTGGGTTAGAAGTAAAGTGCACTATATTTCAGGCAGGTAAACGGAGGTTTCTTTCATGTCTTCAGATAAAATCAAAGAAGTAAAAGCAGCAGGTGAAGCCGCAGCCGACACGGCGCGGGACGAATTGGAAGCCGTAAAAGCGCATCTTGAACGCCTTGTGACCCAGCATCTGGTGCCTGCGCTGGGCCGTGCAGGGGATAAAGCCGGCACGCTGAAAGAACAGGCGGTTGCCAATGCGCGCGAACTGGCCGATCATGCACAAAGCGATCTTGCTAAGCGTAATCGTGGTCAGTCTTCCTGGTTGTCCATTGCCATTTCTGGCGTGGTGGGCTTTATCCTTGGGCGTCTGTCACGCTGACGCTTGTGCGTCATCTGAACAAAGGTAGCCTCGGAGCCCATGCGTATCTTTGATCTTGGTAAATCCGCCCTGAATGCTCAGTCTAACCTGATGCAACAGATGGCCATACGATACGGCAAGCAAGCTGTATTGTTGGCAATGGCGGCAGTATTTGGACTATTTGCCCTGATTACAGGGCATGGGCTCCTTTGGGTGCTTCTGGTTTTTGTCGGGCATTTTGGCCCGGTAGGTGCGGCGTTTACAGTATTCGGGCTGGATGTGTTTGTGGCTCTGGTTTGTGTGCTGTTTGGCCGTCGTTCTTACCTGACAGTGCAGGAAGTGGAAGCCCGCATTGCCCGTGACCGCAATATCACCATGATGCGCGACTCCATGACCATGGCAGCCGTAACGGCAACCGTTGCAACAGCCATGGGCCGCGGTGGATCTCGCAAAGTGTGGGACGTTGTGCGGCGGAAAAAGGACTGAAATCGTCCAGTCTGGACGAAACCATAGGTTCCATTCCAAATTTGCATTGGCGCGCAGGATTTTTTCTGTAAATGATGGCGCTGTCTTTCGTGAGTGTGCAAATTGTTTGCACGCTCACTAGTGTGGGTAGGGAATGGAACCGAATCATCATCCCGTTATGGCCAATGAGCCCCGCCGTTTCTTTGGGTATCGGCTGGCGCGTCTTGCTGCTGTGTGGCGGCGGGAGATTGATGCCGATCTGCGGGCCTTCGGCCTGACAGACGCCACATGGCGGCCCATTTATTATCTTAACTTCTCCAAAACACCCATGCGCCAGACAGATCTGGCCCGCTCCCTCTCCTTGGAAGCCCCTTCACTGGTGCGGCTTTTGGATGTGCTGGAAAAGCGTGGCTACGTGGTGCGTGAAACGGATGAAGAAGATCGCCGCTCCAAACTGGTAAGTATTACGGAAGAAGGGCGCAGTGTTGCTGCTCTTGTCAGCCGTGTGGCGGATGAAGTGACAGCCCGCCTAACGGAAGATGTTTCCACCAAGGAGCTGGAAGAATGCTGCGGCGTTCTTGACCGGGTTGAGCAAGCCGCCCAAAACCACCGGGATACCATTGGTGGTGATAAAAGAGGCATGCGGTAATGCCAGTTTCCAGAACAGTGCCATGCTAGCTGAATTCAATATATTTGGTGTTTTTATTGCACCTATTGTCGTGTACGCCCTAGCGGCGCTGCCGATTACAATGTTTGTTCGCTTCGTGTTGTGGTGGAGCGGCCTTCTGGGCTGGTTCTGGCATATCGCGTTGTTCGAAGTATCGTTATACGTCAGTATTCTTTGCCTGCTGATCCTCTACGTCTGACCCGAAAAGGCTTTTGAGTCTCCGCAATGCCCCTTCTGCGCACCCTGATACGAGTTGTTCTGACCCTTGCGGTCGTCTCACTGGCCATCGTTCTGGGGATTACCCTGTGGAACGTGTATATGATTGCACCCTGGACCCGCGATGGCCGTGTGCGTGTTTACGTTGTGGACGTGGCCCCCGAAGTTTCTGGCACAGTGGTGCAGATTCCCATCGTGGATAACCAGTTTGTGCATAAGGGTGACCCACTGTTTGTGCTTGATCCGGTGCGTTTCCGTCTTGCTATCCGTGAGGCACAGGCCCGGCTTGATGGCGCATTGGAAGATTTGAAGCTGAAACGCAATGATGCCCGCCGCCGTATGGGCTTGGGTGGCATTGTGTCGGCCGAAGAACAGGAAGTCTTTAACTCCAATGTGGCCACACAGATTGCATCTGTGGATGCAGCGCGTGCCGCTTTGGATGTGGCCAAACTGAACTTGCAGCGTTCGGTTCTGTATTCTCCGGTAAACGGTTACATCACCAACCTGAACCTGCGGGTGGGCGATTACGCCTCTGCCGGGCAGGCACGTATGGCCGTTATCGATTCCGACTCCTACTGGGTTTACGGGTATTTCGAAGAAACAAAGATGTGGGGCGTACACGTGGGTGATGAAGCCCGCGTTAAGCTGATGGGCTATAAGCCTATCCTTACAGGCCATGTTGTCAGCATTGCGCGCGGTATTAACGATACCAACGGCACACCGGATAAGCTGGGGCTGCAGGATGTAAACCCAATCTTTACCTGGGTGCGTCTGGCCCAGCGTATTCCTGTTCGTATTCACATTGACCACGTGCCCGATAGTGTCACGCTGGCAGCAGGTATGACGGCAACTGTGAGCGTAGGCCCTGAACCCAGAGGCCGCCGCGGAAAGTTGACGACCTGGCTGCAAGATCATCTGTAAGCGCAGGACATGAGACAGAACATGAAGGGTCGTCGTCGCCTTGGGCTGTTTCTGGCAACATCCATGTTGTTGTCAGCCTGTACCGTAGGGCCAAATTATCAGCCAGACCGCATGAAGGTTCCGGCAGCGTTCAAGGAGACGGAGGAAGAGCATCCGGCTACGCCTGAAGAGATCGAACGCACCAACAAGGAAATGACAGAGTGGTGGTCTTTGTTCAAAGATCCCATTCTCACGCGCTTGGTGGATGATGCCATTAAGGGCAACTACGATCTGCAGATTGCCGGACAGCGTATTCTGGCCGAACGGGCCATTCGTGATCGGTCTGCCGCACAGTGGTATCCACAAATGGATGCCAATATGGGCGGTGGTGATGTGCGCTATTCCATCAACATCGATAACTGGCCACTGCGTCCGGGTAATCCGGCCAACCAGCCAGAAGCTTCTATGTTGACGTATGGTGTGATGGCATCGTGGGAGCTGGATATGTTCGGGCGTATCCGCCGTGATGTGGAAGCGCATGAACATCAGGTGGAAGCCAATATCGAAGGCCGCCGCGCACTGCTGATGGGTCTGCTGTCCGAGCTTGCGTCCGACTATATGTTGCTGCGCGTTACGCAGCTTCAGATCAAGATCGCCACGGATAACATTCGCGTTGCCAAGGATGCGTTGGACCTTACCAACAAGCTGTATCTGGAAGGTGTGGGCAACACCTTGCAGATTGCACAGGCACAGGCCGAAATGGATGCGCAGATTGCTGCGCGTGAACCGCTAAAAACACGTGTTTCGCAGGTAACACACGCCATTGCCGTGCTGTTGGGCAAAATGCCGGGTGAGCTGGAAGAGGAATTGAAGATTCCGCGGCCCTTGCCAACTGTTCCGGAATTTCCTGCCACACTGCCATCTATCGTTATTGCCAACCGTCCGGATATCCGCATGGCGGAGCGGCAATATGCCGTTGCTACGGCGCAGATTGGTGTGGCTGTTGCCAACCTGTATCCACATTTTGTCGTACCGCTTACATTCAACCCGAATGCATCGGCCATGTATCAGGCGTTTCAGGCAAATGCCATGAGCTGGCAGTTCATGCTGATGGCCAGCTTGCCTTTGATGCATGGTGGCAAAATGACAGCAGAAATCCGTGCTGCACAGGCTGCGGCAGAAGCCGCGCGTCTCACGTATCGTCAGACTGTTTTGCAGGGCTTCAAGGAAGTGGAAGATGCCATGGCTGCATGGCATGATGATATTGAATATGCCGAACAGCTGCATAAAGCCGCAGAAGATAGCGCAACTGCCAGTGAGCGTGCGCGTAAGCTCTACGGTGCTGGTCTGGTAGGATTTCTGGAAGTGCTGACAACTGAACGTACCACCTTGAATGCCCAGAACATGGAGGCTCTTGCCAAGTTGGAGCGTCTGCGTGATGCGGTAAATCTATACACGGCTCTGGGTGCTGGGTGGAAAGGTGTTGCTCTTACCAACACCACTTTGCCCGTTTCTCTTGAAACGCAGAACTTCCTTGCCCGCGCCTTCAAACAATAAGCCGCAGCAGAAGGGCGGGTTAGCCTCGCCTTACGTCAAGCGTATTCTGCTGGTTGCCCTATTGATGACCGGTGGCTTTACGCTGATGTGTTTTACGGGGTGGTCGGTCGTGGCGTACAGCCATCCACAGGATAGCTGGGGCATGCTGGCTTTTCGGTGGTTGTTTCCTGTTATGGGTGCAGCGATGGTTGGAGGCAGCTTTGTGCTTCTCAACCGTCCTGTAGACAATGTATGGGAAGAATTTGAAGCATCCTCAGATGATGAGGATGCAGATGGAATCGTATCCAATATGGATGGGCGCTAGGCAGAATTAGTTGCCTGCAAGCCGTTTAAAGGCAGGGGTTTGCGCCTGTGTCGTTAGAAACGAGATCATGGCTTTACGTGCCAAAGCTGCATCTTGCCCAAGGTGAATAAGCCCACCAATCTGTGTTGGGTGGCGCACGATATCACACATTAACTTACCGATTTGCAGGCCCCCTTCAGGGGAAAGAACAGAGCCTGCAATGGGGGGCAGGGAGCGGTCTGCCGGATCGCAGACAACCCGCAGCACAGCAAAAGGCAGCCCGGCTTCTTCTGCCGCTTTTGCAAGAAAACCGCTTTCCATATCTAATGCTGGGCAATGAGACTGTGCAAAAAGCTGCGCCTTATGGGCTGCATCCATTACGACGGTATCACTATGCAGCAGCGTTCCGCCCTGCACACCCGCCTGATCTCCACCTAAAATATGGCGTAAAGTGGCATCGCATACGGCGTTTGTGCCCCAGCAGGAGACCTTTTCTGGAATAACAATGGTGCCAGCAGATAATGCCGGGTTCAGCCCCGCAGCCAAGCCAAAGGAGAGCAGACAATCTGCCCCGCTGGCAACCAATCTGGCAGCTTCGCGCTTTGCTCCGGCGTGCGTCGCGCCACTGGCGGCAATGGCAGCATGCGGGAAAATAGAGCGGATAAGGCGTGCTTCCGCTTTTAACCCCACCAGAATACCGGGGCGAGATGGCGAAGGCTGAGCAGAGGCTGATGTCATTGATTTAGAACCCAAAGGAAACGCGGCGGGTATTGCTGCTTTCAAGGTTGCGATAGCGGGCTAATGCCATAAGCGGGAAGAACTGCTTGTAGCCGTGGTAACGCAGGTAAAACACCTTGGGGAAGCCAACAGCATTATAGGGGTCTTCATGCCATTCCCCGTTCGCATCCTGCTGGTCTGCCAACCATGCGATACCGCGCGTTACGGCTGGATCATCCCGCCGGCCTGCGGCCATCAGCCCCAGCACAGCCCATGCAGTTTGCGAGGGCAGGCTTTCGCCATACGTGCCGTGTGGGCCGCCTTCATAAGATTCGCAACCCTCGCCCCAGCCGCCATCTGCTCGCTGGACAGAGCGGAGCCATTCCACAGCTTTCACCACGGCTGGGTCATCGTGGGAAATGCCAGCGGCATTTAAGGCGCACAGTGCAGACCATGTGCCGTAAATGTAATTTGTGCCCCACCGCCCAAACCAGGAACCGTCTTTTTCCTGCTCTTTGCGCAGATATTCCAGCCCACGCTTGATAACGGGTTCATCTTCTGGGTTTTTCAATTGGGCCAGAAAGGAAATACAGCGTGCGGTGACATCTGCGGTGGGTGGGTCGAGCAATGCACCATGATCGGCAAAAGGAATGTGGTTGAGAACATCCTTGTTGTTGTCGATATCAAAAGCGCCCCAGCCACCATCTGTGCTTTGCATGCCCACAATCCATGTGCGTGCACGCGCAATGGCTTCAGCATTTGCCGGGTCGCCCTCACGGTGCAACAGCATACCCACTACGGCTGTATCATCTACATCGGGGTAATAGTCGTTGCCGTATTGGAAAGCCCAGCCACCGGGGGCCAGATTGGGGTTACGAACGGCCCAATCTCCCTTCACATTCAGGATCTGCTTACTGCGGAGCCATGCAGAGGTTTTTTTCAACTCGCCAAGCGTTTTTTCTGGCGCAATTCCATTGGGGCCAGAGGCTGCCTCAATCATGGCATGGCCAGAAAGCCCGGTGTCCCAAATAGGGGAAACGCAGGGCTGACAGTAGGCTTCATCGTCTTTTTCAACGATCAGGGCCTGCACGGCTTCCCATGCCGTTTTTGCACGCGGGTCTTTATCCGGCACGCCCATGGCCCGATACATCATCACCACGTTGGCCATGGCAGGGTAAATAGCCCCCAAGCCATCTTTGCCATTCAGACGAGGTTCGATAAAATCAAGAGCGGCTTGAATGGCTTTTTTGTGCGTTTTTTCGGGAATAAACGGTACGATGGGCCGCAAAACGCTATCCAGCCCTTTAAAAACATACCCCCATGCCGAGCGATAAGGACCGCGAACCCAGTCCTGCACTTTTTCTGGCGGAGTAACAAACAACTCACGCACATGGATCTGGCGCGGATTTGCCGCCACAGGGCGGAGGGCTGCCAGCACCAGAAGCGGCGCAATAACTGTGCGGGACCAGTAAGACATGTTCCACACGGAAAAGAATGCCTTGGCAGGCAGCAGCATCAACTCTACTGGCATAACCGGGGTTGCGCGCCACGGCACTTCACCAAACAAAGCAAGCTGGGAGCGTGTGAACACGTTTGAGCGTTCCGCTCCACCATGATCCAGAATGGCTTCTCGTGCACGCTGCATATGGGGGGCATTAATATCATCCCCCACAGCTTTGAGCGCAAAGTAAGCTTTTACAGTGGCGGAAAGGTCAAACTTGCCATTGTGGTAAAGGGGCCAGCCCCCGTGCTCTTCACTTTGGATACGGCGCAGGTAGATGGCAATTTTCTGCTCCAGCGCATCGTCAATCCTGTCCATGAAGTGTTCGAGCAGGATATATTCGGCAGGAATGGTGGCATCGGCTTCTAGCTCATAGACCCAATGGCCATCATCTTGCTGGGCCTGACTGAGAGCGGTATGCGCACTCAGGACCGCACGATCCAGAACCTCTGAAGAAAGGCGTGATTCGGAAAGAGCACTCCCATCGGCGGCCATGTCAGAAAATCCTTTCTGCTTGCAAGCGTAAAGCTGTTTAGAGCGCAGTGCGTTTTAAGGGGATATTACCGAGGGTGCTTGAGGCCCAAAGTATGAACAGCTTGCACGCCAGACCGCATGGCCCCTTCAAGGGTTGCGGGCAAGCCGGTGTTTGTCCAGTCTCCGGCCAGAGCCAGATTTACCAAAGGTGTAGCGGGGCCGCAGCGCAGGCGGTTTTGTTCCGGCGTGGCTGCAAAGGTTGCGCGTTTTTCCCACACAACACGTTGGGCCGCTGGTGTGGCCGGAAGGGGTTGCTCCAGCACGGCATCACAAGCCCGGCAGACTTCCTGCCAGATGGTGCGGGCCAGATCATCCTGATTCTGGTCTGCATAGCGGTTGGCGGCGCTTACGGTAACAGACAGAATGTTTTCGCGCAGGAAAACCCATTCCGTCACGCCGCCAATAACACCCATAAACCCACATTGCGCAAAAGAGCCTTGTGGAATGGGGCGTTCATCCAGCTTGAAATGCAGGTTTAGAATGCTTTCAAATTCTGTTGGGGCGGTTATGCCTGCAATCTTGTTGGCTAAGAGACTCTGCGCCACAGGAGCAGGTACAGCCATGATGATGGAATCATCAGGCCCCAAGGTAATGTCTTCTTCGGGCGTATGCAGGGTTGTAATGCGGCCGCGCGCTTCTTCCACACCGGTAATACGGCTTTGGGTGCGCACTTCTACATTCATGTCCTGCAAATGCTTCAGGGCCGGATCCACCAAGGTTTCGGAAAGGCCGACCTTGGCAAACCACGGAATACAGGCCGTACCCCCCAAGGAAAGAGATTCGCGAATAACAGCGCCCAGCAATGCGGCACTTCCGGTATCGGTAAGCGTATTAAGGGCGGAAATAGCAAACGGCTCTAAAAGCCGCCGGGCGAAGGCACCGGGCAGTAGGCAATCTGCAACTGTTTCGTTTTCACCTGCGTTCATCAAGCGGTACAGGCTGCGCAAATCAGGCAGGCGCATATCTGGCACCCGCCGATGTGGCTGAAATACCCACCACGGCATACGCCCGCGGGAAAGGTTTAATGTCCAGCGCGCATCTTCGGCCAGATCTACAAAAGGGAAAAGTGGCGCGTGGGGGCCGGTTAAGGTGTCCAGCGCGCCGGTAAGCCCCAGATAACGGAAAACGGTTTTGTTGGCAGAAAGCAGCAGATGGTTACCGTTATCAATGCGGCAACCAAGCTGACGGTCCATATAAGAGCGCGCGCGCCCCCCACAGGCGCGGCCTGCTTCGTGCACGATAATGCGTGGGCCAGAGCCCGCCGCTTCTACCGCAGCGGCCAAACCGGCCATGCCCGCGCCAATAATATGCAAAGTGCCTGTCATCACCGTTTCCTTATCGTGCGATCAGGGAAGATAAGAGCAGGCGAGCGCGTAAACCTTGCCTACGGTGGAGCTTTCGGGCCGCTGGCGCAGCACATCAGGTCCCCATCCACGTTTGCGCAGGTTTTTCAGCACCGTTTCATAGCTGGCCCCCATAATGCGGGCTGGCAGCATGGTGCGGGGGCGGCAAAGCTTCATGGTGGCAAATGCCGTTGTGAAGTGATCCTGCGCACGAGCGGCTATAATTTTGGTAACTTCCTGCAAGCCGGGGGCGGTAAGTGCCTTTACCGGATCATGCGGCACGTTAAACCGATCTAGCAGATCGGATGGCAGATACAGGCGGCCACGTGCGGCATCTTCGGGCAGATCACGCAGGATGTTGGTTAACTGCAGGGCACGGCCCAGATGATAGGCAACCTTATTGCCTTCATCAGAGCACTCACCAAAGATACGCACAGACAAACGGCCAACGGCGGCGGCTACGCGATCACAGTAAAGATCCAGCGTTTTTTCATCCGGCGCTACAATCGGGGTGGCTGTATCCATCAGCATGCCATCAATGATGGCATCAAAATCTGCCTGTTGCAGCGCAAAGAACGGAATGGCGGCTAGCAGAACGCGTTCCAGCGGTTCGTGCGGGGCTTCAAGCCTGTCCTGATACAGGTGGGCAATCTTTTTGTGCCATTCTTCCAATGCCTGTGTGCGTTCTGCCAACGGGGCCAGGCCATCGGCAATATCGTCCACCACACGGCAGAAAGCGTAAATGGCATACATGCCATAGCGGCGCATGGGTGGCAGGATACGCATGCCGGCAGCAAAGGAAGTTCCCGCCTGTTTGACCGTGCTTTCCACCCAGGCAAGATCAGCAGGATCACACCCAAGGGGGGTCGGCTCGTCATGCATCTGGATGTCTGGGGTTGTCACGCGCTTCTCACTTGTTGTTCGATTGTCAAAGTTATTTGGTCAGGCTCTTTTTACAGAAGTTCTGCCATTCGGAAAGGTCATGCCCATGCCCGCAGGGCCGCAATGGCTGCATGCATGCCGTCTGCCCGGCGCAAGGCCACACGCCCTGCCAGTGGGTCTTCACGCCGCAGGCGGCGGGTAAGGCAGTGTGCCAGTTCTACAATAGCAGCACATTCCATACGGAACCGGCGGTCACGGATATGGGCAGCTAAGGCAGAAGCCTGCTGGTTAAGGGCATCTACCCCGTCCAGCATGGTGTTGAAAACACGCCGCAGAGCAGGAGAGGTGCTGCCAGCCAGCAGGTCCTGTTGCGATGTGCCGCACCGTTGCATCATATCTGCGGGGATGTAGCAGCGTTTCAGGCGCTTGAGATCACCAGCGCAATCCTGAAGGTGGTTTAAAATTTGCAGCGATGTGCACAGCGCATCGGAGGGCACAAAGGCGGCGGCAGATTCTTCGTGCAGGCCAATCAGATAACGGCCCACAGGGTTGGCGGAATACCGGCAGTATTGCAGCAGATCATCCCATGTCTGATAGACATGCCCGCGCGAATCGTCGCGGAAGGCAATCAGCAGATCCGTTGCTGTTTCAAACGGAACATGTGTTTGCAGAAGAGACCGGCGTAACGTTGCTGCACTTTGGGCATCGGGCCGGTTGATTGGGTCCCGCTTGCCAAGCAGAACCTCTTCCATTGCATTCAGGCGTGTAATCTTGTCATCGGGGGCAAGGGTTTCACTATCTGCAATGTCATCAATAACACGCGCGTAATCATAGTAGGCATGCACGTGCGGGCGCAGCTTTTTGCTGATTAGCAGGGAACCGACGGGAAAGTTTTCATCCGAAGCTCCCTTGCCGGATGAAACGTCTGCTGTTCCCCATACGCTGGTTGTGTTGGTCATGCCTGGCTCAATATGATTGCGCGGTAAGGGCAGCCCCGTGATTTACATGAGGCTGCCGGGAATGCCTATCCCTTAACTGCGGCCCTGCCCAGAGGGAGGCTTCAGATATATTTCAGGCGCGCCGGCTTTTTTGCTCCAGCGTGCGCCCATCATTGGGTATGGCTTCGGTATAGGCGCGGTCTTTCCAGACCACACCTTTGCCCCGGTGGTGGTTAAGGGCAGACCCGATAGTAGCGGCTGTATAAAACAGCGCAATAAACGGCAACGCCAATGCCCATAAAGGCGAAAGGCGAAAGCGCCGCAGCGTAGGTATAAAGGAACAGAGAGAGACGGTAAACGTGGCTGCTCCAACCCATTGTGCAGGCCCATGCGCCAGAAAAGCAAGTGCAGCAGGGGCAAGCCATACCACAATCATGGCTAATACGGTTAACACCAATAGCGTAGGTGAAAAGCGCAACTGCACGTAAGCCGTACGCGCAATCATACGCCAGATATCGCCAGCCGTTGGATAGGGGCGAACAGATTTGGCCAAGCAGGAATGGCCTAGATACAAGTGGCCGCCAGCTTGTTTGACGCAGCTTGCCAGTGTGCAATCATCTATCAGGGCGCCACGCAGGGCTTCAATGCCGCCAATCTGGCGGAGCATATCGCGGCGCAGCAAAATGGTGCCCCCTGCGGCTCCGGCTGTTTTATCTTTGGGGTTGTTCACCTTGGCGAACGGATAAAGCAGGGCAAAAAAGAACACAAAAGCTGGCACCAAAGCGCGCTCAGCAAGGCTTTCGCACTGAAGTTCCACCATTTCGGAAACCATGTGCAAACGGTCTGTTTGTGCCTTGGCCACCAAGGTAGAAACATGTGCAGGAGCATGCAGAATATCTGCATCTGTAAACAGTATGTAACCGCTGCCATCTGCACATTGGCGCTCGGCCTCTGCCACCCCTTGGGCAACGGCCCATAATTTGCCGCTCCAGCCAGCAGAAGGATCTGCCCCATCTACAACGGTCAGGCGGTTGTGAGGGTCCGGCAAAGCCCGCGCGAGATCCCCTGTGTTATCCGTACTGCGATCATTTACCAAAATAACGGAAAGACGGCCCATGTAATCCTGCGCCAGCAAAGAAGAGAGGGCTGGCTGAATGGATTCAGCTTCATCCCGGGCAGGCACAACCACCGTAACATCCGGTGCAATATCCATGCGCGTCCGGCCTGCCTCTGCGGGTTGCAGAATGGGGCCAGCCTGCCAGAACTTTCCATGAAAAAATATCAGCCCAATCCAGATAATGGCGCATAAAATAGCTAGAGCCAGTATCACTGCTGCTCTCCTATTTCAGCATGCCATTATTGCGGAACCAGGTAATGGCATCTTCCACCGCCTTGCGTGCCGGACGCGGGTTATACCCTAGTTCACGCTTGGCCTTATCGGATGAGAAGAACATTTTTTTGCGGGACATGGCCAACATCTCACGCGTTACACGTGGGTTGATGCCAAAGGAGCGGGAAAGCCATTCGGACACAATTGCCACGGGCCAGATGACTTCCTGCGGCAGCCTGATTTTTGGCGGCGGCACGTGGGCAATTTCTGAAACCATGGCGAACAGATCACCCAGCAGGTAGTTTTCTCCGCCCAGAATATATTTTTCGCCAACGGTACCGCGTTCCAGCGCTAGCGCATGGCCTTCGGCCACGTCATCTACATGTACAATATTCACGCCTGTATCTACATAGGCGGGCATGCGGCCTGCGGCGCAATCCAGAATCATCTGCCCGGTGGGGGTGGGTTTGATGTCTCGCGGGCCAACGGGTGTGGAAGGGTTTACGATAACCGCCGGTAGCCCCTGATCGCGCACCAATTGCAGCACTTCCTGCTCGGCCCGGTATTTAGAGCGCTTGTAAATGCCAATAACGGCATGTTCCTGTACGGGGGTGTTTTCATCGGCAATGGAACCATCACCAATCAGGCCCAATGCCGCCACAGAGGAACAATACACAATTTTTTCAACACCAGCCGCTTTTGCGGCCAGCATAAGCTGGCGCGTGCCCTCTACGTTTGCTGTCATCATAGGGGCAGGGTCTGGCACCCACAGCCGGTAATCGGCAGCAACGTGGAATACGTAGCGGCACCCTTCTACCGCACGGGCAAAGGTTTCTGGGCGAGAAAGATCTCCGTCCACCAAATCGGCAGGAATATCCGCAATATTGCGTCTATCGCTGCCTTCGCGCACCATTAGCCGCAGGGAATGCCCCCGTTCCAGCAAAGTGCGGGCTACGGCGGAACCAACAAAGCCTGTTGCGCCGGTTACGAGGGTATGGGCAGTCATGAGAATATACGCTCCCCCAGAGGTACGATACGTAAATAAAAGTGGTAAGGACGTTAATCCCGAACGGCAGGTCTGTTTCTTTATCCTGCTGTCCGAGGTGGCGCCAGACCCCGTGGTGGTGTAAGGGGACGGACCAATCACACACACACACTGATGCGCCGCTTGCTTTTTACCACATGGCAAAGGGCCTTGGGTGTGCTGGACAAACAGAGCTGGGGCCTTGAAGAAGCTTACGGTTTTTCTTACTTTTCTCGGGCTTGTGGCCGTTACGGCAGCAATGGCATGGAGCGGTTTCGATTCCGTTTTGCATGCCGTTATGCGTATAGGTCTGGGCGGCTTTCTTGTAATGGTATGCTGCCAGTTGCTGGTAGATGGCGTTCTGGGGCTGGCTTGGCATGCGGCTTTTCCCGAACTGGGCTATTTTAGGCTGCTATCCGCCCGCATGGTGCGCGATGCCGCAGCAACATGCCTGCCTTTTTCCCAGCTCGGGGGCATTGTTATCGGGATTCGGGCCACGTGCTCATCGCATGGGTTTTATAAAGGCGATAAGCGGGAAGTGGCATTGCCAGAGGCAGCTTGCGCCAATCTGGTAGATATCACCACGGAAGTGATGGGGCAGGTGGCGTTTGTGCTGCTGGCCGTTGCTTTTTTGGTGGCGCATCAGCGTTCCAGCCCGTTTGTGGTGCCCGTAGTGTGCGGTGCGGTATTCCTGATTGCAGGCACGGCCGGGTTTATCTGGACCCAGCGGCACGGTGGTAATCTGTTCCGCAAATTTGGTGGAACATTTACCCGCAGCCTTGCCTCCCAATGGCATGAAAACCTGACCCAAGGCGCTGATGATCTGCAAGAGCAGATGGAAGCGGCATGGAGCCGCCCGTGGCATATCTGCCGCTCTGCGTTGTACCATTTTGTAGGGTGGCTGGGCAGCGCGGCCATGCTTTGGCTCACGGCGCGTTTTCTGGGCGCGCATCTTTCCTTCCCCAATGCCGTTGCTGTGGAAGGCGTAACCTGCGCCATTATGTCTTTAGGGTTTCTGGTGCCCGGTAGCTTGGGTGTGCAGGAAGGCGCCTATATGGCGCTGGGCCATGCTTTTGGTATCGATCCTTCTGTCTCACTTGGGCTTTCTCTGCTGCGCCGTGGGCGTGAGATCGTCATCGGCATTCCTGTTCTGCTGGCATGGCAGTTCATGGAAATGCACGGTTTACGGGACAATAATAAAACTGATGAGGACAAGGCAGCGTATCCTCCCGCTTCTTCTGTGGTGAAGGATACTCACCTTGGCTGAGGATACTGTGCCTGTTTTTGATACGCTGGCTGTTATTGGGCCAGGGCTTATCGGATCTTCCGTATTGCGGCGTGCGCAGGCGGAGGGAAATCTGGCCCGCAAACTCATAGCAGTGGATCAGAGCCCGGATGTGTGTGCCCGTGTGGCAGAGCTAGGTATTGCGGATGAGGTGACAACAGATGCCGCAGCCGCAGCCGCGCAGGCTGATTGCGTGATGCTGTGTGTGCCAGTAGGCGCTATGGGCACAGTAGCTGCACAGGTTGTTCCGGCCATGAAGCCCGGCGCAATATTGACTGATGTGGGCTCTACCAAGGTATCTGTAATTGAGGCTATCAGCCCTTCACTACGGGCAGATGTGCCATATGTGCCCACGCACCCTATGGCAGGCACAGAGTTTTCTGGCCCAGATGCCGGGTTGGCAGATTTGTTTGAGAATCGCTGGTGCCTGATAACGCCGTTAGATTGTACTACGGCAGAGGCGCTGGAAAAAATGCGCACCTTGTGGGAGCGCTGCGGTGCCCGCTTGCGGGAAATGACACCCGCGCATCATGATCGTGTTTGCGCCATTGTTAGCCATTTGCCGCATTTGCTGGCCTTTACCATTTGCGGCACAGCAGATGATCTGGCGAGTGAAACCCGGTCTGAGGTGTTGGATTTTGCTGCATCCGGCTTCCGGGATTTTACACGTATTGCAGCTTCAGACCCCATTATGTGGCGGGATATTTTTCTTTCCAACCGTGAAGCACTGCTGGAAATGCTGGGCCGGTTTATGGAAGATGCACAGGCTATGGCGCGGGCTATCCGATGGGAAGATTCCGATTACATTGTGGATCGGATTGAACGGGGCCGCAAAATTCGCAAAAGTCTGATCGAGAATAAACAGGCCTAAAGGCCAGACCTGCTTGCTTAAAAATCAGGTCGGCTGCCCGTAGGCCTTGATGTGTAGCGCATCCAGCCGTTTGTGGTTGCGGTCTGTCATGGGGCTGAGTTCCAGCACTTTCTGCCAGGCTTTCAGGGCGGCTTTGCCATCATTACGGTGTTCTTCAACACTGGTCAGAAGGCTCCAGCTTTCCGCATCTAGCGGATCGCGCTGCAAGGCTTCGCCTATATCAGCGATGGCTCCTTTAAGATCCCCCGCCACAAGGCGCATTTGGGCGCGTGTGCGCCACAGAATGGCTTGGTCGGGCTGTAGGGCCAGTGCATCGCCTATGTCTTCCACCGCATCATCAGGCTTATCGGTTGTCAGATCTTTTTCTGCCCGACGGACCAAAAGCTGTGTGGTGGGGGAAAGCTTGGCTGAACGGAGGGCCTCCAGTTGTTCTTGCAGGGTATGCGCTTCCTCTGGTGTTTTGGCGTGAGCCAATGCCGTGGAAAGCTGCTTTATTTGTTCTGCAACGCTGCTGGAATGTTGTGATGCTGCATGTGCTGGTGGGGGGGCTGGTGGTGTGGCGGTTTGCGCCCATCCCGTAGCCGGAAGGCCCATATGTATTGCGCAGATGCCAGCAAACAAAAACCCGCTCCTCCGGCAAGCGGAAGAACGGGTTTTACGCATGACATGCGTGTTCAACCAGCCAAAAAGGGCCGGATGATGCATGAGATTAGCCCTGACGAGCTTTCATGCGAGGGTTCTTCTTGTTGATAACATAAACCCGGCCGCGACGACGCACTACACGGCAGTCTTTATCGCGCACTTTGGCCGACTTCAGGCTGTTTCTGATTTTCATGGCCCGTTTTCTCCGCCGATGCTGATGGACGTACAAAATAAGTTGGCTCGGCACATACCGGGTGCGTGCGTGAGAGTCAATATTTCTCGCATTTCTGGGCGCATTTTCTCATAATTCAGATGGATTTTCTGCTTTCCGAGAGGGTGTTGCGGGTGGGGCCAGTGCCGCAAAAGTTGTGGCAAGTGTTTGAAAATCTGCTGCGCGGGGAGATCTTGGCCGCCACGCTAGCCCAATGGTACGCCGCGCCAGATCGCTGGTAAGGGGGCGTGCTACAAGATTACGGCCTCGCAGAATGCCTGCATGAATGGCCAGTTCGGGCATAATGGCAATGCCTAACCCCAGTTCCACCATTTCTGCCATGGAGTGGAGAGACATGGCGGTAAAGGTGGAGTCGCTTTCTCCTTCAGATCCGCTGCGGCTTGGGCTTTGGCGGCAAATGGCTAGAGTTTGATCGCGCAGGCAGTGTCCATCCTCCATCATGATCATGCTGTGTTCGGATAATTGAGAGGCTGGTACGGCAGGTAGGGCAGAAAATGGATGGTCTGGCGGCATAATCACCCGGAAGGGGTCTTGCCATAACGGGTGTGTTTCTGTGCCATCGCACAGGCAGGGCATGGCCACCACCAGTGTATCTAACTGGCCGAGCGAGAGTTTTTCCAGCAGGTGTTCGGTGGTGTCTTCCGTAATGGACAACAGAAGGCGCGGAAAGTGCTCGCGCAAGTTAAGCACCAATTGTGGAATCAGAAATGGCCCAATGGTGGGAATAATGCCGACTCGCAGCGGCCCAGTTAGCGGCGTGCGGGCCGCGGCAGCCAATTGCGGCACGGCTTCCAGTGCCGCCAGTGCTTGCCGGGCCTTGAGTGCAATTTCGTGCCCCAAAGGGGTGAACACCACTTTTTTGCCCACGGTGCGGTCTAGCAAAGGGGCATCAAGCTGGCGTTCCAGCGCCATAATGCCGGCAGAAAGGGTGGATTGTGTGACTGCACAGGCAGCGGCAGCCCGCCCAAAATGGCGCAGTTCTGAAAGGGTGATCAGATAGCGTAATTGCTGGGCAGAAGGCAGCGGCAGCACGGTATGATTTCCTGATGCAATGTATCTGAGAGATAAATCTTCGGCATTTCATCGAATAGTTCAATGATTTTGATATAAAATATTCATTGGCTTAAATGAAAAAGCCGCGCCATACAGGACAACACAGCCGGTGGCACGTTGGTGCTGCATGGCGTGTGCCAAGCTATAAGGAGCAAGATTATGCTGACAGTTGGCGATAAATTTCCAAGCTTTGATCTGACCGCCGTTCCTGGTGGCCCGGAAGGCCTGAAGGGCGAATTCGTTCAGATTTCTGACAAGAGCGATGCCGGCAAGTGGAAGATCGTATTCTTCTGGCCGATGGACTTCACGTTCGTCTGCCCGACAGAAATCGTGGCTTTCGGTAAGCTGGCTAAAGACTTCGCTGATCGCGATGCCGTTGTGTACGGTGTGTCCATCGATAGCCAGTTCGTGCACCTTAACTGGCGCCTGCATAAGGATGATCTGAAGGATCTTCCGATTCCGATGCTGGCTGATATCAAGCGCGAGCTGACAGAAGGCACAGGCGTTCTGGCTAAAGAAGCCGGTGTTGCCCTGCGCGCCACCTTTGTTGTGGACCCACATGGGGTGATTCGCCACGTGTCCGTCAACGATCTGTCTGTTGGTCGTAACCCGCAGGAAATCCTGCGTATTCTGGACGGGCTGCAGAGCGATGAGCTGTGCCCCTGTAACTGGAAGAAGGGCGACGACTTTATTAAAGTCTGAGCCTGAAAATTTCATCCGGCCTACGGGGCGGATGAGGCGGTGCGGGTGGCATATGCCACCCGTTGCCTTCTTTCATGAGAAGAGGGCGGTAGCCTTGATGTGGTTACCAACTGCGCCAAATAGTGGGGCAGTTTACGCGGCAAAAACCGCGCAGGCGCTATGCGTCTGATTTTTCCGAACAACCTGAATATTGGAAAATGCTATGTCCATTGATGCAATCAAGGATCGTATTCCCGATTATGCCAAGGACCTGCGGCTGAATCTCAGCTCTTTGGCGAATGATGTGACACTTACACCGCAGCAGTTGGGCGGCACATTTGTGGCGTCTGCACTCGCGGCGCGGAATGATGAAGTTACATCAGCTATTGTGGCGCAGTTTGCTTCAACACTTTCACCAGAAGCTCTTACGGCAGCCAAATCCGCTAATGCCATTATGGCCATGAACAACATTTACTACCGCTTTGTGCATATGGCAGGTGGTGAATATTCCCAGATGCCTGCACAGTTGCGCATGAGCGTGATTGCCAAGCCGGGCGTAGAAAAAGCTGATTTTGAGCTGTGGTGTCTGGCTGTTTCCGTAATCAATGGATGTGATCTGTGTGTGACCAGCCATGAAAAAATCGTGCGCGAGGCATTAGGAGCATCTGCCGTGCAAACAGCAGCACGTATTGCGGCAACAGTTCATGCCGTTGCAGTTACCCTACAAGGTTCCAGTGCTTTAGGTGATTGAAGCTGAAAAGCCTTGCTTCCGGCTGCTTGGCAGCCGGACAAAAGCAGGTCGCACCACTTTGTGTTCCAAAAAGAAATAAGTTTTTAAGGAAATAAAGTGGCGCGAGTGACGGGGCTCGAACCCGCGACCTCCGGCGTGACAGGCCGGCGCTCTAACCAACTGAGCTACACCCGCAGTTTCAACGCGCTTTCGTGCGTTGGTATGTCGCACTTTATAGCGATGTTTTCGCGTTTGGCAACAGGGTTTTCATAAAAAAATTCATTTCAGGAAGATTTTCTCTCGCTACGCGCAAAAAAGCGGCAATTTCTTTTGAAAGGAATGGCTTATTTGGCCTTTTCAAACGCGCCGGCAATAGAAAGCAACACCTTGTCCGCCACCAAGGGCACATAGGTTTTTATACCATAAGCGCTGCGCTTCAGTTCCCCCGTAGCCTGAAAGCCCACAGTATAGGTTTTGTTCATGGGGTTCTGCCCTGCGCCTATAAAACGTGCGTGCAGGGTAAGTGGCTGTGTAATGCCATGCAGCGTGAATTGCCCTTCAATATCAGCCGTGTCTGTTCCGGTTGGTGTGATTTTGGAGGAAACAAATTCAGCCTTGGGGTAGTGGGCCACATCAAGCCATTCAGAGGTTTTGAGCTCGTTAGTCAGCTTGGTGCTGGGGGTTAGGACGCTGTCTGTGGGAATAGAAACACTGAGCCGCGATGCTTCCGGTTGAGCAGGATCAAGCGCAAGCGTGCCCGATGCGTTTGAGAAAAAGCCGGAATAATTGGTAAAGCCCAGATGGAGTACAGAAAACACCACCTGCGTATGGTTGGGATCTACGGCGTAGTTTCCTTGTTCAACAGCGGAAAAGGCTGGAGCAGCTTGAGCTGTGGAGAGAACAAAAGTTAATCCCGCAATCATAAGGAAAGGGCGCGAGAAAAAAGTGCTCATAAGCTTGTTCCTTTAAAAACGAGGGCTTTTAGAGGGATAGCTCCTGAGCAAACAGAAAGTTGCCGGTAAGTTTTTACGGCCTTTAACCGAAGCGGAAACCAGATAGCGCTTTACCCAAAACGGTATCGCTATAAGTGCGAATCCCTTCATCCTGCCCGGCAGCGCCTGCTGCCACCATAAGTGGCAGCAAATGTTCCTCCCGCGGGTGGCAAATACGTGCGCCGGGGGCAGCGGCCCAGTGCACAAGCTGGGTATCGCGCTTAACTGGTGGGGCTGTAACTGCTTTTTCCAGCCATGTATCAAATTCTTGTGCAGCCTGATTGGTGGCTGGGGAACCGTTCATGAAGTGGCGCAGGTTATGATAGCTCATGCCTGTGCCAATAATCAGCACATTCTGGGCACGTAAAGGCTCCAGCGCGGCCCCGAGAGTAATGTGGGCGGCAGGGTCCATGCTTTTTAGCAGGGAGAGTTCCACAATCGGGATATCAGCTTCTTCAAACGCCAGCATGAAGGGAATAAAGACGCCGTGGTCAAACCCGCGTTTGTCATCTGTGGCGCATGGGATGCCTGCTGCGTGCAAAAGGTTGCAAACACTTTGGGCCAGCGCAGGGCTGCCGGGTGCTGGGTATTGTAGCTGATAGGTATGTGGCGGAAAGCCAAAGTAATCATAAATCAGGGATGGATTGGGCGCAGCCGTAACGGTGGGAATGTCTTCTTCCCAATGGCCGGAAACCACCACAATGGCATCGGGTTTACGGGGGAGCGTGCTTTGCGTGCTGCGGAGATACGCCGCCATTTTGTCCCACGTATTGGGCCAATCCATAAAAAAGCATGGGCCACCACCATGAGGAAGAAAGAGAACGGGTTGGCGCGAGGGAAGGGAAGACCCCGTAATGGGCATGCTGGTTTTCTCCAATATCCGTGCGTCATATTGGAGGCGAAGGGGGCGCTTGATAAGCCGTTTTCTAGGAAAACTGTTTTTGCATAGGGTATGAGGCAAGAAAAAAGCTGCGGGGCAGAAGCCACCGCAGCTTTTTATAAGCAGAGTGCAAAGGCGGCTTATTTGCCTTTTGCAGCTTCCAGAGCTTTCACAATGAACTCGCCCGCTTCTTCCTTTGTGCCCCAACCGGTCACTTTCACCCATTTACCTTTTTCAAGGTCTTTGTAGCGGGTGAAGAAGTGCTCAATGGCCTGCACGGTAATTTCCGGCAGATCGTCCACGCTCTGCACCTTGGTAAACTGTGGGTGCACTTTATCGTGCGGCACGCAGATGATTTTTTCGTCCTGACCGGATTCGTCTTCCATCTTCAGAACGCCAATTGGGCGGGCGCGAATCACACAGCCGGGCACAACATTGTGCGGCGTCAGCACCAGAGCGTCCGTCGGGTCTCCATCAGCGGCCAGCGTGTTGGGGATAAAGCCGTAAGCCGTAGGGTAAGCCATGGGCGTGAACAGGAAACGGTCCACCACAAGGGCGCCGCTTTCCTTGTCGATTTCGTATTTGACAGAAGAACCCTGCGGAATTTCGATCACGACGTTAATATCAAACGGCACATCTTTGCCGGGGGAAAGTTTTGAAACGTCCATTGAAGACTGCTCCAGAGCTGAAAAATTAAAGGCGGCAAACCCTATCTGGCAGATGCCCGCTTGCCAAGAGTAATGCGTTTTTCATGCCAACTGGCAGTTTTCAGCACAGAAACCCTTGCCAAATTGCTCAGGTTGCGTAATCAGGAACCCGCCTGCGCGCCCGTAGCTCAATTGGTTAGAGCGGGCCGCTCATAACGGCTTGGTTGCGGGTTCAAGTCCTGCCGGGCGCAGGCGATAACAGCTTGCTGCGCCGATGTGGTCGCACCCGCCCTTTATCTTACCCATCCGCATTACGGGAGTTCATTATCATGGCATCCTATCAATACGTTTATGTCATGAAGGATCTGACAAAGTCCTATCCCGGCGGGCGTGAAGTGTTTAAAGGCATCACGCTGTCCTTCATGCCGGGCGCCAAAATTGGCATCTTGGGTGTGAACGGTGCAGGTAAATCCACACTGCTGAAAATCATGGCCGGCATCGATAAGGAATTCGGTGGTGAGGCATGGGCCGCAGAAGGGGTGCGCGTTGGCTATCTGGAGCAGGAACCGCAGCTAGACCCTAAGCTGACCGTGGGCGAAAACGTGGCTCTGGGCTTTGGTGATCTTAAAAAGGCCGTAGATCGGTTTAACGAGATTTCCGCCCGCTTTGCCGAACCCATGGAAGATGAGGAAATGAATGCCCTGCTGGCCGAACAGGCCGAATTGCAGGAAAAGATTGATGCCGGTGATGGTTGGGAGCTGGACCGCAAGCTAGATATTGCGCTGGATGCCCTGCGCTGCCCGCCCGCAGATAGCCCGGTAGATAAGCTTTCTGGTGGTGAGCGCCGCCGCGTGGCGCTGTGCCGCCTGCTGCTGGAAAAGCCCGACCTGCTGCTGTTGGACGAACCAACCAACCATCTGGATGCCGAAAGTGTTGCATGGCTTGAGCGCACACTGAAGGATTACGATGGCACCGTTATGGTTATTACCCATGACCGTTACTTCCTGGACAACGTGACCAACTGGATTCTGGAAATCGAGCGTGGCCGCGGTATTCCGTTCGAAGGCAACTATTCCTCTTGGCTGGAGCAGAAGCGCAAGCGTCTGGCACAGGAAGAAAAGGAAGAAAGCTCCCGCCAGCGTGCATTGGCTGCGGAACAGGAGTGGATTAACGCCAGCCCCAAAGCACGCCAGACCAAAAGCAAGGCCCGTATTACCAAATATGAGGAAATGCTGGCGGCCAGTGCTGAAAAAGTTAGCGGCGTTGCAGACATTGTTATTCCGCCCGGCCCACGCCTTGGTGGCACTGTTATTGAGGCCGAAAACCTCACCAAAGGCTTTGGTGAACGCCTGCTGATTGATAACCTCAACTTCAAGCTGCCGCCGGGTGGTATTGTGGGTGTTATTGGGCCGAACGGTGCTGGTAAATCTACCCTGTTCAAAATGATTATCGGGCAGGAAAAGCCGGATGCGGGTGCGCTGAAGATTGGTGAAACCGTAAAGCTTGGTTACGTAGATCAGTCTCGCGATGATCTCGATGCAGACAAAACCGTATGGGAAGAAATTTCCGGCGGTACGGATGTTATCTATCTGGGCAAGCGGGCTGTGCCTTCACGCGCTTATGTTGGGGCCTTTAACTTTAAAGGTTCTGATCAACAGAAAAAGGTTGGCGTGCTTTCTGGTGGTGAACGCAACCGTGTGCATCTGGCCAAGATGCTCCGGCAGGAAAGCAACGTGATCCTGTTGGATGAACCTACCAACGATTTGGACGTGGATACCCTGCGTGCGCTGGAAGATGCGCTGGCAGAATTCCCCGGTTGCGCAGTGGTGATCTCGCATGATCGCTGGTTCCTGGACCGTCTGGCAACGCATATTCTGGCCTTTGAGGGCGATTCCCACGTGGAATGGTTTGAAGGGAACTTCCAGGCCTATGAAGAAGACAAGCGCCGCCGTCTGGGGCCAGATGCGACAGAACCTGGCCGTATCCAGTACAAACCTCTGGCCCGCTAAGTAAGGGGCAATAGGAGCCCTTACTTCATTGGGCTCCTATCTTGATGAAGGCACCATGTATTACCGGCAGCATGCGGAATTAGAGGAAGGGCTTTTGCCTTTCCTTTTCTGCAAGGCGTGAATTGTGGATTCGCGTTCTGTTAGAACTCCGCGCCTGCTGCTTAAGCCCGTAACATGGCGGGATATGGAAGATATGGTGCGCCTCAAAGCAGATGGCGGTGCCTTTGGCCGCATGTTGGGTGGCGTGCGTAGCCGTCAACAGGCGGAACTGGAAATGGCGGATGATATCGCTTTCTGGGCCTGCCATCGGGTAGGTATTTTTACCATTCATGAACAAGGCCGCTTTGTCGGCATGACCGGTATTCATGATCGGCCAGATGGGCGTGGCTTTGCCTTACGCTTTGCGCTTTTTCCGTGGGCCAGTGGTCGAGGTATTGCGCGAGAAGCCGCAAGTGCTGCGCTTAACTTTGCGCATGATGCCGGAATTAATAAAGTGATAGCCGTTGCAGCAGAAAGCAACGTGGCGTCCCGCACCATTTTGGGTGGTATTGGTATGCGGGTGGAAGAAACGTTTCAAAGAGATGGCCAAACAATGCTGGTTTATGAAAGCGTTTGGCCCAAGCCATAAAAAAGGCGCTCCCAGAGGGAACGCCTTTTTCTGCAAACCAAAAACTCTGTATTTATGCGTTAGTTGGCCGCTGTGTGGTGGCTTAACTGGCGCTGCAATGCATCCAGAAGGGCCCCTACGTTACCGCCATTACGTGCGATGTAGGAGGAATAGTCATTCCGCTGTGTTAGGCGCAGGCTTGCACCTTCACCAATCACGTCCACCACTTTGGGGCTGCCAGAGGCTTCGCTAACAATCCACTGCATGGCGGCAGCAGGCTGCTGTGGGCGCACCAGCGTGCTGTCCACGGCGTATTCATCTGGGCCAGAGCTGGTTACATTCCCCAGCGTAAAGTTTACGCCACGGTATTCACCCAGCTTGTCCGTAATGGCGTTCACCAGAACCTGATGGAACAGGCCCAGATAACGCTGCTGCTGGTCTGGTGAGGCTGTTTTCCAGTAACGGCCCAGGCAGTAGCGGCCGATTCCGTCAATATCGACGTTTTTCTGCACCAGCGGCAGAACTTTCTCTTTCTTTTCGCTCAGCGGAATAGGGCTGTTGACGATAGCGACAAGCTGGTTGCCAAACACCTGAATAAATTGTTTTGCGTTTTCCGCAGCACGAGCGGGAGCGGAAAAAAGGCCACCAGCGCAAAGCAGGGCAAAGGCACCCAGAATAACACGGCGGCTTGAAAGAAATTTCATGTCTGTGTACCCTTTTGGCTGTTTTTCTTAATGGTACCAGTCTGGCACGGTCGCGCGGTTATCATTCTTGATGGCTTCAGCCTGTGCCCGACGCTGCTGCTGATAGGCGCTACGAATAGTAGCATAAGGATCCAGCGCGTCACGCTCCAACGCGTCTAGTTCATCCAAATGCTCAGAACGGGCATGAACAACCCCAAACAGGTTATAAGCCCAGTTAAAGCTAACCAACCCGTACCCGCGTGGCACATAGTCCCATGGGGAAAGGCCTTGGTCAATGGCGTAGCCAATACCATCACGGATAGAAGATGGCCCCATTGGCAGGAACAGATATGGCCCCGCAGGAATGCCCCAGTTAGCCAGTGTCATACCGGCATCGTTATCATGGTGCGGGAACCCGGCCATTTTGGCCACGTCAATCAAGCCGCCCAAGCCCACTGTCATGTTCACGCACCAGCGCACAAACATATCACCTGCGCGGCGTGGCTTGCCTGCCCCTACATCGTTAAAGAAAACGGAGGGTTCGTTCATGGTTCTGACAAGGTTGCCCAATGAATTACGTACCGGGCGCGGCACGGCCCACACGTAAGCTTTGGCCATGGGGCGCAGGCCCCATTTATCGAACTTCATGGTTAAGTTGAACATCTTGCGGTTCAACGGTTCGTAGGGGTCGTTCGCTGCCTTGTATTCAGCCAGAGCGTCCGGGTCTTTGGGTACGGGTGCCTTAATAGCGCTGCATCCTGCCGTGCCCAGCAAAGTGGCGGCCAGGCAGAATGTGCCCAAACGAAAACGGCGCTGTGCCGAGGAACCTTCCCGCGTCTGACTTTTTTTTGCCTGCGCGCGAGGGCGGAGCCTTGAGCCGTTCCGTCCTGAAATCATTGCCACCTTTACCTTTGCTCTGTGACGACCGTCTGGCCCATGCTGCATGCAGGCCAATTGCTGTCGCTTTCTCTACCACGAGAAACCAGCGGCGCAATGGCAGGGCTTACTTGCATAACAAACAGGGGCGTAAAATAGACCTGTGTGTGCGATCTTTGACAGGAGAGTGAGAGATTTTTGTGCAACCTGTTGCCAGAAAGTCGCACTTCCTATCTTGCTTCAAAAAGAAAAGAGAATCCTGAAATCAGAGCCCACGATCCCGCTTGATGATATCCCACGCAGCGTTAATGCGTGAAATTTTGACGGATGCGGCTTCAATTTCAACGGCGCTTGCATTGCGGGCCAACAGAATATCCGGGTGGTACTGCCGCACCAGTTTCTTCCACAAGGCACGCAGTTCTTCATTTGAAAGATCTGGCGAGGCACCCATAACAGTATAGGCATCATCTTCGGCCATGGCTGGGGTGGAGCGCCCGTGGGCTGCACGTTCCCACGCACCACGGCTTAAACCAAACAGAGCATGTACCCGTTTGAGAAAACGCTCTTCTTCAGGAGTCAGGGGCTCATCCGCTGCCAGATCGGCGCGCGCAATGGTAAACAGAATGCCCATCAGGTCTTCCAACGGGCGTTTATCTGTTGCGTAAACTTGCCCCAGTTCACGCGCGAAGGCTTCGTAATCATCCGTACGTTGGCGTGCCATATCAAACAGGCGGCCAACTTCACGCATGTTTTCATCAGGCACGCGGAAACGAGATTTAAAGGCGTTGATTTCTCGCCGGTTAACGGGCGCATCGCACTTGGCCAGTTTGGCGCTAAGGATAACGCAGGAAAGCCCGTAAAGCTGTTCCTTCTTGCCAAGGGCCGCAGCCAGTTTGGCAGCCACAAAGGTAGCGGCCCCGTTAGGGTCTGGCCTTGCGCGCGCAGCCCATTTATCGCTCCAGCCACCTGTTGGGGGCTGAAGAATCGCACCTGTATCTGCTGCGTGGCCGAGTGCTGTGCCAACCGCTGCGCCAACCGGACCGCCTACGGCAAAACCGGCTACGCCACCAAAAATTTTACCCCAGATCGCCATAGAAACAGTTTATCACGTTCTGGCAGCCTGCCCAAACATCCCAGATGCTTTAAGCGGACACAGCAGTTCTGCGTTGCTTTCAGGCAGAGGGAATCGCATGAGTGGTAAGCTGCTGTTTCAGCCATTCCAGTGCGTAAACCCGTAAGGCAGAGGCAAGTGATTGCTCGGGGGAGCGTGCGGCATCCACTTTGGTAACCATCTGCGGCAGTGTTTGTGCCTGCTGGTTGGCTATATCTTCCAGCACATCCCAAAAGGTGGGTTCTAACGCCACGCTGGTATCATGGCCTGCCAGAATCAGGCTGCGTTTGCGTAAATGGCGGCTCAAGCTGCATCTCCCATCAGGCGCTGTGTGGCCCAATCTGCTGCTTCCGCCACAACGGCATCGGGGTCTTGCTGCAATGCTTGTGCATAAGGCAGCAAATCCGGGTGGTCAGAATTGCCAATGGCTATCAGCACGTTGCGGATAAATCGGTTGCGCCCGATACGTTTGATAGGAGAGCCAGAAAACATGGCACGGAAAGCCGCATCATCCAGTTGGCTGAGTGTGGCCAGTTCTGGTGCTATCAAATCTGGCCTTGGTTGCAGCTTGATGTGGCGAGATGTCTGGGCAAAGCGGTTCCACGGGCATACGGCCAAGCAATCATCACAACCATAAATATGTGTGCCAATGGCTTTGCGGAGCGGCAGTGGAATAGGCCCTGCATGTTCAATGGTCAGGTAGGAAATGCACTTGCGCGCATCCATTTGATAAGGGGCCGGAAAGGCCTGCGTAGGGCATGCGTTCAGGCAACGGGTGCAGCTTCCACAACTGCCCCCAGAATCGGCAGAGGCTGGAAGTTCCAGCGTTGTGTAGATTTCGCCCAGAAAGAGCCAGCTTCCGTGCTGGCGAGACACCAGATTGGTGTGTTTGCCTTGCCAGCCTAGCCCGGCCTGTGTGGCCAGAGGTTTTTCCGCTACGGGGGCTGTATCAACAAACACTTTCACATCTGGGGCTGTATCCAGCACCATGCGGGCTTCGCGCACGACAAACTGGGCCAGATGCTTAAGCATGCCTTTAACAACATCGTGATAATCACGGTGGCGCGCATAAACGGAAATATTTCCGCATGTGCGATTGTGGAGTGTGCTTAGCGGATTCTCTGCCGGTGTGTAGTTCAGGCCTAACGCAATAACGCTGCGGGCTTCTGGCCATAAGGCCGTGGGTTGGCTGCGCTGTTCCGTGCGGTCTGCCAACCAACCCATTTCACCATGATACCCTTCGGCTAAAAAATCTTTCAGCCGTGCGCGTACTTCTGGCCCCAGATGGGCGGGGCAGAAGCCTATGGCATCAAACCCAAGTTCCAGCGCCTTTATGCGTATTTTTTCCGTCAGTTTTGCTGCTGGTGCAACGGGTTGTAGCGCAGGCGCGGAAAGGGCGATCATAGAAAGACTTATTCAGGGAACAGGTGGAATAGTGGGTTGCGGCATTTCATCTTCCGTCCAATCCTCTGCTGCCCATTCTGCACGTAAAGCGGTGGCCAGTGCATCCAGCCGTTTTTCAACAATAGCCTGCCGAATCTGGCGCATCAGGCGCTGATAATAGGCAATATTATGCCATGTTAGCAGCATGGGGCCGAGTATTTCATTGGCACGGAACAAATGGTGCAGATAAGCGCGGCTATGGCGTGAGCATGCCAGACAGTCACAGTGCGGAGAAATAGGGCGTGCATCTGTAGCATGGCGGGCGTTACGCAGGTTTAGCGTGCCGCGCTCGGTATAGGCGCGGGCAGTGCGGCCTGCGCGGGTGGGCATCACGCAGTCAAACATATCCACGCCACGTTGCACGCTACCAAGCAGATCATCGGGGGTTCCTACGCCCATAAGGTAACGTGGCTTGTCCTGCGGCATGATGGGGGTGGTGGTGTCCAGCGTGGCGAACATGAGCTCTTGCCCTTCGCCTACCGCCAGGCCACCAATGGCGTAGCCTTCGAACCCAATATCGGTGAGCGCTTTTACGCTTTCCGCCCGCAGATCAACTTCTGTACCACCTTGTACAATACCGAACTGACCATATCCTTCACGTTGCACATAGGCTTGGCGGGAGCGTGCAGCCCAGCGCATGGAAAGCCGCATGGAAGCTGCAATGGCTTCTGGGGGTGCGGGCAGGGCAGGGCATTCATCAAAACACATGGTGATGGTGGCATCCAGTGCGTGCTGGATGTCTGTTGAACTTTCCGGCGTGAGCCGATGTTCAGAACCATCGATGTGAGAGCGGAAGGTGACGCCATCCTGATCCAGCCGCCGCAGTGCGCCCAAGGACATCACCTGAAATCCCCCGGAATCTGTTAGAATCGGGCCGGACCAATCCATGAATTTATGGAGCCCACCCAAAGCGCGTATGCGTTCCGCCCCTGGCCGCAACATGAGGTGATAGGTGTTGCCCAGAACAATGCCTGCACCTGTAGAGCGCACGGCATCCATAGTCATGGCCTTTACCGTGCCAACTGTGCCAACCGGCATGAAGGTAGGGGTGGCCACAGGGCCGTGGGCTGTGTGCAGCATGCCAGCGCGCGCAGCGCTATCTGTGCTTTCACACGTCCAGTTAAAGCGGGTCATTTTACTGTTCCGAGGTGGGGGGCATGGATGGAATGGGCGCAGCGCAGCAGGCAGGCATCGCCATAGGAATAAAAGCGGTAACCGCTGGCAACAGCATGGGCATAAATCTGCCGCGCGCGTTCGACGCCCGCAAAGGCGGAAACCAACATGAACAGCGTAGAGCGTGGCAGATGGAAGTTGGTGAGCAGCATATCCACAGCGCGGAATTGATAGCCGGGCCGAATGAAAATGGAGGTTGTGCCATCAAACGGATGCACAATGCCGTTTTCATCGGTTGCGGTTTCCAGCAGGCGCAGGCTGGTGGTGCCAATGGCAATAATACGCCCGCCAGCCTTACGGGTGGCGTTAATACGCACTGCTGTTTCCGGGGTGATGATCCCGCGTTCTGAATGCATTTTGTGCTCAGAAATCTCGGCTTCCCGCACTGGCAAAAAGGTGCCAGCTCCTACATGCAAGGTGAGCGTACAGCGCTGAGCACCTGTGGCATCTACAGCTTTCAACAGGGCTGGCGTAAAATGCAGCCCAGCGGTGGGAGCGGCCACAGCACCTTTGTTACGCTCAAAAATGGTGGCGTAATCGCTGGTGTCCTGCGCAGTTGGCCCTTCGGGGCGATGAATATAGGGCGGCAGTGCCAATGCACCGGCTTTTTGCAGGAATGCATCAAAAGCATCCCCTTCCGCACTGAAGCGGAGCACCGCACCTCCGCCGGGCTCTAACGCCAACACGCGTGCTATGTCCTGCACACCGGGGAATGCAATAGTATCGCCAACCTTGAGCCTGCGGGCATTGCGCACCAACACATGCCAACTGCCATCTGGCTGAATCTGGTCCAGCGTAATACCAATTTTGGCTTCTCCGCGCAGGCCATGCAACTGGGCACGAATAACGGCCGTATTGTTTGCAACCAGCAAATCTCCCCGCTTCAAAAGCGAGGGCAGATCACGGATATGCCGGTCAGCAAATATGTCAGGCTGCGTGGCATCCAGAAGGCGCGCGGCTTCTCGCGGGCGGGCGGGTTCCTGCGCGATCAGGCTTTCTGGAAGGTGAAAATCAAAATCTTCGGTGCGGTCACTGCTCATGATGGCACCGTTTACGCAATAGGCTGGGCCAAGACCAGAGGCAAAGGTGCAGTTCTGCAGGTGGCATGCAGCTTGTGGGGGTTGAAGAGAGGAAGCTTAGGGGCCAGATTCCTTTTTCAGTAATGCCGGAGGGTATTCCGGTGAACAGATATTTAAAGGATGACAATTTATGTCTTACGCTCTTTTGGATGCCGCACGTGTTGCCAAGGCCGCTGAAGTTTCTTTGGGTGTGCTGAAAACCAGCGATGAAACCACAGAAGCGCACCAGCGTAAGGTTATTATGATTGAACGGATTGAAGCTCTGGCCAAAGCAGCAGCAGAATCCAAAGCAGGCGTTACGCTAACATCCGAAGAATTCTGGTTGATCAGCCGTAACTGGTAACAGCACGGGAGCCGCTTTTATGGCATTTGTTCTTACAAGCCCTGCCTTTGTAAATGGTGATACGCTGCCACAGGCGCAGGTTTATAATGGTATGGGGCAGCACGGGCAGAATCTTTCCCCCGCGCTGGAATGGAAAGATGCCCCAGCAGGCACCAAAAGCTTTGTGGTAACAGTGTATGACCCAGATGCCCCAACCGGTTCGGGCTGGTGGCACTGGGTAGTGGTGAATATTCCCGCTACTATTACAGAACTGCCAACAGGCGCAGGTTCTGCCGGAGATAAGCTGCCCAAAGGCGCCTTACAGGTGCGTACAGATTTTGGCGTGCCCGGTTATGGTGGCGCTGCTCCGCCACCAGGGCGCGTGCACCGTTATGTTTTTACGGTTTATGCGTTGGACGTTCCTACGCTGGATGTGCAGGCAGATTCCAGCCCGGCATTGGTTGGTTTTATGGTGAACCACCACAAGTTGGCTTCTGCCAGCCTGACGGCTTTATATGGTAGCGGTGGCTCCCGCGACTAAGCGTTTCTTCCCTGAACCTTTTATAAAAGGTTCAGGGAAAGAGCATGGCAATGGTTGAAATTGCCTAGCGTGCATAGGCTTTAAGATCGTTTAAAACATCATCCGGCGTTACAAGCCCTGTTTGTTCATGCTGCGGCATAACCAGAAGGGGTGGGCCATCATTTAAGAACCGGATGGAAAGTTGCGCCCAGCGAGAAGCCACAAAGCGGCGAAAGACCTGAGCTAATACGCAGCGGTCCATGTCTGTATGATACGGGTTGCTTGGTGAGCATACTGTATTCAAGTAATCGCTCATAAAGGCGGCAATAGCGGGCACAAGCTCGGCTTCACCAAAATAGGCCAAAGCCGTATTCATGCTCCACGGTGCGCCATATTGCTGCTGGCCGTTGTCATCAAACTGAGTCAGATCAAAGCCATATGTTGCATGGGCTTTCATATCTCGCAGCAGGCTGACAAAATTGGCAGGGAAATAGCCTGCGCAATCTCCTATCAAAACGGGCACCCTAAACTGGGCGGCAATATCAGGCAGGATCAGATACCGTAATGCGGGTTCCAGCGCGGCGGCATCTGATTTTGTTTCTCCGTGTCCAAAGCTGAGGCGCAATGTTGTGGAATGTTTTTCCAACCATTCTGAAAGAGTGGACAGAAAGGTAAGCTGATCCACAGTTGGGTTTGCAACACCAAGGCAGATCTGGATTTTGCCAGCGGAGCGGTCTTCTCGGCAGGCATGGATAAGGGAAAGTACAAGCCCCGGAACCAGATCAAAATGTTGCGCTGTGCAGGCAAAGGCTAAGCAGGTAGAAGGCCGTTCTTCTGGCATACTAAAGTGCCATTGCCAGTTTGCTACGCCCGTTACATCCGGTATGGCGCGGCTGGCCAAGCGCCCGCATTCCTGCGTGCTTAACCATGAAAACACCCCTTGATCATACAGAGCCGGGGCCATGTTATCCTGCAAGGCCAGTTTGCGGGCAATGGCGTAATGCGTATCTGCTTCTGCCTGTAGGCCAGCCAACCAGCTTGTATGGCCCATGCCCAGTTCTTCCCACCAACTCAGACCATTTAACCGGGCTTCCGCCGTTAAAAGGCGCAAACGGCTTTCTGTATCCAGTTTCTGGAACGCTTTTTCAAACAGGGAGCTATAGATGCGCCGGATATCTGGGCCATTGTTGGATGAAAGGCGCATAGGCACCAAAAGCGCCTCAAATGGTGTTTCAAAAGCTGGCAGACCTATATTGCTTAAAGCACTAGGCACCAGCAAAAGAGCGCATTCTCCGGCCTGTTGCCGTGCCACTAATGGGGCGAGTAGCGTGCCTATGTCGCGATCAGGATAACGCGTGGCAAGAGATTGCTCCATTAACGTGGCAGCAGTATCGTAGTTTTTGGTGCGTAAGGCCAGAATGGCGGCCATCCATTGCAGTTCGGGCCGTGCATCATGCTGGCGCGCAATGGTTAAAAACCCGTCTGCCAGTTCCCATTGCCCAAAAAGAGCGCACAAACGCGCCAATTGTACGCATGTGGCCGTATCACGCGGAGTAACGCTTAAGCGTAAAATCTGTTCGCGCAGATCATCCAATGTGGCCCACGGTGTTGTGGCGGGGCGCAGAGTGTTTGTTTGTAAAAGATGCAGGGCATCTTCCATTAACCCAGATAGAGCGTGGGAGGGGCAGATAGTAAATGTCACCTTCTCTGGGGCGGTATCGCTCCAGAGTGTTATGGTGTCTTTTGTGCGTTCGGCCTGTAGTTGCTCTGCGGGCCATTTGCGCCCATCCAGTTGCAAATGATGCTCTGCACAGGTGGCACGTCCAACAAAGCGTGTGCCATTATACCATTCCTGTTCCGTAAGATCGCGCAGGACGGAAAGCAGCTCTGGCGGCAAAAGCAGAAAGTGCTCCCATGTAGCGCAAAGCGGCACAACATCGAACACATTCTGGTCTCGGCTAGAAAGATAGCCTTTGCCTGCCCGGATAGACATAAGCGGGCGGCCTGCAAAATTTTCTACAGCTTCTGCTTTGGTAAATGCCCCACCAGGATTTAACGCCGCAGATTGCTCATCCAATGTGGCTGGAGTTGTGCCACGCATAAAGGATTGCGCAAAGGAAACAGGATGCAGACGCAAGCCCGTATACCCCACCAGTGCACCATGCCAGGAGAGAAGATAGAATGGCATGGGCTGATCCTATAAAACGATCGGATAGGTGGGAATAATACAGGAAAATTGCACGGCTTTTATGCCACGGCATCCAGCAGAGCAGGAAGATACTGTTCCAGCTTGATGCGCACGGGCATAAGGTAGGCTTTGCCTTTTTCCTGCGCTAGTTCTTTAAGTACCGTTTGTGCAAACAGGATGTTGGCTTCCAGCGTGGGGGAAAAATCACGCGGGAAAACAATGTGGTTTGTTGTTTCCCAGTAAGAGCGTGATTTGGGGCCGATAACAGGGGAAAGGCCCCAAAATACGCATTCGCCCTGCATCCATTCCCGGCACAGCTCAAACAGCTTCAGGTCAAATACGGGCTGCGTGAAAAAACCAATAGCTCCGGCTTCTTTTTTACGGGCCACATCTTCCAGCTCTTTCCACGGGGCACGGCGGTATGGGTCAAACGCTGCATAGACTTTGAGGTGCGGAGCTTCACGCCGGTAGCGGCGGATAATGCTTTCCGTGCTGTTGGGGTATGTGCGGTGGCTGAGATCTGCCGGTGGGTCACCATGCACAACCAGAATTTCTTCCAACCCTGGTTGATCTGCTCCGGGCAGAGGCGCATCCGGCGCAATATCTATGGCCCGGATATGCGGAATAACGTTTCCAAACTGTGGGCGCACAAGTGCTGCGGCATCCCAACTGCGGAGGGGAAAGCGCATTAGGTCAGGAATATTCAGCGTATCTGCTGCGGGAAAAGTGGTTTTAACTGTGGCCACATCTGCCGCCAGAGCTTCAGCAGAACGCGGAATTAGCTCAACCGAAAGGCGAGAAAGGCTCATTCTGCACTCCCCTCAAGCTGCAATTTGGCTGCGGTGAGCGTGTTTTTCAGCAGGCAGGCAATTGTCATGGGGCCAACGCCACCCGGCACCGGGGTAATGCGGCCAGCCACTTTAACTGCTTCATCAAACGCGACATCGCCTACAAGGCGGGTTTTGCCGTCATCGGTTTTAATACGGGTGATACCAACATCAATCACGATAGCGCCGGGTTTAATCCAATCCCCACGCACCAGTTCACGGCAGCCAGTGGCCACCACCAGAATATCGGCTTCACGCGCCAGTGCCGCCGTATCGCGCGTGTGGATATGTGCAATGGAAACCGTGCAACCTTCTGCCAGCAGCAACAGGGCCATGGGTTTGCCCACCAGGTTGGAAGCCCCGATAACCACGGCGTGCTGGCCTTTCATATCCCCGAGCTGATCACGCAGCAGGAACAGGCAGCCCAGCGGTGTACAGGGAATAAGGGAGGGCAGGCCCACCGCCAGACGGCCAGCGTTGATTTCCCCCAACCCATCCACATCCTTTTCAGGCAGAATGGCATTGGTGACGCGGCGTCCATCCAGCCCGTTTGGCAGGGGAAGCTGCACCAGAATGCCGTGAATTTCGGGGTCTTTGTTCAGGCGGTCTATCAGCGCCAGAAGTTCAGCTTCCGATGTATTTTCGGGCAGCATGTGCATAAAGGAGCGCATGCCAGCATGGTGGGTTTGCACGGCTTTGTTGCGTACATACACTTCGCTGGCAGGATCATTCCCGACAAGAATCACCGCCAGACCGGGTGTTACGCCATGTTTCTCGTGAAACGCCAGAACATCCTCTCGGATATGCTGGCGCATTTTGGCGGCAAAGCCTTTGCCATCAATCAGGGAGGCCTGATGATCGGAGGGAAGGGAGGATGAAGATGCGTTGGTCATGGAGCTGCCAGTTGGTCATGCAGAAGCGTGTGGAGTTTCAAGCCGGGGCATACGCAAAAAAACGCCAAACGACAACGTTTTCAGGTGTATATGTCCGGTATGTGCACGAAATTTCAGGTCATGTTTCACCCTGCCGATAGGGAGAAAGCGCGTTAAGGGCTTCGGCTTCCGCCAATATGGCCGGGCGTTCTGCCTGAAGGAAAGCCCCAACACCGTTGCGGAGTGAGGGATTTTCCAGCCAATGGGCAGAATGTGTAAGGGCGGGTAGATAGCCACGCTGGATTTTATGTTCACCCTGCGCCCCGGCTTCTACTCGTTTGAGGCCGTGGGCAATGGCAAAATCTATGGCGCGATAATAGCACAGCTCAAAATGCAAAAACGGCCAGTTGCCAACGCACCCCCAGTTGCGGCCATACAATGTATCGCCCCCCAAAAGGTTTAGGGCTGCGGCGACTGGTGTACCCTCATGCCGTGCTATCATCAGCACAACACGGTCTTGTAAGCGTTCAGAAAGTAGCGGAAAAAAATCGGGCGTCAGGTAGGCGTTGCCCCACTTTTTATCAATTGTATTTTGGTAAAATGTGTAAAAAGCTTGCCAATCTTCAGGTGTAATGTCTGATCCGCGCAGGGTATGAAAGCTTAGGCCAGCGGCATTGGCATCACGCCGCTCCCGCCGGATAGCTTTGCGTTTGCGAGATGAAAGCGTTTCCAGAAAATCATCAAAGCTGGTGTAGTTTTTATTATGCCAGTGATACTGCAAGCCTAATCGGGGCAGCCATCCGCGTTCAGCCAGATCATCGCTTTCCTGCTCGGTGCAGAATGTAACATGGGCAGAGGAAAGGCCGGTATCGTGGCAGATCTGGCGCAAAGCATCTGCCATAACTGCTTTGGTTTCTGCCGGTGCATCTGGCCGCGTTAAAAGGCGTGGGCCGGGTGCTGGGGTAAAGGGCACGGCAATTTGCAGTTTGGGGTAATAGCGCCCCCCAGCGGCTTCAAAGGCGCGCGCCCAACCTTGGTCGAACACATACTCGCCCCATGAATGGCCCTTGATATAGGCAGGGCATGTGGCGGCCAGTTGTCCATCTGGCGCATGCAGGCTGACATGCTGCGGCAGCCAGCCTGTTTCACGGCGTACGGAACCGCTGTCTTCCAATGCAGAAAGAAAGGCATGGCTGACAAAAGGGTTGTCCACCCCTGCACAGGCATTCCACTCCATTTCTGGAATGGCATGGATACTGTTGTGCAGAGATACGGACCAGTCAGGCATGTCTGTGTCTTTCCTGCAAACTTAGCCGATTTCGAACAGCCCTTCTACTTCAACCGGCGCATCCAGCGGCAGAGAAGGCACGCCAACGGTGGAGCGTGCATGGCGTCCGGCATCACCAAATACGGCAACGGCCAAGTCAGATGCGCCATTCATGGCGGCTGCGTGCGAGGTGAATTCTGGTGTGCAGGCAATAAAGCCACCCAACCGTACCACGCGCTTCACGCGGGAAAGGTCACCCACTGCGGCACGCACCTGTGCAATCACATTGATCATGCTGTAACGCGCGGCTTCAACCGCTGTTTCAACAGAAACGGCATCACCCAGCTTGCCAGTAGCAAACAGCTTGCCATCTTTAAGAGGAAGCTGGCCGGAAACCACCAGCAGAGAACCTGTCTGCACGCAGGCGACATAGTTGGCAACAGGTGCGGCAGGGGTGGGGAGTTCGATACCAAGTTCAGCCAGACGGGATTCAGGAGTGCTCATCACGCTGTATTCCTTGTGTTAAAAAGCTGGGCAAGAAGCAGAAAATTGCCTCTTGCCCCGCAGAATGGACCGTATGCCTTTAGCAGACAAGCCGCAGATTACGGCGCTTGCGCCCAGTGGGCGGCGTATCATCTGCTTCTGGCAGATCTAGCGGCAGAAGCGGGTCTGGGTCAGATTGCGCATCCTGATGCGGGCCATCTGGCAGCCGAACACCTAAATACGTGTCTGACAAAGCACGGAAGGCGTAGTCCAACATAGATGTGGCGTAGGAGGCAACGGGGTCTCCCTCCACGGTGCCAGCCGGGCCAAAACAGGTATAGGCAAAGTTTTCCACAAAGGCTTCCAGCGGGGCACCGTATTGAAGGCCAATGCTCACGGCTTCGCCCAAGCTTTCCATCAGCCCGCGCACCATGCCGCTTTCCCGCGTGGGGGTAAGGGCCAGTTCACCCAGCGTGCCATCCTCATATTCCCCAGTGCGTAGGAACAGGCGATGGCCGCCAATAGTGGTTTTTTGTGTAAAGCCACCGTGCCGTGGGGGCAGCGTGCGGCGCACACCGCGCTCCAGTTTGTTGCGGGTAGGCTGGTTTTGCACTTCTGGCCGTGCGGGCATACGGTCCACAAATCCAGTGAGAGCCCGATACATGGCCAAATGTGCATTGGGGCCGGGTTGGGGGAGAACAGTTTCACCAGCCAGCGCGGCAGCCAAAGCTGTTTCAACCGTAAAGCCGCGAGCTTCCAACCGCAGCAAAGCGCTTCTGGAAAGTTTGCCATCTGGCCGCAACATGGAAAAAGCTGGCGCCAGCCCACAAGCTTCTACGCCCAAAAGCCCGTCTATCGGGTTGGAGGAAGAAAAGCCGGTTTCAATCGGGGCCAAAGGTGTTTCTGTTTCTACGGCCGCTTCGTTCCAAACCGCGCGCAGGGTTTCTCCCAATCCGGGCAGAACAGTGCGCACTGGCGGCAGTGGGAGGGATTCCGGCCCCCGGCCTGCATGGGCAGTTAAGGTGGCCAATGCAGCTATGGCGCATGCAGCGGCGCGGCCATCTTCACTATCATAATCCAGCCCAACGCCCGCAAGGCAGGCATCCAGATTGGTCAGCAAAATATCACCGGCTAGCGGGGTAGGGGCCAGTGTATCTGTTGGCGCGGTGGGGGCTGCTTCTGCTTGTTCCGGTGCAAATAAATCTGGCAGCGGTAGCTCACCATTACGCTGGTTTGCCAGTGTGCTGGCGGCATGGCGCAATACGGAGCAGATCAGCCGCAGGGCCGCAACAAATGTGCGCGCAGCAAACCCTTCACCGGGGGAAACAAAAGCCGCCAGATTAACAATAAAGCCGGGCGGGCGGTCAAAACGGCAATGCCATACGGCTTCTGTTGGCGCGGCCTGCCGCGTAAGCAGCATCCACACCAAAGATCGGGCCGTGGCATCATCTGGTGCCAGCGCATCAATCCAGCGGGAGGCAAGGCTGGGCAGATCCAGCGCTTCATCTCCTGGTACAAGCTGGGCCAATGCCGTTGCGGCATCTGTATCCCATTCTGCGGGCAGCGTAACGGAGCGAAGGGGAGCGTCCGGATCTGCTGCGGCCTCTAGCGTGCTCATCAGCACGCCATTCCAGTGGCGTCTGGCTGTTGCGTTCATGTGGGCAGTTTATCGTTTCCGCCCATCGCGTCGGAACCCGGAATCGTGCTGCCAAAAGGCGGTTAACACTCTGCATAATGAGGATATGGGGGATAACTTTTTGTGAAGTTGCGTTTCCTGTCCAAATACCGGCTGCTCGAGCGCAGTTGATCGGAAGCGCGTGCATATTTCATGGACCGGCTGGTGTGTGGAGTCCTATCATCCACAACATGGCAAACTTTGGAACATGGCTGCATACGCGCCGGAAGGGGCGGCTGGTTGGCAAGGATGCCGATGGCCGCAGTTATTACGAATCAACAGGCCCGGCCCGTCAGGGTGGCGGGGTGGAACGGCCCGAACGCTGGGTGATCTACCTGAAAGGGGAGGATGCCTCTGCCGTGCCGCCAGAGTGGTGGGGGTGGCTGCACCATACGCTGGACGCTCCTATTCCGGCGGAAGAACGTAAGCCCTGGCAGCTTCCGCATCAGCCGAATATGACAGGCACGGCGCAAGCTTACAGGCCAGCGGGCAGCCTGTATTCCACCGGCCAGCACCCACCCGCGACAGGAGATTACGAGGCATGGACACCTGATGCGTGATCTGCTGCGCATTTCCTGCTAAACCGAACAGGTAATACAGGGAGTGCGATGCGGCTTATGGCTTCAGCAATGGCAGAAAAATCTCGGCGTAGTCTGACAGAACTGCTTACAGGCACAGTTGTGCTGGTGGCTATCGGCGGTATGCTGGTGGCCGCCGTGGTGGGCGAAGGCCGCAAGACAGATACAACCGGCTACCAGCTTAATGCCGATTTCACGCACATAGATGGGCTGGATATTGGCTCTGATGTGCGGTTGGCAGGCGTAACAGTTGGGCAAGTGGTAAGTGAAACAGTAGATCCGCACAGCTTCAAGGCGCATGTCACATTTACTGTGCGGCCTGATATTCATCTTTCAGATGATACAGCGGCTATTATTACCAGTGATAGCCTGCTGGGCGGTAAGTATATTGCCCTCTCCCCCGGCGGGGATGACAAAACCCTTAAACCCGGTGAAACAGTTGGGCAGACACAAGGCTCCATCAGTCTGGAGCAGTTGCTCAGTAAGTTTATTTTCTCGGTTACGGATACGCTCACACGTGCCAACAAAGCAGCACCTACCAATGGTGGTGGCACGGGCGGGAATGATCTGCCCTGAAACAGACATAAAAATCCGTTAATTTTAGAGTGAAGCCGGGAAACAACAGCATGGAAAAGCCACGCTTCTGGCCGCAGGATGATGGAAACCCCATAACCTGCCATGAAAAGCTGCGTGTTTTGGAAGAAAACTGGCAGGAAGTGCAGGATATTATGCGCGATGCGTTTGAGGATGCCATGCTGATGGGGGTGAGTGAACAATTTATGCGGGCGCGTTTGAAGGATATGGTTGAGAGCCTCGCCTCCCCTAAAAACGGAGGGCAAGCCGCATGAAGCGCGCAACATATAAAGCCGTGGCTTGTGGGGTTATTTTGGCCGGAGCGCCTGTTTTGGCGCAGGCTGCGGGCTCTGCTTTAGCGCCTCCGGCAGTTTATGCGCCAGATACGTGGCAAGGTAAAAATACGGCTGTTGTGCGTGTTCTGGACAGGCTGGATGCCCATGTAGAGGTGCTTTCGGTTCCGGTAGGCACAACAGCACATTATAAAAGTCTGGACATTACGCCTTCACGCTGTTTGCAGCGCCCCCCAACGCTTTCGCCCGATGCCGCGGCATGGCTGGCCGTGCAGGATAAACACCCTAACGGGGCCGCCTTTCAGGGCTGGATGCTGGCAGCGGAGCCTGCATTAGGTGTGTTTGAAAGTCCGGTTTACGATGTGCGGATGGTGCGGTGCGAGGGTGCGGATACAGAGCCTATGTTGCCCCCACTGCCCAAACCTGTAGCCCCTGTTGTGCCCCCTGCATCTGGCTCGGATACGGCGCCAGCGCCTGCGGGGGATGGGGCATCTTCCGGCCATGCGGGCAGCCCGGATATTCCCGATGCCATACCAGACAAGCAAGAAACCGGCGGCGTTTACTAACGTTAGGTAAGGAACCGTTTCGTTTTTGTGCCGGTTCCGCGCGGCAGGTCTGTAAGATCGGTGGTTGTCGAAGCAGGGGGTGTTCGGCAACGTGTCAAAATACAATGGTCTAGCTGCAAGTGCCTGGCACTCTTGTCATTATAGCTGGACATCACAACAAGGATTGAGGTGCAAACGTGCTAGGTTCTCTCGGTGCGCAGGATTTCCGTTTTCATCTACCCCCGTTAAACGAAACTGCCTTTCTGCTCGATTTTGATGGTACTCTGGTTGATATTGCTCCCACGCCAGAATCTGTTGTGGTGCCAAATGGGCTTCTTGATAGCCTGCGCCGCCTGCGTGAAGCATGCGGAGATGCCTTGGCCGTTGTTTCTGGCCGCCCCATTGATCAGATAGATCATTTTCTGGGTGATGTGCCTTTTGCCGTTGCAGGTGAACACGGGGTAGCTATTCGGCATCGGCCTGGTGGCCCAATTGAACGTGCAGCATTGCCTACCCTGCCGCCTGAATGGCTGGCTCAAGCGCGGGATTTGCTGGCAACATTGCCCGGCACGCGGTTAGAGCACAAAGAAGGCGGTTTTGTTCTGCATTACCGTGCCGCACCGGAAGCAGCAGAAACGTTGCGCCAGGCAGCTAGTGAATGGGTTAAGCACTCTAAAGGCACATTCTTGCTTTTGCCGGCAAAAATGGCGTGGGAAATTCGCCCAGCCGGAATTGATAAGGGCTATGCCGTCTCTCTGTTAATGGAAAGTCCTCCCTTTACGGGCAGAAAGCCTGTGTTTGTAGGGGATGATGTAACGGATGAAGACGCCATAGCTGCTGTAAGCAGAATGGGGGGCGTTGGGCTGCGTATTCCATCTGATTTTCCAACCCCTTCTATTTTCCGGGCTTGGTTGGCCTCTCTTACAGGCGGGAGCCGGTAAGGGATGGGGCGTCTTGTTATTGTTTCCAATCGCGTTCCGGCTGTGCGTGAGCGTGCCCAACCTGCCGGTGGCTTGGCTGTTGCTCTGCGTGATGCTGTACAAGGGCAGGAGTGCCTGTGGTTTGGATGGTCTGGGCAACAAATTCCAGATGATGAAGGGGAGGATCGGCGCGTAAGCATAGACACGGTAGATAACGTGACTTACGCCACTGTAGATCTGACCAAATCAGAATATAATGGATTTTACGAAGGTTATTCCAACGGAATCCTGTGGCCGCTTTGCCATTACCGCGCAGGGCTGATGAGCTATAGCCGGCAGGATCGGCACACATATCATGCCGTGAACACCATGTTCGCGCAGAAGCTTGCCCCCCTTTTGAAATCTGATGATTTGATATGGGTGCATGATTACCATCTGTTCCCGCTTGGGCTTGCGCTGCGGGAACAGGGTATAAAGTGCCGTATCGGGTTTTTCCTGCACATTCCATTTCCACCATGGAGCCTGATGCGGGCCTTGCCTGGTGCCGAAAAGCTGATGCGATCTTTGCGCGCCTATGATGTGATGGGTGTGCAGACGGAAGATGACGCGCGCAATGTTAACGAAGGTTTTTCTGTTGTTGGGGTGCCAGCGCAGGCCCGTGTGTTCCCGATTGGGATAGATCCAGAAAGTTTTCAGCAGCAGGCTTCCTCCGGTTTAGATAGCCCGGAAGTGCAGAAGCTTGAAAAAAGCCTGCGGGGCTTGCCGCTGATTATCGGTGTGGACCGTATGGATTATTCCAAGGGGCTACCGGAGCGTTTTCGGGCGTATGAAGTGTTCTTGCGCAAATATCCGGAATACCGCGGTAAGGTTATTTATCTTCAGATCACCCCGGTTTCTCGCGGCAGTGTGCCAGAATACAAGGTACTGCGCGAAGAGCTGGATGGTGTGGTTGGCCATATTAACGGCACGTATGGAGATTTTGACTGGGTTCCTATCCGTTACCTTACGCACCCTGTCCCGCGTGAACTGTTGGCTCCATTTTTCCGCCTTTCTCATGCAGCGTTGGTGACACCTTTGCGGGATGGTATGAATCTGGTTGCCAAGGAATATGTGGCAGCTCAGGATGCGAAAGATCCCGGCGTGCTTATTCTTTCCCGTTTTGCTGGTGCTGCGCCAGAAATGGAAGATGCGCTTTTGGTGAACCCGCATGATGCAGATGAAGTGGCGGATGCCTTGCATAAATCACTCAGCATGTCTCTTTCTGAAAGACAACTGCGGTGGAAGCGGCTGAAGCCAGATGTCTGGCGCGTTACGGCTGGCAGTTGGGCACGTTCCTTTATTACGGCATTGGCAGAGGTGCGGTCTGAATGAGGGGGAGCCACGCATCTCGGCCGCTGGCGCTATTTTTGGCAGTTGCGGCGTTATTGGCGCTGGGGGTGGTGTGGTACACCCAACATGTTTTGCAAATTATGCCGTGCGAACTGTGCCTGTGGGAACGCTGGCCGTGGCGTTTGCTGCTTGGCACAGCCATTGTGGCTGCTGTGTTGCCCGATAAGGTAGCACGACAGCTTTTGTGGTTGACGGTGCCTTTTATGGTGGCGGATATCGGCCTTTCTATTTGCCATGTAGGGGTGGAGTGGCAATGGTGGCCAAGCCCGCTGCCTGCATGCCACGCGCCCCATATATATGGGCACACTATGGCGGAGCGGCTGGCTTCTATGCCACTGCTGCCTTCCAAACCCTGTGATGCAGCTACGTATCTGGTGCCGGGTGTTCCTGTTTCCATGGCGGCAATGGGCGGCCTGTACGCAGTTATTGTGTTATGGGTGTTTGTGGTTTGGCGTAAAAAGCTGGAACGTGTGACGCGCCGTATTTTCCATTAAATATCATATTTTGAGTGTTAGGTTTTTATTGTTGAAGGCGTGATAACTTCGTTGCCGTATTGTAGCGGTTGAAGCACCGCGTATAAATCTTATACTGTGTGCCTGAATGCAATGTCAGGATATCTCTATGTCTTTAAGTGGCAATATTAAAACAATCGATTGGAGCGTATTTGACGCAACATGGTACGCAGCAAAATATGGAGATGTTCTGAAATTTCTAGGCCTTGAAGGTGCAGAAGTATTAGAGGAATTTTATAGGGAAAAAGGGCCAGCATTACGTCACTCACCCAACCCGTATTTTGATGAGGATTGGTATCTGCGGCGTTATCCTGCAGTTGCTGATGCTGTGGGGAAAGGTGAATGGAAATCAGGGTTTGATCATTATTGCCAAACAGGCTTTTCTTCCCACAATCCTCATTGGCTTTTTGATCGTGAATTTTATTTCAAGCAGCACCCAACTCTTCAGCTTGCAATGTTGGAAGAAGCAGGGTTTCGGAATCTCTATGATCATTACCTGAATGTGGGTGACGAACAGTTTTTAACGGGATCATGGTTTTTTAACGCAACAGCATATCTTAAAAGTGGCCATGCACGCATTGAAGGTTTGGGTGCATTTGCACAATGCGTGCGTAACCTGAAGCCCGAGCAGGGGTATGGTCAGCGTCTGTCTTGGTATTTTGATCCTGAATGGTATCTGGAAACCTATCCGCATGTCCGGAAGGAACTGGCTTCAGGGCGCTGGCTCTCTGCCTTGCACCATTATCTGTCTAATTCCACCCCAACAGATTACAACCCGAATGCCTATTTCTCTGAAGAGTTTTACGGCAGCGTGAATCATGATGTAAGCGGTGCGGTTGAAAGCGGAAACTTCCGTAATTTTTATGAACATTTTCTGCGCTACGGTGTGCATGAACTCCGCAAACCAAGCGCCAATATTGATCTTGAATCCTACTACCGTAATGCCGTTGTGCAAAAGGAAGTTACGCGTGGTGATTTTCCAGATGCGTTCGCACATTATATTGCCCACGGCGGCAGGTTAGAAGATGATATGGAAGGGCTGAAGGAAAGTGAGGCCCTTTCCAAAAAGCTCTATCATGAAATGTGCCGCATTCGGTTGCCTGTTCTTTTGAATCAGACTCTGGATTTTACATACGATGCCCCAGATTTAAGCGTTATTATTGTAGCACATAATCTGTTCGCCATGACCATGAGCGCGTTGGCCTCGCTACGTGCTAATTATAATGGCCAAATGCAGGTTATTGTGGTGGATTCCGGCTCTACAGATGGTGTGCGCCATATTGAACGTTATGTGCGCGGTCTGGATGTTGTGCGTTTTCCCGGTAATGTTGGATTTTTGCTGGGCTGCAATGCGGCATTGGAAAAAGTGCGTGGTCCATTCACACTTTATCTGAACAACGATACAGAGCTGATGCCAGAAGCCATTGGCAATGCCTTGGCTCGGTTACGGCATGAAATAAAAATAGGGGCAGTTGGTGGCAAGCTTGTACGCACCAATGGCTTGTTGCAGGAAGCGGGTAGTATTGTCTGGCGCGATGGATCGGTGTGCGGCTATCTGCGTGATCAGCGCCCTGATGTTCCAGAAGCTAATTTTGTAAGATCTGTAGATTATTGCGCCGGTGCATTCCTGATGATACGCACGCCCCTGCTGCGCCAGTTGGGGGGCTTTGATGTAGATTATGCCCCTGCGTATTTTGAAGAAACAGATCTGTGCTTGCGTATTCATGAAGCCGGGTTTGATGTGGTGTATGACCCCTCTGTGGTTGTGATACATTACGAGTATGGCACATCCAGTTTCATGAGTGGCGCATCCATGATAGCGCGTAATCAGGATGTGTTCCGCCGTAAGCATACGGCATATTTGCGCCAGAAAAGCCTGAACAACCCCAGAATGCTGACAACAGCACGTTTCAGCAAGCAGGATCAGAAGCGCGTTTTATTTATTGAAGACAGGTTGCCCTATCGGTTTTTGGGATCAGGCTTTACGCGCTCAAACGATATTGTGCGCAGCATGATTGCTGCTGGATGCCAAGTAACGGTGTACCCGGTATTTAGACCCACAGAATCTCAGGAAGATATCTGCATGGCTTTTCCGGATCGGGCAGAGGTGATTTGGGATCGAGAATTACCAGAACTGGAAGATTTTATTAAATCCCGCGCTGGGTATTATGATGCCATCTGGATTGCGCGCACGCATAATGCAGACCGTCTGGCCCCCGTGCTTATGGATTGTGCTGATGCCCTAACGGGTGCAATGGTGATTACGGATACCGAGGCTGTATCCGCGCCGCGTGAATATCGTAAAATGGAATTGCGCGGGCAAACGCCAGAAAAAACAGTGGATGAGCTTTTGAAGCATGAATTCAGGCATTTGTTCATGTCTGAAAAAATTATTGCAGTGAACAGTAAGGATTCCAAAATACTTAATGCTCACGGTTTTTCAAATGTTCATGTTCTAGGTCATTTGCAAAACGCTTTAACGTGGTCTCCCGGATGGGAAGAGCGCCGCGATATCCTTTTTCTGGGGGCCATGCATGATCAGGATTCACCAAATGTAGATTCCTTGGCGTGGTTTAGCAAAGAAGTGTTGCCATTACTGGATGATCGTTTGCCAGAAGACGTTAAGTTTACTGTCTGTGGTTACGTAAACCCGCGTGTTGATCTTACATCACTCATAAACAACCCGCGTATTGTGGTAACGGGGCGGGTAGAGGATGTAACGCCTGTTTATAATAGCCATCGGGTATTTGTGGCGCCAACTCGGTATGCGGCGGGTATTCCCTACAAACTGCACGAAGCCGCAGCACATGGTATTCCCGTTGTTGCAACGGATATTTTGTGTGAACAGGTTGGATGGGTGCCTGGTGAAGATATGCTGTGCGCCAGTATATCGGACGCACAGGGTTTTGCGGATGCTATTGTCCGGCTGTATGAAGACAAGCAGTTGTGGGACAACGTGCATGCGCATGAACTCAAGCGGATTTCTACAGAAAACACGCAAGAGAATTATGTAAAAAAGATAAAGGATATTTTAGAAATTTCCTAAAATAATCCTCGCACGTCAGGTGAGGTAAGTGGGATCTTCCATTTTCAAAATCTGACGTGCCAGACTGTGCAGCCGTGCGCTGGCACGCTCCCCTAGTGTGCTGATTTCCTGGTAGGAAAACCAACGGGCCTCCAAGGCATCATCACCAGCTTGTACGGGGTTATGGGGGTGTTCTTGTTCCTCACACCTTACGGCAAGAATGATGTAGTGGAACTCCAGCTTTCCATGGGCATCATAATGCAAGCTATCAAATGCATCTATTACAGAAGTTGCTTTTGCTGATAAGGATGTTTCTTCTAAAAGCTCGCGTTCTGCGGCATAAAAAATAGTTTCCCCCGGTTCAATCCGCCCGCCGGGAAAACCCCATAATCCGGCATCTGGTGCTTTAGCGCGGCGGACAAGCAGAAAATTATTCTGCCTTCGCACAATAGCAAGAACACCGGAACGCGGAAGGCAGGAATGGCATGATGTTTTCATGATCGGGAAGTGTAGAAGGTCATGAATGCTGGTCAACCCTTATCTGCGTAAAAGGGGTTGGGCTGTTTTTTCTCTTTGCCCAAATGCAGAAAATGCGTGTTAAATACAGCCATAACCGTGCGGAATGTTGTGCGCGGAAAATATAAATTAGCTATCAAGGAGCACATCTTATGTCGGCAGATACAATTGCCATTCCGGGTATAGCCAAACCAGCCTCCCGCATTGCGCTTGGCACGTGGGCCATTGGTGGTTCCATGTGGGGTGGCGCAGATGATGCAAACGCCAGCAGGACGATAGATGAAGCTCTGGAGCTTGGTATCAACATGATTGATACAGCACCAGTCTATGGATTTGGGCATTCTGAAGAAGTTATTGGTAAGGCTTTGGAAGGTCGGCGTGGCCGCGTTATTCTGGCTACCAAGGTGGGGCTGAACTGGCAGGATGGAAAGGTTTTCCGGGATAGTCGGCCCGCACGGATTGAAGAGGAAGTTGAAAAATCTTTAAGCCGCCTGCGCACAGATTATATTGATCTGTATCAGGTTCATTGGCCAGATACATGCACACCGTTTGAAGAAACAGCCCGTGCTTTGGAAAATCTGGTGAAAAGTGGCAAGGTTAAAGCCTTGGGGCTGAGCAATTTCTCACCCGCGCAGATGGATGAATTCCGGAAGTTTGCACCTGTTTCTGCTGTGCAGCCGCCATACAACCTGTTTGAGCGCGAAATAGAGCGCGATGTGCTGCCATATGCAGAAAAAAACAATCTGGTGGTGCTGGCTTATGGCCCTCTGTGCCGTGGTTTGCTTTCGGGCCGCATGACGGCAGACCGGAAGTTTGAAGGGGATGATCTGCGTAAAACAGATCCCAAGTTCCAGCAGCCGCGTTTTGGCCAGTATTTGCAGGCCGTGGAAGACCTTAAAGCCATTGCCAATAAGCATGGCAAAAGCATGCTGGCACTGGCTATTCGCTGGGTGTTGGATCGCGGCCCAACTATTGCGCTGTGGGGTGCACGTAAGCCAGAGCAGATTGCAGGTGTGGATGATGCTTTTGGCTGGAATCTGGATGCAGAAGATATGCAGGCTATTGATGCAATTCTGGCCAAGGATATTAAAGACCCGGTAGGTCCGGAGTTTATGGCGCCGCCTTTGCGGGCTTAATCTGGCGGAACAGGAACAGGGCTGGCTTATCCAGCCCTGTTCTACTCGCAAGGCTGGCGGTGGCCCATACGCATTGACTCAGATGTGGCTTTTTTCGCACTCTGTTAAGTTATGAAAGAGCCGCACCCTCCTTATCAGGCTGAGCCTGAGCAGGCGACAGTCTGTATGTTTCCGCTTCAGCAGGTATTGGGGCGGGCAGAGGCTGCGGAATATTTGGGTATTCCTGCCCGAAGGCTCAGATTTTTGGAAATGCTTGGGGGTGGGCCCAAATCTGTTTCTCAGGGCGCAGGGGCCATTCAGTTTCGTAAGGAAGATCTGGATAACTACAGTGCCCAGCAGTTTAGCCGTGCCGGGTTAGGGGCAGATGCACTCTCTCGCTATCGGAGCATGCGCGCACTGGCTGATTATAAAGGGCTTGATCCGTTTATGGATATGGCCAGCCGGGATGAGCTTTCTCAGGCGTGTACCTATATCGGCGGGCGTGTTGGCATCGGGCTGGGGCTGGTGGTGATTGTGCTTTCTCATACCCCGCTTTCCCGCATTCTGTTTCATGTGGTGCGTTAGGGCTGTTTTGTAACGGCCTGTGTGTTTTCATATCTTGCGCAAGGGGTTGCGGCAGCCCATGTTTGAGCAATGGCTTCCAAAACTTCTTCCTCTGCGGCACGTGGCAAAAAGCGCCCTTCATTAAGCGAGCGTGCAGCCAGTCTTCCCCCCGTTCTGTTCGAGCCGGAAAAGCAGGCTCCCCGTCCACGCCTCAAGCGTATGGAAGTGGTGTCAGAATACGAACCGGCAGGGGATCAGCCGCAGGCTATTCGTGAACTTGTAGCCGGAGTAGAAGCCGGAGAGCGCGATCAGGTTCTGCTTGGGGTTACGGGTTCGGGCAAAACCTTTTCCATGGCCAAGATTATTGAGGCCACGCAAAAACCCACACTTATTCTTGCGCCCAACAAAACATTAGCCGCCCAGCTTTATGGAGAAATGAAGCAGTTTTTCCCTAATAATGCTGTAGAATACTTTGTAAGTTATTACGATTACTATCAGCCAGAAGCCTATGTGCCACGTTCTGATACGTATATTGAAAAAGACAGCCAGATAAACGAACAGATTGACCGTATGCGCCATGCGGCCACGCAGGCGCTGCTGGAGCGGAACGATGTAATTATCGTGGCTTCTGTTTCCTGCATTTACGGTATTGGGTCTGTAGAAACCTATTCCCGCATGGTGGTGAAGCTGGAGCTGGGCGGAGAGATAGACCGGGATAAGCTTATAAAAAGCCTTGTTGAATTACAGTACCGTCGGAATGATGCTGCGTTTGCACGTGGCACATTCCGGGTGCGTGGTGAAACAATTGACATTTTTCCCGTGCAGAATGAGGACAGGGCCTGGCGTGTTTCTCTGTTTGGCGATGAAGTTGACGGGCTGATAGAATTTGACCCGCTAACGGGCGAAAAAACGGCTGATCTGCAGGAAATTACAATTTACGCAAACAGCCACTACGTCACACCGCGTCCAACGTTGAATCAGGCCATTAAGGGTATCAAGCAGGAACTGCGTGAACAGCTTGATGTGTTTACAAAGGCCGGCAAGTTGCTGGAAGCAGAACGGCTGGACCAACGCACCACCTTTGATCTGGAAATGCTGGAAACAACAGGGGTGTGTAAAGGGATCGAAAATTACTCCCGCTATCTTTCTGGACGCAAACCGGGTGATCCACCACCAACCCTGTTTGAATATCTGCCAGAAGATGCACTGCTGATTGTAGATGAAAGCCACGTAACAGTGCCGCAGATTGGCGGCATGGAACGCGGAGACCATGCGCGCAAATCCGTGCTGGCAGAGTTTGGTTTTCGGCTTCCTTCCTGCTTGGATAACCGGCCTTTGAATTTTGCGGAGTGGGACAAGTTTCGCCCACAAAGCCTTTTTGTAAGTGCCACACCTGGCCCGTGGGAAATGGAACGCACAGGTGGCGTGTTTGCTGAACAGGTTATTCGCCCCACCGGGTTGGTGGACCCCATTACAATTATTCGGCCTGTAGAACATCAGGTGGATGATCTGTTGGCAGAATGTCGGACTACCATTGCCAAAGGTGGCCGTGTGTTGGTGACAACGCTTACTAAACGCATGGCGGAAGACTTAACCGATTACATGAATGAAGCCGGTATTCGGGTAAGGTATCTGCATTCCGATGTAGATACACTGGAACGGATAGAAATTATCCGAGACCTGCGCATGGGGGCATTTGATGTTCTCATCGGTATTAACTTGCTGCGAGAAGGTTTGGATATTCCAGAGTGTGCGCTGGTAGCCATTCTGGATGCAGATAAGGAAGGGTTCTTGCGTTCCCGCACATCTCTTATCCAGACTATTGGCCGTGCGGCCCGAAATGTAGAGGGCCGGGTTCTGCTGTATGCAGATAAAATGACGGATTCCCTGACATACGCAGTAGAGGAAACAGCCCGCAGGCGCGAAAAACAGATAGCGTGGAATACAGAACACGGCATTACGCCACAAAGTGTGCGCAAGCATATTAGTGATATTGTGTCTTCTGTGTTCGAACAGGATTACGTCACCATTGCGCCGGATGAAGATACGGGCGTGGCAGAGTTTGTGGGGCAGGATCTGGGAGCCGCTATTGCCGGGTTGGAAAAGCGTATGCGTTCTGCCGCAGCAGAGTTGGAGTTTGAAACTGCGGCACGGTTGCGAGATGAAATTCAGCGGCTGGAAGCCTTGCAGCTTGGGCTGGAACCGCCTCCGGTAGCGGCTTCAACAGCAGGAAAAGCTCAGACAAGTGGCCGCAAACCTAAAAAAGATAAGGTGCCACGGCCACTAGGGCCGGGCGGGGGTGGATATGATCCGGCAGCCAGGCGGAAAAAGCGGAAATAACACCCATATTGCGGCAGGCCTTGTTTCTGCCGCTTAACCCTTCTACCGTCCGCATAGCAAACCCTTATTTGTGCGGACATTACGGCATGACAACGTCAGATACTTTTATCCAGCCGGATTATACAGCACTGGAACAGGCTTCTGTTGCCCCTGATCCTTTCCCGCATGTGGTGGTGCCGCATTTTATCCGTTCAGAAGATCTGGGGCGTTTGTTTGCGCATCGGCCGCATATTGTGTCTGGGGGGTCTTTTCCACCAGAGTCCTTGCAGCTTTCTCCCCTTATGGAACATTTGGTGGAAGAACTGGAAGGCCCACGGTTAAAGACAATCGTGGCGGAAAAATTTCACCTCAATCTCGATCATGCACCTTCCATGCTGACCATTCGTGGGCGCACGCGAGAAAAAGATGGCCGTATCCATACGGATTCATTGGCCAAGCGTGTAACCATTTTGCTGTATCTTAATCCATCAGGGGCGGGGGAGGCATGGGAACGGCAGGAAGGCTGTTTGCGCCTTTTGCGTGGCCCGCATGATATAGAGGATTACGCCAAGGAAGTGCCGCCTGTAGATGGCACTTTGCTGATTTTCCCCAACGGCCCAACAACATGGCATGGGCATAAGCAGTTTGTGGGGCAGCGCTATACCATCCAATTAAATTACATGACAGAAGATGCACGCGCCCGGTCTGAACTGCGGCGGCATAAACTTTCTGCACTGGTTAAAAAGTTGCCTTTGCCTCAGTTGGGGCAGTAACTTTTCTTTTTTGATCTGTTTCTGCATGAACAGGAAGCCTGAATGATTTTTCGCAAGCCGTCTGCTGCCCGCACACGTTTTTCACTGCTGGCTATAACGCTGGCCCTGTTGGGGGGAACTGCCCTTTCTCCCACATTGGCTCATGCTCAGGATGCCGCACCGGGTATGCCGTCCGCTCTTGTGCCTCCTAGCCTAAGCAGTGCGCAGGTTGTGCGCGCAACGCTTCCTAATGGCCTCAAGGTGGTTATTGTGCCTAACCGGCTGGCCCCGGTTGTAACCACAGAAATTAATTATCTTGTTGGCTCGGCAGAAGTGCCAGATGGGTTTCCGGGCACGGCGCATGCGTTGGAACATATGATGTTCCGTGGCAGCAAAGGGCTGGATAAAGACCAGCTTGCAGCTATCGGCACGCGTTTGGGCGGCAGTTACAATGCAGATACAACCGAAGATGTAACGCAGTATTTCTATACAGCGCAGGCACAGGATTTACCTGTTCTGCTCAAAATTGAAGCCCTGCGCATGAATGGCTTAACCCTGTCTGAAGCGGATTGGGAAAAAGAACGTGGCGCGATTGAGCAGGAAGTTGCGCGTGATCTTTCAAGCCCGGCCTATCGGTATCTGGAACAGTTGCAGGGCATTTTGTTTGCAGGCACGCCTTACGAACACGATGCACTGGGCACGCGGCCTTCCTTTGATAAAACCACGGCGGCGGATCTGAAAGATTTTTACCAAAAATGGTATGGCCCCAATAATGCCGTGCTGGTGATTGTAGGGGATATTAACCCTGTTTCTACCTTGCAACTGGTACAGGATACATTTGCCGATATCCCGCGTAAGGATCTGCCGCAGCGCCGTAAGATAGCCCCCGCAGCGCCGCCTGCTAAAACACTCACACTTTCTACAGATTATCCTGTTGGGTTTGCCACGCTTGCATTCCCCATGGCAGGCAGTTCTTCAGCAGATTTTGCAACGGCTGATATTCTCTCAGATGTGCTCTCCAGCCAGCGTGGTGCCCTGTATGATCTGGTACCGCAGGGCAAGGCGTTGTACGCAGGGTTTGAATACGCTCCTAAAAAAGAAGCTGGTTTTGGTTTGGCGCTTGCGGCTTTTCCTAAAGGTGCAGATGCTTCTGGCCCCATGAACGCCATGAAAGCTGTGTTGGAAAAAATCCGTAAGGAAGGCGTGCCAGCAGAACTGGTTGAAGCCGCAAAGCAGAAAGAAATTGCCCAGCTTCAGTTTTCTGCCAATTCTGTAAGTGGTCTGGCATCTATCTGGTCCAACGCATTGGCATTTCAGAACCTAGATAGCCCGGGTGATCTGGTGGCTGCTTATCAGGCTGTTACGCCAAAGGCGGTAAATGATCTGGCTGCAAAGCTGCTTGATCCAGCACATGCTGTGTCTGCCATTCTTACCCCGGAAGCATCAGGCAAGGCCGTTTCTGGTAAAGGGTTTGGAGGGGCGGAATCTTTTGCAACCACCCCGGATAAGCCAGTGAAATTGCCGCAATGGGCTGAAAAAGCTCTGGCTCAACTGGAAGAACCTAAACCGACACCGCTGCCTGCGGTTAGCACATTATCTAATGGTATCAAGCTGATTGTCTGGCCTTCTCATGTCAGCCACACCATTCAGCTTTCTGGCCAAATCCGCCAGACGCCCGAACTGCAGGAACCCAAGGGCAAGGAGGGCGTGCATAGCTTAACGGAAGCTCTGTTCTCCTACGGCACAACGCAGCATGATCGTCTGGCTTTCCAGAAAGCGCTTGATGATGTGCCAGCATGGGAAGATGCCGGGGGCAATTTCTCCTTACAAGTTCTTACGCCTGATTTTGAAAAGGGTGTGGATCTGCTTGCCGAAAATGAACTGCATCCAGCATTCCCTGAAAAAGATTTTACGGTTGTGCGTACGCAGTTGGCACAGGCTCAGGCTGGGGAACTGGTATCCCCCGGGCATTTGTTTGATAAAGCTATCAAGGCTGCCATTCTGCCGGAAACAGATCCGACACAGCGTGATGCTACGCCTGAATCTATTATGAGCATAACCCGTGATGATGTGCTGCATTATTACCAAAATGCGTGGCGCCCGGATCTGACAACTATTGTTGTAACAGGTGATATCACGCCCGAAAAAGCACAGGCTGTATTAGAAAAAGCTTTTGGTGGCTGGAAAGCCGAAGGCCCGGCACCTGATGTGAATTTGCCTACCGTGCCACTTAGCAAAACATCCCGCGCAACGGTGCCTGATAAGAGCAGCGTGCAGAATGATGTTGTGTTGGCGGAAACACTGGGGCTAACGGCACAAAATCCTGATCATTTCCTGCTACAGTTGGGCAATGAAGTGCTGGGGGGCGGCCTGTTCTCCTCGCGTCTGTATAGAGATATGCGGGTGAAAACAGGTTATGTTTATTCTGTAAGCAGTTCCTTTGATTGGGGACGTACGCGCGGCGCCTATACTGTTAATTATGGTGCAGACCCGGATAAGGTTGGTAAAGCGCGGAATGTTGTCATGAAAGACCTGAAAGCCATGCAGTCTGCACCGCCTACAGCAGAAGAGCTTTCTTTGGCCAAGGCTTCACTCCTGCGGAGCTTGCCTCTTGCCAGAGCGAGTTTGGCCCGAATTGCTGCGCAGTATCTTTATTTGGAAGATCTGGGTTTGCCGCTTGATAATGCGGATCGGGGCGCAAAAGTTTATTACAAGGCAACAGGTGCAGAAGTACAGGCCGCATTCCGTAAGTGGATCAGGCCAGATGATCTTGCGGTTATTGTAAAGGGGCCTACGCCTACTTGGTAATGGATTACATGTATTCGTAAATGTTTTAAGAAAGGTTCTTTCTGTGCATTTTACGGATACATTGTAAATCGTGTTTGTTTTTCTCGTGTCTAGAAGTTAACAATATTACGAGGGAATTTGGTGTCAGTATTTTCTGGACAGAAAAATAGTTATGCTTGTATTAGGTCTGTCAGAAAATCATTTACGTGCTGAAGTTCTTGATATGCAAAAGATCACGAGGGGGTATTGCGGTGTCTGGTGAAAAAAAGCCTGTTGGTAAGGTTCGTTCTTCTCGTGTAAAAGTGGCACGTAAAAAGGTTGCGGCTCCCGCAGTGTTAGAGACACATGAACCAGAAGCGGAGCCTCAGGTTACAGAACAAGTTGAAATAGCTCCTGTAGCAGAGCCAGCACCGGCTCCAGCAGCAGAACAAATTGCATTGGCACTTCAGTCTCAGGCGGGTATTGTGGAACAAGAAGCTGAAAAAGAACGTCGGGCGGCTATCTTCTTTGATAGTCAGTGGTACCTTAATGCTTACCCAGATATTCGTGAGGCGGGCGTAGATCCGCTTGAACATTTTCTGGATTATGGCGCTAAGGAAGGTAGAAACCCTAACGCGCTGTTTGATAGCCTTTCCTATCTGCGCGTGAATCCTGATGTCGCAGGGTTTGGGCCGGGGCCTTTCATCCATTATATTTGTTATGGTTTTCAGGAAGGTCGGCCTCTGCGCTAGTAGGCTCTAAAGTTTAAAAAGGGGCGTATGGGTATTAAAACCATACGCCCCTTTTTTATTTATGATGTTTTAATAAAAGTGTCAGACTTCTTCTACAACTTCTATGTGAGATGGGAATTCCACTTCTTTCGTCTCATCCAGAATGTAATAGTGAATGTTTTCTGAAACCCAATCTTCCCGGAAGCCACAATCTTTATAAATGTTACGGCATGGCGTATTATCTGGAAGGTTATGGATAGAAGCCGTTATACGGACATTTCCATGTTTTTCCCGAACATGGCTGACAACATCAGCAACAATGCTTTTTTCAACTTCCATGCCCAAAACGCGGCAGCTCATAACAAATTGCACAATTTCATTATTGCGCAGGTAAAGCACACTTACCAATCCGTAATTGGTGAATTTGTCCTGAACAGTTGCAACAATTATCTCTCCGCCTTCACTTAAAAAGCGAGAGAGTTCTTGAAATGTCCAGCGTGTGCCAGAAGTATTGAACTGATTGGTCTTGTTTGTAAGCTCTAGCGCGCGGGCCAGTTCCGGTTGTTCTGTATCTGTGATGTAGGTGAGGGAAACCGTACATTCCAAGGATGCCAGAAATTCTTCACGGTTCAGGCTGGCGCGTGTTTCTTCACGGGCAATCTGTCCTCGGATCATGGTTTCCCGCTTGGCGGATTCCTGCGTGAGACGAGCAACCTGTGTTTCGGGCGACCATAAAAGGATACGGCGCGTGAGATACGGGTTGCCGCCAATTGTGCGAATTTCAGGAAAAGCCGTGTTAACAGAAGCGCGTTCTACAGGATTATCATCTACAAACACAACGCTTTTGGGCTTGATGTTGAACTCCTGACAGATAGCGGCAATGTTTTCTGGTTTGGGAACCCAGTTGATTTTGACAGAGGCAAAATCTTCCAGTTTGATAAACTGCGGGTTGATAATGTCATCCCACCGTTCGCGCACATAGGCTTCATCATTCTTGGAGCAGATCGCCACCAGAATGCCGCGTGCGCGTAAGGTGTGAACAGCCTCCCACAAACCCACGGGCCAACCATCTGTGCGTGGCCAGGGTTGTGCTTCTGGCCGATAATGTTCAGCTATCTGGCCGCGCCACAGGGTATTGTCCAGATCAAAAATAACGGCCTTAACCTGATCTACCTGATGCACAGTGCGGTAGGCGGCAACAATCTGGCGAAAGATGGTTTTAACAAATTCTTCCCGATGAATGGGATAAATGGTTTCCAGTGCAGGAATGGGTTCATTGCGCTCAATCGCACCGAAATCATCCCAATCCTGAAAAGACAGGCCGCCATGGGTGTGGAAGTAAATAATATCATCCAGCACATAACGTTTGCCTAAAGAGGACACAACAGAATCAACATCCAGCACATAAGCATTTTTATAACTGGAAATTTTCTGGGCCAGATACATGTTCAGGCGTCTTACCATGTAGGTGAGATCTGTTTCTGTACCTTGTGAGAGCATGCTGGAAGCGGTGCTCATTTGTGGAACTATGAAATTAGAGACAAATGTCAGTAATCCATGTTCGCGGTTGTAAAGCAGTGCGGCATCCAGCATGACATCCAGCGTGTTGAGTGCATCGTGCAGGATGCTTTCTGCAAAAGCCGGATCATTTAGTTGAAAGCCTTCTACCACACGGTCACTTAAAACGGTGCGTAGTGGAATTTGCACGTATTGTAGATCGTACTGATCTGCTGGTGCGGGCGGAGATTTTGGTAAAATACTTACAAAATTGTAAGGGATGTAATCAAAATTTATATCTGGATAATATCCCTTAAAGGCTTCCAGATATAAGGAAGTTAAACAGGAACCAACAAGAAGAACGCGATTAATTTTGCGCTCTGTTTTTTGGAGATCTGTAGGGAATAGAAAATCCGGAGATGCAAGAGGAGAATTATTTTTTGTTGTTGTAGGCATAAAGAACTCCGCCAATATAGCTCTTATTTTGTTTGGGTTGGCAGTGGAGGGATGATTTGTTTAACAAGAGAGATGGGTAAGAGAATGGAGCCTCATTGAGAGATTATAAAAATTCAATTCATATTACATGATTAACATCTTTATAATCTTCCGACGAGTTGAAAGAAAGTATTTTCAAGCAATTAATCGAAGGGGGGAGATTACGAAAAGCGTAGATAAGTATGATAAATTTATGTAGAGGAATAGTTAACTGTTGTGTTTTTCAGCATAAAAATTTATATTTGGTATAAGTACCTGTAAATAGTGATAGCATTCAAACGGAAAATGCAATGGTAAGTTTGACCGCCTGGAATAAAAAAGATATAAAATCAATAATTGATTCGGGAAAATTCGATAGTGAATTTTATCTTGAAGAAAATCCTGATGTAAAAAAATCTGGTCTTGATCCAATTATACATTATGTTCTTTACGGTGTACATGAAAACCGTAATCCTAATGATAATTTCAATACAGAAATATATTATAATCTTTATAAAAATGTTATTGGGAAAAATGAAAACCCATTCGCGCATTATATTAGAAATAATGACCATCTGTTTTTCTTTGAAAAAGGTCTTTTGCAGGAATATTCGTATGTTTCCATTACGAATGCTCTAAATAGATTAAAGAAATACCCGTTTTTTAACGAAGATGATTACGTGCGTATGAACAGCGATGTTTCATCCGCAAGTATGCCAACAGCACGCCACGCATTACTTTACGGTATTGGTGAAGGGCGAGAAATTTTTTCCAAACGCTCCATTGTTCGCTTTTTGGGCAATGAGTGTAAGCACGACGTTAATTATAAAATCACTGATAAGGTTTACGGCAAGAATTTCCCTAAAACGATTGGGGTATTCTACCATTCCGAAGGCAATTCCTTTATTCAGGAATTGGCAGAGTGCCTCAGTGAATATCTGTGTAATGCTGGCCTGAACGCCAAGGTACTTACTGAAAAAACACCAGAAGAAGACACGCCTGAACTTTGCATTTTCTGTGCTCCGCACGAATTCTTCTTCTTGGATGGAAACGAAATCTGGAAACGTGATGAGATTATTAGAAAATCCATCATGTTTAATACAGAACAACCCCAGACACTCTGGTTCACGCGTGGGATTCTGTACATTCTCATGTCAGCCGGGGTGATGGATCTGTGTTATCAGAATCTTAAATCCTTTTCCGATGTTGGGCTGCCAGTATTCCACTTTGATCCGCCGGTAAAAATAGAAGCTTGCAAGCTTACTGATGCAGACAAAAAGCATCCGTTGGTGCGTATTTTGCCAGAAGGGGCTAAAACAGGGTCTACCCCATTCCGGCCAATTGCCGAACGCGCTATTGATGTCAGCTTTTTTGGGAACGCCTCCCGCAAGCGCGAAAAATTCTTTTCGCGGTCAGCGGCCTTCTTCTCCAACTATCAGTGCTTCTTTTATTATCGTAAGGCAGAAGGGCCTATTCCGTCCTCCGGGGTTTACGATATCCTTTCACGACTCCCGCGCTATGTTGCAGAAAATTCCAAGGTGGCGCTGAATATTCATCGTGATGATAACTGCTTTTTTGAATGGCACCGGATTGTTAAACAAGGCATGGCTTCCGGCACCATTGTTGTAACAGAAGAATGCTTCCCTCATCCGCTGTATAAGGAAGGTGAGCATTTCTTGGCTGAAACGCCGCGGCATATGCCCAATCTGGTAGAATGGTTAACCCAGACTGAAGATGGGCAAAAAGAAGCTGCCAGAATTCAGCAGAATATTTTTGATCTTCTGCAAGATGAGAAAATATTCAACTCCAAGAATATCGATCTCAAAAACTATATTTCTGCTGTGTGGAGCACTGTGAAATGAGCGTTATCAAGCCATGGGACCCCAGCCCGGAAGTTGTTTTTTCCTATAAGAAAAAATCCCGGAAGCCTAAAAACCTGATTACGGTCTGCGTTACCAACTTCAATTATGCTTCTGTTATTGAAGAATGTCTGGATAGCATTGCAGACCAAACGCATGCTGATCTGGAAATTGTGGTTGTTGATGACTGCTCCCAGCGGGATGATTCCGTTGATGTGATCGCGGAATGGATGGAGGAAAACAAGCAGCGTTTTTATAGCCTGCAGTGTTTGACCAACCCGCGTAATCAGGGGCCATCATTTTCGCGCAATATGGCGTTTGAATATGCGCAGTCTGAGTATGTGTTTATTATCGATGCTGATAATACCATTTACCCAACGGCGCTGGAAAAAATCTACACGGCGCTTTTGCAGGGCAAATTCCCGGCAGTTTATACCCAGATTGAAGAGTTTGGAGACCGCAAAGGTATTGGCCATGCCGATATCTGGGATGCCGCACGCATGCGCAAGAATAACTATGTGGATGTGATGGCGCTTATTCGTAAAAGCGCATGGGAAAAGGTTGGCGGCTTCTCTCATATTGAAGAAGGCTGGGAAGACTATGATTTCTGGCTGAAATTTATTGATGCAGGGCTAGAACCCGGATACCTGCCAGAAATTCTGTGTCGTTATCGTGTGCATAATTCTTCGCGCACAGCAACAGAAGCATTGGCCGCACATTATGATCTGGAATTGGTGATGGAGTTCCGTCATCCAGAGCTGGTGGAATAATCAGATTTTCCAAATGCGGTGATATAAAAAAGAGCGGAGGAAACTCCGCTCTTTTTTATTTTCAATGCGCAACGGTTAAAACACACTATTAAATGCCACCTGTGGTGAAACCGAAAACCCGGTATTGTGGCCTGCAAAATAGGTTGAAACCCCCGCAATAACCCCAAAACGAGGGGACCAGTTGTATTCAACAGCAGGGGCTATCAGCCAGTCTCCTGAAGAACTGTTAATGCGGTCTATCCGTTCTATTTTGCCGCTTGTTGGGGTGCGGCCTTTAATGTGAGACCCATCTGCCCAGTCTCGCGCCAGATCCATGGCCAAAACCCATTTCTGGTTTATGCCAAATTCCAGAGAAAACCCGCTTTCTCCGTACATGCCGGGTTGCGCTGTGCCGCGGAAGCCAACATCTGTGCCGTAACTGCTGACGTTATGCAGATGCGCGGTTGTAAGCGCACGGCGGAAGGTTCCCCACATACGCAAGCGCAGTTCATGCTGGCCCGGTAGTGTGTAAGTGGATTGTTCCGTAAAGGCTAAGCGGAATGTATAAACACCCGATCCAACACCATCTTCTGCTCGGCCCAGCCTCTGATAATTACCTGTGGGAAAACCAACCCCAGCAAATACACTCAGAGCCGGAATATAGCGTGCAGGATCTGCATCCAGATAACGCCACATTAAATCAACTGGCAGATCTCCGAATTTGAGCCCGCTACTTGTACCAGCTTTCTTCTTCCACAAATAACTGATCGTGGGAGTAACCTGAATACTGATGGAATCCGTAATGGAGTATTTGTAGAGCGTAAAATTGGAAACAGATTGCTGGCGTGGATGTAGTGGATGGCTGTTGCCGTTTGCATCCAGATATCCCACAGGCAGATTATAGCTGACGTAAGGTTCCCACGCGAACACACCTGCCTTGGAAAGCGCGCCAGAAGGCGAAACGAGAGACCCCGTATACCATTGCGGGCGGGCTTCCCCCGGAGCTTGAGACCCCGCAGCAGCACTATTGCCTGTATCTGCAGCATGTGCTGCGGAAAGGCCGACAGAAAGCAGCAATGTGCCTACCAAAGAGCGACAAACAACAGGACAACACTTAACGCCTGCACGTGCCTGGAGGGAGGAGAATACACTGGCTGCCTGAATCATGATCTGTCTGACCCTTCATGGGGAACCAAAAAATCTTCCGTCAACACAACGGAAGGAACGGTTTGTGGCACGGCGTTATGTTCCGGAACGGAGCGAATGCGGCGCCAGCCCCATGCCAGCGCCAAAGCCAGCAGGGGAATGGCGCATATTGTTGCCGTTCCGGTTGGGTAATCAAACGCCATCAGCCCAACGATGCCAATAAAGAAGGCGAGAGCCAGCCACGAGGTAAATGGCGCGCCCGGCATCGGAAAAGAGGTGGGGGCAATTTCTCCACGGCGGATTTTTTTGCGCAGTTGAATCTGGCACAGCACAATAAAACACCACGTACTGAGAATACCCAGAGAGGCCAGACTGAGCATGATTTCAAAAATCTGGCTGGGGATAAAGTAATTCAGCACCACGCCCACAAGATATATGGCCACAGTGGAAAGAATGGCTGCAGAAGGTACGGCCTGTTTGTTCATGCGGGCCAAATAACGCGGGGCTGCGCCATCTAGCGCCAGTGCGCGCAGCACGCGCCCGGTAGAATAGAGACCAGAGTTCAAGCTGGAGAGTGCTGCGGTCAGCACCACAACGTTCATCACACTGTCTATGCCCGGCACGCCCAACTTGGAAAGGAAGGTGACAAAAGGGCTAACCCCTGCCTGATACGTGTTCCACGGCAGTAGCAGCACAAGCAGCGTAATGGTGCCCACGTAAAAAATGGCAATACGCCAGATAACGTTGTTAATGGCCTGCGGCAGAACGGATTTAACATCCTCGCATTCCCCCGCAGCGGTGCCAATCAGCTCAATACTGGCATAGGCAAATACAACACCTTGCACCAATACCAGTGCAGGCAAAAAGCCGTGCGGGAACAAGCCACCGTTTTCGGTAATCAGATGCAGCCCGGTTGCGTGCCCATCTACGGGGTAGCGCAAGGCCAGAATAACCAGCGCGATAACCAGAAATCCGCCTAAGGCCAGCACTTTAACCAAGGAAAGCCAGAATTCCAGCTCACCAAACCACTTTACGCCGGTTAGGTTCATGCCGGTTATCAGCACAAGGGCCAGCAGGGCAAAAAGCCATTGTGGTACACTGGAAAAAACGGGCCAAAAACGCATGTAAAGCGCCACGGCTGTAATATCCACAATACCTGTTACGGCCCAGTTAAAAAAGGCCATGGTGCCTGCAATATAAGAGGCTTTGGGGCCTAAAAACTCCCGCGTGTAGGAAACAAAGCTGCCACTGGTGGGGCGGTACATCACAAGCTCACCCAATGCACGCAGCATCAGAAAAGCAAAAACACCACACACCAGATAAACTAAGGCAAGAGATGGGCCAACGGCCTGAAGGCGAGATCCAGCCCCTAAAAACAGCCCTGTGCCAATAGCCCCACCCAGAGAGATCATTTGGATCTGACGCTTACCCAAACCACGGTGGTATCCATCTTCAGTGCGTGCGCCTGCATTGGCAGGTGTATGCCCGTCTGAGGTGGGGGAAGCAGTCATCTCGTTAACCTTGATTACAAAATTATGTCAAAACCGATTGGTATCGGGTGCATTGGATTTTGCAGGTTGTAAAGATGGAACCGTTAAATAATCGCAATTAAATATGAATAGTGCGTAAGAATGAAGTTGAAACGTATAAGGAATATACAGAATTCATATGAATATCAGGAAAGAGAAGTGCAAATATTTTGTTTTGATATAGAAATAATTTAAATATAAGTACTGTTGCTTAGGATAAAAATGTTATTTATTATCTATGAAAGTAAAGAAAGCTGCGTTGTGGCTTCTTGATCTTGCGGGCTTAAAAGAGTGGAAAGTGTAATACCCAAAAGTCTTACCGGAGCGCGTACAGGCAGCAATGGCGCAAGTAACCGGCACGCCATCTCGGCTAGAATTTCTTGATCTTGCACCGGATCGGCCAAAGAGAGGCTGCGCGTGCATTGGTTGAAGTCTGTATAGCGCAGTTTCAGGGTGATCGTACGGCCTGTCAGGTTACGTTTTTGGCAGCCTGCCCACACTTTTGCGGCCAGTTCATGCAGAGCCGCGTGTAATTCGGCTGAGGTGCGCAAATCCTGCGCGAACGTTATTTCCTTGCCGAGTGATTTGCGCGGTCTGTTTGGTTCTACTGACCGATCATCTTTGCCACGGGCGATGCCATAATAAAAAGCAGCCGCTTTACCAAAATGTTGGCGTAAAATATCCAATGAAAAACGACGTAAATCTGCACCTGTATGAATGCCGAGTGTATGCATTCGCCGGGCTGTAGCTGGCCCCACGCCATGAAAAGCGTTTACGGGCAGGTTGGCTACAAATGCTTCCCCACGGTTGGGCGGAATAACAAATTGACCATTGGGTTTGCGGTAATCTGAGGCCAGCTTGGCCAGAAACTTATTGTAAGACACACCCGCCGAGGCCGTAAGCCCGGTTTCATGCAAAATGGCCGCGCGTATTTCTTCTGCAATTGCTGTGGCAGAGGGGCGGAGAAGCAGCGGATTCGTTACATCCAGATAGGCTTCATCTAACGAAAGAGGCTGAATAAGGGGGGTATAACGCGCAAAAATGGCGTGAATTTGGGCAGAAACTGCACGATAAACATCAAAACGTGGCGGCACAAAAATCAGGTTCGGGCATTTGCGCTGTGCCTGCACCGAGGGCATGGCCGAACGCACGCCAAATTTTCGGGCTTCATAACTGGCGGCAGCAACCACACCGCGTTCCTGGCATCGGCCTACCGCTACAGGTTGGCCTTTAAGCGCTGGATTGTCTCGTTGTTCAACAGATGCATAAAAAGCATCCATATCAATATGGATAATGCGGCGTACAACTGCTGTCATCACCCGTGGATGTTAGCAGAAGGCAGCGCAAAAGGGAACAAACAGAAAACAAATCTGGCTGAAAATTCTGTGTGTTGGATCTTTTTAACAAAAGCAGAAGGTCTCAACTTTAAAATGAAAGGGGAAAACGCTTCCTAATATTTGGAGCCACGCTTCCCCGTAGAAAAATGATGATGTTGCTTAAGATACCGGAAACCCTTGCGAATACTGGTATTTTGAGGTGGCACGATCCTGCCAATGCGCCACAATTTGCTTGGGCTGCATATCCAGATCATGCCAGCGTGCAAGGGAAAGTGCCGCTGTGGCTGGGTAGGCCCCATAAGCAGATGGACGTTCCGATGCCTTGGTGGGAACAACACGGCTGGAACTATGAGAGAGCCAGTATCCTGCCCCAGCAAGGCAGGCTCCTAGCGTTGTAATGGCGGAAGCAAGGCGTGTACGCAGGCCAGCAAATGGCACAAGCGGCTTAAGTAGGTCTTCCATATCTGCATTACGTTCATTCTGTGCGGCTTCTGTTGCCAACAAAAGGCGATACTCTGTGCTGGTAACAGAAAGAGCGCAGCCTACCCGAATATCCAGTGCAGGCATTTCCAGTGCGGCCATATCTGTCAGGGCATCATGAAAGGTTTGTGCAACAGCCAAAAATTCCCGCCTGAAGCAGGGCAGAAACAGGCCGCCCGATGGCCCGGCTGTGGGCGTATGCGGGTTTGTTTGTATTCCTGCAAGGCGGCGAATGGTCCAAAGTGTCAGCCGTTCGCTGCAGGCAAGATCCGTCAGGTAAACAGGTGAACGTGTCATGGCGCATTCCTGAAGGCAGATGCCTTCATCCTTTGTGTGGCATGTGTGCGATAACTCTCTTTAGATGAGAATAATTCTCATTATCAAGATAAAAATGCATCAACTTTTCTCACGCTTCTGTGGTGGCCCTGTTTTTTCTGCTTTTCTTGAGGCTGGGCATGAGGCAGTACACAAGGCATGTCTGTGCTTGCCTCACTCTCTCTCCCATTCCTGCGCCGGTTAGATCCGGAACAGGCCCATGAACTGGCCTTGGATGCCCTAACACTGGGCGTATCCGTGCCCATAAAGCGGCCCAAGGATGATCCTGCCCTAGCCACGCGTGTGCTGGGTATGCGGTTTTCCAACCCCATTGGCATTGCGGCCGGGTTTGATAAGAACGCCCGTGTTCTGCGCCCTTTGGCACAGTTGGGATTCGGGTTTGTAGAAGCCGGAACTGTTACGCCACGCCCGCAGGCGGGTAACCCCAAGCCTCGGCTTTTCCGCCTTACGGAAGATCGGGCGGTTATCAACCGTATGGGCTTTAATAATCAGGGTATCGATAAGTTTGCCGTGCGTCTGGCGCGTCTGTCCCGCCCGTTGCCATCTGGCCGTGGCGGTGGGGCCGGGGTGCCTGTAGGCGCCAATATCGGTATTAACAAAACCGGTGCCGACCCGGAGCGCGATTACCCAGAACTGGTGGCCCGCGTTAAGCCATACGTTAATTACATTGTGCTAAATGTCTCTTCCCCCAATACGCCGGGCTTGCGTGGCTTGCAGGATGCCGCCCGCCTGCGTGGGATTCTGGATGCCATTTCGGCCCGTCATGCAGAACGGCCGCCGCTGTTGATTAAGCTGGCGCCAGATCTGGAAGATGATGCCATTGGCCCAATTGTAGAAGCTGCCGTAGCCGGTGGTGCGCAGGGGCTGATTGTCACCAACACCACGCTGGCGCGTCCCGATTCTCTGCAAAGTTCGTATCGCACAGAAGCTGGGGGGCTTTCTGGCCGTCCGCTTAAACCGCGCGCTACGGAAATGCTGCGTCTGGTTGCACAGGCTGCGGCAGGCCGTCTGGCACTGATAGCCTGTGGCGGTATTGAAAGCGGAGAAGACATTCTTACCCGAATCCGCCTTGGGGCTGATCTGGTGCAGGTTTACACAGCATTTGCTTATGAAGGCCCCGCACTGGTGGAGCGGCTGAAGCGTGAGATGCAGCACATCATGCGCGCGCAGGGCATTGAAACGTTGGATGATATTCGGGGCAAAGATTTATGACAGCGCAGCAAACTGTAGAAGATATGCAGCAGATCACAGGCCTTGCCGCGCTGGCAGACCAGTACGATGGCTACATTATAGATCTATGGGGCACGGTGCATGATGGTGTGCAGCCATATCCCGGTGCCGTAGAGTGTTTGCAGGCCCTGCGTGCATCAGGCAAAAAAATTGTCATGCTTTCCAATGCGCCGCGTCCGGCAGATGTCGTATGTGCGCAGCTTGAAGCCTTTGGTATTTCGCGTGAACTGCATGATGGGGTGATGACAAGTGGTGAAGAAACGCGCCGTTTGTTAAAAGCCCGGACAGACCCGTGGTTTGCCAATCTGGGCCAGAAAGTGCTGCATATTGGCGGCACGCATGATCTGGGTCTGTACAACGGGCTGGACGTGCAGCGCGTAGCACAGCCTGCAGATGCCGATTTTATTATGAACACCGGGCCAGATGCCGAGCGCGGCGTGGGATCACTGGATCCATATCTGCCAGAACTGCGTGCTTGTCTGGAACGTGGCCTGCCAATGGTGTGCGCCAACCCGGATATGGTGGTGGTAAAAGGTGGCAAGCGGCAGATTTGTGCTGGGGCTCTGGCAGCCTTTTACGCGGAACAAGGCGGCAAGGTTAGTTGGATAGGTAAGCCATACCCCCGTGTGTACGAGCCTGTTTTTGAGATGCTGAATGTGCCACGCCCGCGTATTCTGGCCATTGGTGATGCACTGGCTACCGATATGCGCGGTGCTTCTGCTGTGGGCGTTGCCGGGCTGTGGATTTTGGGGGGCATCCATCAGGAAATGATCGGGGATGACATCCAGCTGGCAAAAGAAGAAGCCAAGGCCGTAGGTTTGGCCCCGGTTGCGGCTATTAAAAGATTGGTGTGGTGAATGCACCACCAACCTCACCCGCAGTAGGGTGTGGCGCTGCTATTCTGAATAATGCAGGCCATATTTTGCTGCTGCGTCGCCTCAAGCAGCCAGAAGCAGGCTGCTGGGGGTTGCCGGGCGGCAAGGTAGATCCGTTTGAAACCGTACCGGCTGCCGTTATCCGCGAAGTGCAGGAAGAAACCGGCTTAAACGTGCAGTTAGGTGCGTTGCTTTGCGTGGTGGATCAGATTGATCCGGCCGCAGGCACGCACTGGGTTGCTCCCGTTTACAGGGTGCAGCAGTACACGGGGCAGCCCCATATCTGCGAGCCCCATAAACATAATGGGCTGGAATGGTTTGCGCTGGATGCGTTGCCGCAGCCCCTTACGATTGCAACGCAGCAAGCTGTGGCTGTCTTGAAAACTCAGGATGCGTAAAGCCGTGCCGGAAACACGTAGCCTGATTTAGAAATCAGGCAGTGTCTGGGCCAGCAAGCCTCCTTGGCGGAGGGGAGCCACACGGCGGGCAAGGCCCGTGGCATCTTCTGTTTCCACCATAATCCCGCATATTGTGGCTTCGCCTTCTGCGGGTTGTAGGCGTTCGCCCGGCATTTTGCGTACAAAACGGGTAACCGCGGGTTCCTTGGTCATGCCAATAACGCTGTCGTAATCTCCGCACATCCCAGCATCTGTCTGAAACGCTGTGCCAGCGGCCAGAATCCGATGGTCTGCCGTGGGGGTATGTGTGTGCGTACCCACGACCAGAGATACACGGCCATCCAGCATATGGCCCATTGCCCATTTTTCGCTTGTGGCTTCTGCATGCACATCCACAATGGCCGCCTGTATGGTAGCGCCAAGGCGATGCTTGTTGAGCAGTTCATTCATGCACCGGAAGGGATCATCCAGCGGGTCCATGAACAGGCGGCCCATCACGTTGACCACAAGAGCTTTGCGGCCATCTGCCAGTTCTACCACCACGCTGCCTTGGCCGGGCGTACCGGGGGGGTAGTTGAGCGGGCGCACAATGCGAGGTTCGGAGGTAATATGCCCGATCAGATCGCGCCGATCCCACGCATGGTTGCCAAGGGTAAGCACATCTACGCCGCCTTGCAGCAAAGATGTGGCAATGGCGGGGGAAAGGCCAAAGCCGTGGCTGGCGTTTTCAGCATTGACCACAACCAGATCCAGCGCCAATTTTTCACGCAGGGCAGGCAGGCGGCTTAAAACGGCTTCGCGGCCAGTGCGGCCAACAATATCACCCAGGAAAAGGAGTCTCACGCCAGAGGTTTCCTGTGTTTGTTGTTAGTCAAAACGGAGAATCTCCTTTTCAGTCACAATACAGGAAAGCGGCCTGTCATACGGGCCAGCAGGAAGACTGTCTAATTCTTGGCAAGATGGCGCATACCCAATGCTGCGTGCATCGGGTAGGGCGGCCAAAGTGCGATCATAATATCCGCCACCATATCCCAGCCGGTTGCCTGTGCGATCAAACCCCAGCAAGGGCACCAATATAATGGTGGGTTGCAGAACCGGGCCATCAGGAAACTCAGTGCCAAAACGGCCTTGCATCATGGGGGCATGGGGCGTCCAGCGCCGAAAAATAAGAGGCTGCCCGCGTGGTGGTGTTTCAGGCAGTACAATAGTTGCGCCTGTATCCACCAATATGTGGCACAGCGGGCATAGATTGACTTCATGCGGTAGGGGCCACACGCCGGCAACAACAGCAGGCAACAGGGGGCGCAGAAGTGTATGCAGGTGGGTAAGGATACCGCTATCCAGCGCTTCATCACGCGCTTTTAGCGTGGCCATGCAGTGTTGGCGCAATTCTTTTTTGCGCGCGGCCACAGCAGGCGGATCACCTTGTGGGGGAAAAATGTGCGGAGCCACCATGAACCGTGGGTCTTTCAACCTCCAGGACCTGCGAGTGCAGGTGGGCGCCGGGTAATGTGACCAGGGCCACAACAGAGCCAGCTCCCTAGGAAGTGCTTATCGGCCCAGGGGATGACTTGCCTCACGCGTTGGGCAGCCCCGCCTCATCTATGTAGGCGCGCTCAAGCTCTGCTGCAAGAGATTCCGCACGTTCGGCCAAATCTGCTAAGCGGCCGGCTGTAAGGGCCTGCTCCGCCCGTAGGCGTTCGGCATCTTTTGCAGCCTGTATGGTGGCATCTGGCACGCGGCTGCCAGAAAGATCCTGTATTTCATCCGCCATTAAAAGGGCGGCCAGAACCAGTACCCGGGCATCTCCGCTAAAGCCCATGTCACGCACGCGCTGCACGCGGCGCTCTACCTGCTGGGCCATGGCCTGAACGTGGCGTTCCTGCCCGTTATCGCACCCTACCGTATAGCTGTGGCCGTTAATCCGAACCGAAACAAGTGCCATGCTGTATCAGTTTCCCTGTTCGTGTTCTGCCGGGTGATAAAAGGTAAGGGAAGATGGCTTTTCTGCCCGTTCCAGCGCATCTCGCACGCGGGAGAGAAGGGCATCTACATTGGCCACCAGTTCCTGTTTTTCCGTGCCCGTGCGGGTTTGCTGTTGCAGCCCTTTTTCAACAGCAAAGGAAATGCGTTGCAAGGCACGATCCAGCCGGGCTATGGGGTCTTGCCCAGCCGGTGGCTGTGTGGCCGGGTGCTGTTTACCAGCGTGTTCGTCAGTCTGGGGCAAAGACGGCTCCACGGCTTGATCCTGCATTCTTGTTTTTGTCAACTGTGCTCAGGAATCACCCGCAAACGCGATGGCGTCAAGCATGCTAACCAAAAACGCTTCATTTTTCTTACCAAAACTGCCGCCAGACAAGTTATTTACGATTGATGGATACGAATCTGGCATGGCTGCCTATCATGCTGCGCGTAAGGTAGAGGGCATGATAGAGGGTGCAAGCGCACGTTTTGGTTTTCTTTCTGCCCCAGGTGCGGCTGGGTTTATGGGGGCAGGGTGGTGGTTGGCACTTATTGCAGCGCTGGAGGATTCGATAGGCCTTGCATTTTGGCATGCGCTGGATTGCGGTGGCAGCGCAGCTTATGCGCTGGGTGCTGTGCGCATGGGCCAAAAACACGCTGTGTTGCAGGCTCCTGCTGCCCAGTTTAATGCGGTAAAAGCAGTTTATACGCAGGAATTTGGCATGCTATTGAGCGCCCGCCCGCCATCATTTCACCTTATACCATCATTATGTCACACGTCTTCTCTTGTCGGGTATTTCACCGACGGTTATTGCCAATCCTCAGATCCGGAAAATAAACTGCCGGACACAAGGCAAAAAAAGGATTGTTACCCATGACACTTACCCCCAAGGTTAAGGCTATTCTCGACCAGTACGAGAGCGATAATCCCGGCACCAAGATGAATCTGGCGCGGCTGCTCAACGCAGGTAAGCTGGGTGGCACAGGCAAGCTGGTGATTTTGCCGGTTGATCAGGGGTTTGAGCATGGCCCGGCCCGTTCCTTTGCAGCCAATCCGGCAGCGTATGATCCGCATTATCACTTTGAACTGGCGATTGAAGCAGGCCTAAGCGGCTATGCAGCGCCGCTGGGCATGCTGGAATGTGGCGCCGCAACATATGCTGGCGAAATTCCGCTGATTCTGAAGTGCAACAGCTCCAACAGCCTTGCAACGGAAAAAGATCAGGCTGTAACGGGCACCGTGTCTGATGCACTGCGTCTGGGTTGCTCTGCTATTGGTTTCACCATCTATCCGGGGTCCGAATACTGCTTCGAGCAGATGGAAGAACTGCGCGAACTGGCAGCAGAAGCTAAGGCTGCTGGTTTGGCCGTTATTGTATGGAGCTACCCACGTGGCCCCGTGCTGGACAAAAAAGCTGAAACCGCAGTGGATGTTTGCGCCTACGCCGCACATATGGCTGCGCTGACGGGTGCGCACATTATCAAGGTAAAGCCGCCGACTGAAGTTGTTGCACTGGATGCCAACAAACCAGTGTATGAGCAGAACAAGATTGACGTTGCCACTCTGGCTGCCCGTGTGCAGCACGTGGTGCAGTCCTGCTTTGCAGGCCGCCGTATCGTGATCTTCTCTGGTGGTGCACATACCAGCACGGATGACCTGTTGCAGACCATTCAGGGTATTCAGGATGGTGGCGGCTTCGGTTCCATTATCGGCCGTAACGTGTTCCAGCGTCCGAAGGCAGAAGCTCTGGCTCTGCTGGACAAAATCACCACCATTTTCAAAGGCTGAAACAGCCATAGTATCTGCGCAGCGGGCATGAGATAAGGAGCACTATGTCTGATCTTTATCTTGTCACGCCTGCTGTGTCTGATGCGCAGGCTTTTTTACCTGTTCTTGAAGCAGGTTTAGCTACCCACCAGCCCGCAGCCTTGTTGCTGCGGCTGGCGGATATGCCTGTGGCAACGGCCCGGCAGGCTGTGTTGCTTCTTAAGCCAGTCATTCAGGCGCGTGATATTGCCCTGATGCTGGAAAATGCCCCGACCCTTGCGCAGGAAACCGGGTGCGATGGCGTACACCTTTCTCCTTCCTATACGGCGGCTTCTGTAAAGGATGTGCGGCGCATTATTGGGCCGGATCTCCAGCTTGGTGTTGCTGTTGGAGAAAGCCGTGATGCCGCCATGTGCGCTGGTGAAGATGGCGCAGATTATATCTGCTTTGGCGCAGAAAATGGTGCCTCGCTTGAAACTGTTTCAGCACTTACACGCTGGTGGTCTTTAATGATGGAACTGCCGGTGGTGGCGCAGGCACAAACACCGGCTGATCTGGCAGTGTTGAGCGCCAGCGGGGCAGATTTTGTTATGCCCTCCGAACAGTGGTGGCAGCAGCCGGACACGTGGCAAGGCTGATTTTTGTCGGGTTTGATACGGGTTTTTGCCATGTTTGAGGGCAATGCTAAGTATCAGAACGCGCTTTCTGATCGAACAGATCATGCTGATCTGCGGATGAAGGAAGCGGCAAGATTATCGAGAACTGGATATTTTCCATGCTGAATAAAAAAACATTCCTGATGCTGGCTATGGCTGCTGGTGTTGTTGCTGCTCCGGCTGTGCATGCACAGGGTTTTGGTGGTGGACTGGGCTCCATTGGTAAAAATGCCCTGTCTGGTGCTGAAAGCGGCGTGGAAAGCCAAGGCGCAAGCATGGCATCCAGCATGCTGCCAAGCCTTTCTTCTGCCAGCACAGGCAATCTGGCCGGTATTCTTGGGTATTGTGTGCAGAACAATGTGCTTCAGCAGGGTTCTTCCACGGCGCAGTCCGTTCTGGGCAGCCTGACACAGCAGCCGGGCGTAACATCTTCCAGCGCGTATGAAGCCGGCCAGCGGGGTCTGCTGCAAACCGGCAATAACCAGATGTTCTCCTTGGCCAACCTGAAGGGTGAGCTGAAAACCAAGCTGTGCAGCATGGTGCTGGATAAGGCGCAGTCTGCCCTCTAATTTTGCTGCGGTATGAGCAGGCTTTTCACCTGCTTTACCCATTAAAAAAGCCCCTGCCAGTGCAAAACTGGCAGGGGCTTTTTGCATGTTCCCAAACTGTTTTTAGGGCAGTTGTAAAACAGGTGGTGTTGTAAGGTTTTCCTTGCGGGATGTGTAGGAGGGGGTGGCCGGTTGCGTGCGGGCTGCAATCGTGCTGGCCTGTGCCTGTGCCTGTGCCTGTGCCTGTGCCTGTGCCTGTGCCTGTGCCTGTGCCTGTGCCTGTGCCTGTGCTGTGGGCAGTGGGCGGCTGGCAGGGGTTACAGAGGCCGCAGAAACAGGCGTGGCAGCACTGGCGCTTTGCTGCGGCACTGGTGGGAGAATCAGATCCTGCATAAAATACAGCACACCGTTAGACTGCGGAATACCCGTAACCCATAGGTGAGACGTCATGCCCTGCCCATTGCCAATAACAACTTGGCCAGACTGACTATCCACCCACGCGGAAAGCAACTGGCCATTCAGAGTAGGAAGCCCGACAGACTGGGTAGGAGAAGCCAGAGCAGCCTGCTTGATTTTGGCCAGTGGCCAACGCCCTTTAACAATGGTGTAAGACAGCATTTCCTTGATAACAGCCGTATTATCCGGGCTTGTCAGTTTGTTGCCTGTCTGGGCGTTATAGGTTTCTAGTGCTGAATTCGGGATACCGAAAACTGTAAATGGCCCACTCCGCTGTAAGGTGGCTAACAGGCCAGTTGTATTGAGCAGATGGGTGTAATCTGCCATTTCCAGAGAACTCGGGAGTGTATCCGACAGCGGGCGGTCACAAAAAGCCGGTGTTTCCGGGTTGGGGTAGGCAACCTGGCTATCTGGAGCACTTTTTGGTTCTACCTCTAGGGTCTGGCTTGGTTTTGCAGGTGCGTAAGTGCGTGTGCCCGAAACTGTTGGCATCATGTACGAACAGGTTGAATTGGCAACTTTATACGTATCCTGCCGTGCGCGGCTTTGCGTGCAGCCGCCAAGTGCCAAGGCGGCAATGCCTATGGCAGCGGGTGCAAGCGCACGTGGGTTAAAGGCTGTTCTGTACAGAACACGCTTAAGGTGCATGGATGTCTCCCAAAAGATCATGCCGCTAAAAGAAAGACTGGCTTCATGAAGTAGAAGACTGCACCGGGCATACTCAGCACCCGTCTCCTCGCATTGTCCAGGCTGTTACAATACCGTTTACCAGTTCAAACGTAGTCTGGCAGGTATAGGTATAGGCTGTGCCCATGCCACCCCCCATACCGCCCCAGCCACCATCCCAACCGCCCATACCCCAGCCGGGGCCGTATCCTCCCCAGCCACCCCAGCCGCCATCCCATCCCCAACCGCTCATGGGCATGGTGTAATCGGTTTGCTGGTTGATATAGGCCAAAAAGGTGTGGTTGCCGGAAACAAACTGCCGCGTGGGCACGCCAAATGTGCGCACCACATCAGTTGTTTGCTTGCCGATCATGGAATCAAGCTGGCGCCGTTCCTTTTTGCTAGGTACTTGGCAACCCGTTAGGGCCAGAGCGCCCAGCAGCAGGATAAATCTTTTATGCATCATGGCAGCTCTGGCTCCCGCCGGCAGTATTGTAACCGGGCATCATACGGATAAATGTTGAACAACATATTATGGTTGCGCCAAATGTTGCAGACTAACCGTTTATCCACAAGACGTTCTGTATACGTGTTGTGCCGCAAGCCAGCATAACCAACCTATCAAACCCCAGTGCAATGCCAGAACAGGCGGGCATATGGGGCAGGGCGCTTAGCAGTTTTTCATCCACTGGCCATTCTGGACGGTTGGGGTACAGAGTTTGGCGCTGGTGGCGGTCGGCCTTAAAGCGGGCACGTTGTTCTGTGGTGTCTGTTAGTTCTTCAAAAGCGTTCGCTAACTCCATGCCCGCGGCATAAAGTTCAAACCGTAGGGCAACGCGTGGGTCTTGCGGGCTTTTGCGCGCCAATGCGGCTTGGCTGGCAGGCCAATGGGTTAGAAAGGTGGGGCGTGTACGGCCAATGGCCGGTTCTATCCGCTCCATCAACAGGCGGAAAAAGAGGTCTTCCCACGTTTCCCCTTCACGCAATGTGCAGCTTGCTGCTTTTGCCAAGGCCTGCGCGTTTCCTTCTGTGGGCAGCAGATCTACACCCGCATGGCGATGGAACGCTTCTTGCATTGTGAGCCGCTCAAACGGCCCAGATATGCTCAGACTATGGCCTGAATGTTGGAGAATCGGCGGTAACACCGCTTGCAAAAGGGCTTCGGTTTCATCCATCAGTCCTTCCAGTGTCATGTTGGGTTGGTACCATTCCAACATGGTAAATTCGGGAGCATGGAGGTAACTGCCTTCTCCATTCCGCCAGACACGCGCAAACTGAAAAACAGGCAGCCCAGTGGCAGCCACAATACGCTTCATGGCAAATTCCGGGCTGGTGTGCAGGAACAGATTTTGTTGCATGCCATCAGGGGTTTCCCGCACGGTATGGAAAGGTTGCAGGTGCACCTCTTCCCCCGGTGTGGGCACGGCGTAAGGTGTTTCCACTTCCACGCAGCCGCGAGCTTCCAGAAAGGCACGCGCCCCGCGCACAACCAGATTGCGGCGCAGCAGAAAAGGAAGCCGGTCAAGAATATGATCGGGGTCTTTTAGACCCGGATTGGGCTGAACAGTTGCAGAGTCTGACATGAGGGGAGTAGAGGCGTGACATGTCTTTCCCGGTCAAGCCCTCTTTTTCGCGGCGCAAAACACTGCGCACCCCGGATGATCTGATAGCAGCCGGTTTGGTGCCTCCCCAACAGCACGAAATGCTGGATGATGTTGCCCAACATTATGCTACGGCCATTCCGCCAGCTTTTCTGGATTTAATCACCTCGCCGGATGATCCGATAGGCATACAGGTTGTTCCTTCTGCGCAGGAATTGGAGATTGCGCCAGAGGAGCGTTCCGACCCTATTGGTGATAACGCACTTTCACCCGTTCCCGGCATTGTGCATCGTTACGCAGATCGGGCGTTGCTGAAGCCCTTGTTGATTTGCCCGCTTTATTGCCGATTCTGTTTTAGGCGCGAGCATGTGGGGCCAGATGGCGGTGTGTTGGATGATGCCGCGTTGGAACAGGCGCTGGAGTGGCTGCGTACACATAAGCAGATTCGCGAAGTGATTCTAACGGGCGGAGATCCGCTTATGCTCTCTCCGCGTCGGCTTGGTCATATTGTAGCGGAGCTTTCAAGTATGCCGCATGTCACGACCATTCGTGTGCATAGCCGCGTGCCCGTAGCGGACCCAGAGCGGGTAACAGACGCTCTGCTGGATGCGCTGGAAACAAACAAAGCCATGTGGATGGCCGTGCACATCAACCATGCGCGCGAGATGTCGGAACCTGCACGAGCATGCCTTAAGCGCATTGTGCGCAGGGGTATTCCGCTATTGGGGCAGTCTGTTCTGCTGCGTGGTGTGAATGATAGCGAACAGGCGCTGGAAGATCTGTTCCGTGCCATGGTGGAAACGCGCATGCGCCCGTATTATCTGCATCAGCTAGACCCAGCCCCCGGCACGGCGCATTTTCATGTGCCGGTAGAGGAGGGGCAGCGCCTGCTTGCAGGATTGCGCGGGCGTGTAACCGGTTTGGCATGGCCGCTTTATGTGCTGGATATCCCCGGAGGGTACGGCAAGGTGCCCTTGGGGCCTGAATACGTGCAAGGCCCGCGGCAGGTAAAAGACCCTAAGGGAGAAACCCACAAGCTGGACAGGCTATAGGCTTATTCGCCTATAGCTGCACCGCCGGGGTGGCGTCTGTCATACCCGCCAAAATAGGGTGGTGCACCTGTGGTTTGGTCTGTTAAGCGCGGGCTGCCGGCCAGAATACCCTCCGGTATACCCCATGGTGCATGCGGGGCAAAATGATAGCCCTCATGCTCCAGCGTGCGTTCTACAGCCGAGGAGACTGTGCCGGATTCTATTTCCACCGCATCGGGCATCCACTGCTCGTGTAGGCGCGGCAGATCAATGGCCTGCTGGATATCTAGGCCATAATCCACAACACCCAGAATAACAGACAGCACAATAGTAGGAATGCGAGAGCCACCGGGGCTGCCTATCACCATAATGGGTTTGCCATTGCGGGAGAGGATGGTGGGTGTCATGGAAGAAAGAGGTGTTTTACCCGGAGCAATGGCATTGGCTGTGCTGCCGGGAATACCAAACATATTGGGCGCGCCGGGTTTGATGGAAAAATCATCCATCTCATCATTCATGAAGATGCCAGTATTGCCACCAATCACTTTGGCCCCAAACCACCCGTTCAGTGTGTAAGTGGTGGAAATGGCAAAGCCATTTTTATCCATGACAGAAAACTGCGTGGTTTCGGGTTTTTCGGCAGAGGCATCCCCGGCTTTCAAGGATGTCGAAGGCACGGCATGGTCTGTGGGGATATGCGTCCGTATTTCGGTTGCGTAGGCTGGGTCTAGCAAATGTTGGCTGGGGTTGGGCACAAAAGCTGGGTCACCCAAGTCACGCCTGTCAGAATAAGCGTGGCGCATGGCTTCAATTTCGCGCTGTAAAGCGGGAGCGGTATGCAAACCAAGGGTTTGCATGTTGTAGCCACCCAGAATGTTCAGCATTTCACACAACGCAACGCCACCCGCACTTGGGGGCGGTGCGGTTTCTACCTCTAATCCACGATAATGACACGTTAGCGGAGGGAGTTCGCGCGGTGCATAATGTGCAAAATCCGCAAGGGTGAGGATGCCGCCGTTTTTGCGAGAAGCCTTTACAATGGCGTGGGCAATGGGGCCTTTGTAAAAAGCATCCGCACCGTGGCGGGCAATCTGCTCAAGCGAGTGGGCGAGATCTTTTTGTACCAGCTTGTCCCCCACCTGTAGGGGAGAACCATCTGGGCGCAGGAAAACGGCCCGTGCGTAGGGGTCTTTACGAAATGCCGCGGTAGAGGTGTTCAGAAGCGCTACGTCTCCGGCTTCCAGCAAAAACCCTTCACGCGCAAGCCGAATAGCCGGGGCCAGCACGGCCTGACGCGGCAATTTGCCCCAGCGTTTGTGCACTTCCTCCAGCCCCGCAACGGTGCCGGGAATGGCAACTGCTTTCCACCCTATTACGGATTGATCGGGCAGCACATTGCCGTGCTCATCTAAAAACATGGTGGGGGTGGCGGCGGCAGGGGCTTTTTCCCGAAAATCCAGAAAAACGCTTTGCTGTTTGCCCGGTGCACGCAGCAGCATAAAGCCACCGCCCCCTAAATTGCCTGCGGCAGGGTAAACAACTGCCAGTGCATAACCCATAGCTACGGCGGCATCTGCGGCGTTGCCACCTTGGGCCAGAATGTGCGCGCCTGCTTCGGATGCAAGGCGTTGGGCAGAAACGGCCATGCCATGCGCCCCACGTGTGGGGGCTAAAGGTGGCAACTGGTCAGGCTGCGTTGTGCTGAATGCCAACGGGTCTGGTGCAGATACTACGGGTGCTGCAGCCCATAGTGGCTGTATGGTAGCCGCCCCCACTCCCATACAAAGCACTGCCATCGCCACCAAACGGGACGGGAGGGAGGAACGCTGTATGGGAGCAGGCATAGGGGCTTATCCTTTTACAGGGTAGGGCGGGCAGGTATAACCGGCAGGAGAAAGGGTGAAGATTTCATACCCTTTTTCGGTTACGGCCAGCATATGTTCAAACTGGGCAGAAAGGGAGCGATCACGCGTAACGGCTGTCCATCCATCTTCCAGAATTTTCACATCTGCTTTGCCAATGTTCAGCATGGGTTCAATGGTAAACACCATGCCTGCCTTCAGCTTCATGCCTTCGCCGGGGCGGCCATAATGCAGGATGTTGGGCTCAGTATGAAAAGTCTGGCCAATGCCGTGGCCACAAAAGTCTTCCACAATGGAATAGCGGTGTTTTTCTGCATAGCTCTGGATGGCGTAGCCAATATCACCCAGCGTGGCGCCGGGGCGCACGGCTTCAATCCCGCGCATCATGCTTTCATAGGTTGCGGTAATCAGCTTAGCAGCTTTGATAGCAACCTTGCCCACCGTGTACATGCGGCTGCTATCACCAAACCAGCCGTTCAGTTTTGGGGTGACATCAATGTTAACGATATCCCCTTCCTGCAGAACACGATCACCGGGAATGCCGTGGCACACAACATGGTTGACGGAAATGCAGCAGGCCTTGGGGTAACCACGATAATTCAGCGGGCCGGGTACGGCATCATGCGCCAGCGTGTATTCATGAATAATACGATCAAGTTCCCCAGTGGTAACGCCGGGTTTGACGTAAGGGGTAATCATATCCAGCGTAGAAGCTGCCAGACGCCCGGCAGCACGCAACATTTTAAAATCTTCTTCAGTATGCAGAATAATTCCGCCTCTGCCGGCCATAATCGCGCTCCCTAAATTTTGCAGGCGTTAAACGAGTCAGCCGCAAGATGGAGCCAGCAAGCAGCAAAGGCAACCCGCTTATGCTGCTGCGGATTGCCTAAGCAGAAAGAATCGGCAGAAAAAACTTAGGTGTGGTTATGCGCTGTGCGGTGTTTGGTGGCACTTTTGGAAGATGTAGCCGTTGCAGGCCGCACCTTGGCGCCAATCAGCCGCACATGGTGGCCCCCAGAAACCGGCATGGCCAGCACGTGTCGGCCACGGCGTGTTGCAGGGGCTGAGGCCACTTCCACCACGCGGCGGTGGGCAGATGCCGCCATGATAAGGGCATGATGGTTGCGGGCTGTGCGTGTACCAACCTGAGCGCGAGCCAGCATAAGGGGCCGTGCAACAGGGGCTACACCTTCTGCATCAAACCCACGGTCTAGCTGATTAGCCATAACTAGTGAGCGCTGGGTATTGCTGGAAGCACCCATCACCACACCTACAAGCCGCACATTGTCGCGTATGGCGGAGGTCACTAGGTTGCGTCCGGCTTCCTGCGTGTAGCCGGTTTTCATGCCATCCGCCCCTGCATACACTTTCAGCATAGGGTTGTGGTTGGGAATGATCCGGCGGTGGAAGCTGAAATACGGCGTTGAAAAGTAGTGATAATATTCCGGAAAATCAGCAATCAGGCGGCGGCCCAAGGTGGACAAATCACGCGCAGTTGTCATCTGGTCTGGATCAGGCAGGCCAGAGGCATTGCGGAAGGTGGTGTTACTCATGCCCAAGTAATGGGCCTGCTGCGTCATCATAGCGGCAAACTGGGGTTCGCTACCGCCACCAATCAGTTCGCCCAATGCGCAGGCAGCATCGTTGGCGGATTTGGTCACAAGGGCCAGAATCGCCTGCTCAACAGTCAGATGGGAACCGGGAACCAATCCGAGTTTGGAAGGTTCCATAGTAGAAGCATGGATGGAAACGGGCACAGCCTGATCCAGTGAGATGGCACCAGCGCGCAGGGCATTGAATGTCATGTACAGGGTCATCAGCTTTGTCAGGCTGGCTGGATAGCGGCGGAGGTCTGGATCATCTTGCGAAAGAACAGCACCAGTGCGGGCATCCACCACAATAGAGCTTAACTGCCCCGCATACTGTGCATGTGCTTTACCGTAAGTGGCTGTGGTGCCAACGGCTAACCCTGCCAGCAGGCCAACCCATTTACGCAAAGAGGGCGTTTTTTTACGTTTCAGCTTGGGCAGTTTGTTGTTTTCTGCCGTTGTTGCGTACCGCATGACTGTCCTGTTTGCCACTGCCACCCCCACCTGCTTCCTGCAGGGTTACTATTCCGTCTGCCGCTTAAGATCGCAAGCCCACGTCTGCATAAATCTGGAAAAATCCGAATCAGGGTTTCAGTTTTAGCGGCGTGGTAGTGTGTATATTTTCGTGTGTTCTGCCTATGTGGCACAAATATGGCGGTGCACAGGGCAGAGCCACGTTATAAAGGTATGGCGTGCTATGCCCTCTTCCATATGGGGTTGCCGTAACCAATATGGTGGAAGATACAGCCCCATGATTTTGTCTGACCTGCTGCCGGAGTTTGCCCATAATGGTTCTGCATCGCGATCCTGTTTTGCATACGGGTAATGGGCCTTTGCGCCGTGGTGGAAGCACGGATTCTTCGGATGATGGTGCTGATATTGGTGTGGTGGTGCGGGCTAAGCCCAAAACCCGCAAGCCTGCCATGTACAAAGTGCTGATGCTGAATGATGATTACACCCCAATGGAATTTGTGGTGTACGTGCTCGAACGTTTTTTTCAGAAGAATCGGGAAGAGGCCACAGACATCATGCTGAACGTGCATCGGCGTGGCGTTGGGGTGTGTGGTGTGTTCACTTATGAAGTAGCAGAAACCAAGGTGGCGCAAGTTATGGATCTGGCGCGGCAAAACCAGCACCCACTACAGTGCACGATCGAAAAAGACTGATCACTTCTGCAACGTTATTGCTAAAAAACGGCATGGTACGCGTTTTTTACGCCGAATAAGACTCGCATTTCCTGAAGAAGCAGCCAAATATGATAACAAGGGCTGCGGGTATGGTGGGTAGCGTTGCTGCCGTGCCTGCAATGTCTGGGGAAAGGAGCGTCTCGTCATGTTGTCACGCAATCTCGAACAGACTCTACATCGGGCGCTCATTCTGGCCGGTGAACGGCATCATGAATACGCCACGCTTGAGCATCTGCTTCTTGCCCTGGTTGATGATGCGGACGCCGTTACGGTGTTCCGGGCGTGCGGGGTGGATCTGGATCGCCTGCGCACGGATCTGACAGGTTTTCTGGATAAGGATTTGGCTGGGCTGGCATCTGATCGGCCAACAGAACCAAAACCCACCGCCGCGTTCCAGCGCGTTATTCAGCGGGCGGCTATTCATGTGCAATCTACCGGGCGGGATGAGGTAACAGGTGCAAACGTGCTTGTGGCCCTGTTTGCAGAACGGGAAAGCCATGCGGTGTATTTCCTGCAATTGCAGGATATGACACGGCTGGATGCCGTTAACTTTCTGTCTCACGGTATTGCCAAAGCGCCGGATCGTTCTACGCGCCGCCCGGTAGCGGGCACGGAATCCAATGCAGAAAAGGGTGAAGAACCCGAACGGGCCGAAAGCAAAAGTCAGAAAGGCAATCAGGATGCGCTTTCTACTTATTGCGTCAATCTGAACGATAAGGCGATTGCCGGTAAGGTGGATCCGCTTATCGGGCGCGATACGGAAATTGAGCGCACCATCCAGATTTTGTGCCGCCGCACCAAGAACAACCCGCTTTATGTGGGGGACCCGGGTGTGGGTAAAACCGCCATTGCGGAAGGGCTTGCCCGCCGCATTGTGGAAGGTAACGTGCCGGAAGTGCTGCTGAAATCCACCATCTATTCGTTGGATATGGGCGCATTGCTGGCAGGCACACGCTACCGTGGTGATTTTGAAGAACGCCTGAAAGCTGTGGTGACAGAGCTGGATCAGGACCCGCACGCCATCTTGTTTATTGATGAAATCCACACCGTTATTGGTGCGGGTGCCACATCGGGCGGCGCGATGGATGCATCAAACCTGCTGAAACCAGCGTTGGCAGCGGGCACGCTGCGTTGCATCGGTTCTACAACTTACAAGGAATTCCGGCAGCACTTTGAAAAAGACCGTGCACTTGTGCGGCGCTTCCAGAAGATTGATGTGCCTGAACCCACCATTGATGATGCGGTGAAGATTCTGCGCGGCCTGAAAGGCAGCTACGAAAAACACCATAAAGTGCGTTACACGGAAGAAGCCATACGCGCGGCAGTGGAACTGTCTGCCAAGTACATTCATGATCGCAAGCTGCCCGATAAGGCGATTGACGTGATTGATGAGGTGGGTGCTTCGCGCATGCTTCAGCCTGAAGGCCGCCGCCGCAAGACGGTGAACCTGAAGGATGTGGAAGATATTATCGCACGTATTGCCCGCATTCCGCCCAAAAGCATTTCTGCGGATGACAAGGAAGTGCTGCGCTCTTTGGAACGCGATCTGAAAGGGATGGTGTTTGGGCAGGATCAGGCTATTGATGCCCTGTCTGCCGCTATCAAGCTGGCACGTGCTGGCCTGCGTGATGCAGAAAAGCCAATTGGCAACTACCTGTTCTCTGGCCCCACTGGGGTTGGTAAAACAGAAGTGGCCCGCCAGCTGGCAACGGCGCTGGGGATTGAGCTGGTTCGCTTCGATATGTCCGAATACATGGAGCGGCATTCTATCTCTCGTCTGCTGGGTGCGCCTCCGGGGTATGTTGGTTTCGATCAGGGCGGTTTGCTAACGGATGCCATCGACCAGCATCCACACGCAGTGCTGCTTTTGGATGAAATTGAAAAGGCACATCCCGATCTGTACAACGTATTGTTGCAGGTTATGGATAACGGAAAGCTGACGGACCATAACGGCAAGACGGTGGATTTCCGCAATGTCATCCTGATCATGACCACCAATGCTGGTGCGTCGGATATGAGCAAGGAGGCCGTGGGCTTTGGCCGCCAGGTGCGTGAAGGTGAGGATGAAGAGGCCATTAAACGCCTGTTCACACCAGAATTCCGCAACCGCTTGGATGCCATTATTCCGTTTGCACACCTTTCGCCTGAAATTGTGGGGCAGGTGGTTGAAAAATTTGTGCTTCAGTTGGAAGCACAGTTGGCAGACCGCAACGTAACCATCGAATTGTCTTCCGCTGCCAAGGAATGGCTGGCAGAGCGCGGGTATGACAGGTTGTATGGCGCACGGCCTCTGGGGCGCGTTATTCAGGAATCCATCAAGAAGCCGTTGGCCGAAGAACTGTTGTTCGGCAAGTTGGCAAAGGGTGGAGCCGTAAAAATTGGCCTGAAGAACGGTGAGTTGGCGTTTGATATTGTTGAAAGCAGCGGTGGATCTTCCAGCAATGGGGAAGACACCCACGGCAGCGAACATGAGGAAGAAGCAACGGGCTAATTGAGCTTAAGCCACGTATGTAAATAACAGCAGGGCCGCCAGAAAATATCTGGCGGCCCTGTTTGTATATACTGTGTGGGCCTGAAAAAAGATCAGTCGTATTTGGTGCCGTTAACCGTAACGGAACCCGGAATTGGCCAAGATTTGCCAGTGCCACGGTGTGTCCAGTCAATGCCCTGCTTACGGTAGGAATCGTAATAGTAACGGCCCACTACTTCCACTTGGTCTCCTTTATTGACCCACGGCCATGATGGTGTGTGCATTTCATCCAGATTGGTCACAATCCGGATAGAAATGTTGGGGGCGACTGTTACGTAAAAATATCCATGCCACCCGCTGCGGGTGTGGCGCGCCTTGGCGCTTACAGCGCGCACGGTGCCGCAGATATGGACGGGCGTATCCCCTTTGGCGCCACCGTTTTCATAGTCCTGCTGTTTGCTCAGAAAATCCTGATTGTTGCAGGTTGCGGGCATAGAGGATGCAGCAGGAGCTTCCTGCTTCCATCCCCATCGGGCTTGCGCAGGAGAGGAAAGGAAAGAGGCTGCCAAACCCGTAAGGCCTGCCAGCATAAGGGCGGGAAAACGTGAAGATGTCATGAAAATTCAGTTCTGTGGTGTGGGGATCTGGCCTTTTTCAGCCAGAAGATGGGCGCGGTATTCATCCAAAAAGTGCTCAACCTCTGGCACGGGCTTGGGTGTAACCTGATGCAGATTTCTAAGGGCGCGAATAATGGTGCCAATAACGACAAGGCGCGCATACCATTTATGGTTGGAAGGCACGATAATCCACGGGGCATAAGGGCGCGCTGTTTCAGCAATAGCATCCTGATAAGCTGTGGCATATTCTTTCCAAAACTCGCGCTCCCTTAAATCGGAAGGGGAGAATTTCCAGCGCTTTTCCGGAATATCCAGCCGGGCCAGCAGGCGTTTACGCTGCTCTTCGGGCGAGATGTTCAGGAAAAACTTAAGAACCACAGTGCCCTGTCGGCTCAGATAGTGTTCCAGATGGCGGATATCGCTAAAGCGGCCTTGCCAGAATTCGGGGGTATTTACATCCCCAGTGAGATGGGCATTCTGGAGCAATTCTGGGTGCACGCGGGTTACCAGCACATCTTCGTACTGGCTGCGGTTGAAAATAACAATCCGCCCTGCCTGCGGTGCCGCAGCATGGATGCGCCATAAAAAACCGTGCTGAAGCTCAGTGGGGCCAGGTTGTTTGAAGGATGTTACGGAAACCCCCTGAGGGTTCACGCCAGACATCACATGTTTGATGGTGCCATCTTTGCCCGCGGCATCCATGCCTTGCAAAATAATCAGCAGGGAGTGGGTCTGGTTGGCGTAAAGAAGTTCCTGCAATATTTGCAAAAGACTTTTGACTTTGCGTAGCAGAAGTTTTCCATCTGCTTTTGTCAGGCCCAGATTGCCGTCATCGTTCGGATTGTGCGCGCTCAGCTTGAACTTGCTGCCGTCCGTAACATGATAGCTGTCTAGCGCATCCAGAAAGCGCGAAAGGGTATTCATGCTATAATTGCCTTACAAAATATTTGCCCTTCACGAATTGCGGTGGGGCATATGTCAGTCATAAAGGCAGGTTCAATCTTGTCAAAAAAAGAGGCGCTTCTCATATTCTTAGTATGAAATCCGTAAATTCTTCTATTTCTATGCCATCCGAGCCAGAAGAGGCACAATCTCTTGCAGGTATGTTGCTGGTGGCTTCCCCCATGTTGGCGCAAACACCTTTTGCTCAGAGTGTGATTTATGTATGCGCACATGCGCCAGATACCGGCACCATGGGGCTTGTGGTGAACAAACGTTTGGCAGTGGCCAGCTTTGATGAGCTACTAACCCAGCTTGATATCCAGCCCATGCCTCCGGTTAGGCGGATTGGTTTGTGCGCGGGTGGCCCGGTAGATGCCGGACGTGGCCTTGTGTTGCATTCCGCTGAATGGGAAGGGGAGAATAGCCTGCCTGTCAGCCCAAATATTGCCCTAACAGGCAGCGTAGATGTGCTGAAGGAAATTGCCGCAGGCAAAGGCCCGCAAGAAGCCCTGCTGGCTATGGGCCATGCCAGTTGGACAGCCGGGCAGCTTGAAGAGGAAATTCTTCAGCAAGATGCGTGGCTGGTGGCACCCGCCACGCGGGATATTGTATTTGGAAGCGATCATGCAGCCAAGTGGCGGCGTGCCTTGGCTTCTATCAATATTGATCCATTGCGCTTAAGCGGGCAGGTGGGGCATGCCTGATGGCAGGCGCTACCGCTGCTTTAAGATCAAAGAGACCGTGATTGGTCAGATAAGGCAGGTTCCACAGGTTTTCTGGCCCAACGCCAAGATGTAATACCTTGCCGGGCCAGTTCACGGTGCATGACCATAATGGGCCATTTACCCGCACCTTCATAGCTGCCCATCCCATCCGGGGCGGAAAGTCTTTTGGCCAAGGCTTCCACAAGGGTTACGGAGCGATGCCGCCCGCCCGAACATCCAATAGCAATGGTGGCGTATTTCTTGCCTTCCTGCACAAAACGCGGCAGCACCAGTTGCAGCATGGCGTGAATTTGGTTCAGGAATGTCAGGTAATCGCGGTCTTCTGCCACATATTCCGCCACATCAGCATCCAGCCCGGTTTTGGGGGCCAGTTCAGGCACATAATGCGGGTTACGTAAAAAACGGGCATCAAACACAATATCGGCTTCCCGCGGCAGGCCCGCAGGATAAGCGAAGGACATTAAAGCTACGGTAAGGCCTTCCTGTGCGCCACCAGTCCAAGGGCTGAAGCGGCTTTCCACAAACTGGCGCAGCTCCGGCGGGGGCATATCTGTTGTATCAATCACCAGATCAGCCGCAGCCCGTAGGGGAGCAGTTAGGGCTATTTCTTCTTCAATGCCTTCTTTAATGCTGCCGTGCGGTGCCAGCGGATGGCGGCGGCGTGTTGCCGTATAGCGGCGTAACAGCACGCTTTCATCTGCTGTGGCATAAATCAGTTCAACACGCAGGTGCGGGTTCATGCGCAGGCGGGCCATGGCTTCCAATACGGCGGAAGCATCAAACCCACGGGTGCGAGAATCTACCCCAATGGCAACGGGGCGTTCTGCGCGGGCCACAATATCATCCAACATCCCAAGTGGTGGGTTGTCGATAACTTCGTGTTCCAGATCTTCCAGAATCCGCAGGATGGAGGATTTGCCCGCCCCAGATAGGCCGGACACCAGCAGAATGCGGCGTGGTGCAGGCGTATCATCTGCCGTAACCATGAACGGCTTTTCCTCTCCATCTTGAGGCTGGCAGGTGCTGGTTGATAATGCACAAAAATGCCAGAACCCGGAATCAGCCAGTAAACCTGTTAAGCGCTTTGCTGCGCCACTTTACTGCAGTTTGGCCCGTTGTGAGAAGGCATTATCCTCAAGGCAGGCATCACTTCGTAACACATCGTTGCGTTTTGTGACGTAAAACAAGGCGTTTGTTACGAAAGAGAAAATTGCGGTTCGCTCGTTCTTGCCCTACGTCCTGACATTATCATGACGCAAAAACAACAGGCAGATAGGGCTTTGGTGAAACAGCATACACCACATCTTAAACATATAACGGGTGGATTTGTTCTTTCAGGCATAACGGCTCCGCATATCAAGGGGCTGGATATGGCTGAGCAGTGCCGTGCAGCGCTGGAGCAGGGGGTAGAGCTTCTGGCCAAGCAGGGGCATGCCTTGCATGATGTCACCCATATTCTCTGCACAGTTGCTGATGCTGAAAACTTTCCTTCCTGTTTTCCTGTTTTCAGGCAGTTTTTTCCTTCCATTTCCCCTATCATGACACTGATGTGGCTTAAGGATGCACCATCTTCCCAGCCCAAAATTATTTTTGAGCTGGTTGTGCAGGAAGAAGTGGCAGAGGTGCAGGAAGAAGATTACGCCTTCTGAATGCACCCAGTTTTGCCAAGCTAACGGGTTACAACAACCCGTGGAAGCTGAATGGTAAAACAGGCCCCAATAACCTGCCCACTCTGGTTGTGCAGATTATCAACAGAAATCGTGCCATGCAGGGCTTCTATAATCTGCCGACTGATAGAAAGCCCCAGACCTGAGTGTTGGCCAAAATTTTCATTCTTTGGGCGCTCGGAATAAAAGCGGTCAAAAATCGAATCCAGCTTGGCTTGCGGAATACCCGGGCCTTCATCCGCCACAGAAATGGTGACCATCTTGCCCGTTGGCATAGCCGAAAGGGTAATATGGCCATTGGGCGGAGAAAAGGAAATGGCATTGCCGATCAGGTTGCGCAAAACCTGCACAAGCCGGTCTTCCACAGCCAGAACTTCTAACGGGCTTTCTGGGCTATCACCCTGTACATTGGTGTGCACAATGGGTTGTCCATCTTGGCGGGTGGCCTGCTGAATTTCCGCCAGAACAGAAAGCAGCGGCGCAATGGCAACAGGTTCAGCCTTTGCACGAGACATTTCAGCATCCAGACGGCTGGCGTCTGAAATATCGGTAATCAGCCGGTCCAGCCTGCGCACATCATCATTGATAATGGTGAGGAGGCGGCGCTGCTGGTTCAGGTCTTCAATACGCAGCAGTGTTTCAATAGCCGAGCGAATGGAGGACAGCGGATTTTTGATTTCGTGGCTAACATCGGCGGCAAAGCGCTCAATGGCGTCCATCCGCTTCCACAACGCTTGCGCACTGGCTTGCAGGGCACGTGCCACATCGCCAATTTCATCACGCCGGGCCAGCAAGCGCGCAGGTACGGTGCCGGTGCGGCCCGTTGCATCACGCATAACTTGGGCCGAAGCCGCCAGCCGTAACAATGGCCGTGCAATGGTAAGCGAGAGATACCACGAAAGCAGTACCGTCAGCACAAGCGCCATGAGAAAAACGGACAGAATGGAAGACCGAATGGCAAACAGGGAACGATCAACCTGTGAGGCCACGCGGGTAAGCTGAATAATGCCAATGGTGCTGCCATCGTGCATGACGGGCTCAGCCACCGTAATAATCAGGCGCCCGCGTGCAGTGCGCCGGATATAAGGCGGTGCTTCCAGTGGAGGCGGCGGCGGAGCGCCTTTTGTTCCGATAGTCGTGCCAGAGGGCCGGGCGGGAATATCTTCCTCATCCGTGTTCAGCGTGACAATGCCCGAATTATGGTTTCCCCATAACCACGTGAGGAACCGTTCATAAATGCCGGGCTGGGTGGCCGGAGGAAAAGGAATGGTTTTGACACGCTGTTCATTGCGCGGTGTGGCTGGGGCGGGCTCTGCCGTTTCGGGCCAGTCTGCCAGATTGTCAGCCACAAGGCGGCCATCCGGGCCAAACAGGCGGGCATGGGCGTTGGGGCTTGGTTCTGTAAGCCGCAGCAGCAGCGGGCGGGCCAGAGATTCTTCCAGCACATAGCCACGGTCTTGCGGGTTGGCGGCGTGGGGGTGTGTGGTGCGTACGGCACTTTGCCCCAGCGCGCCCGCATAAATTCGGGCCTGTTCACGCAGGGCCGTTACTTCTGTTGCCAGAAGGCCGTTCCGAAACTGGTTAAGAAACAGAATAGTAACGCCCAACAGGGCAATAGGCAGAATGTTAACCAGCAAGACCCGCCGCATCAGCGGAGAAATCAGCCGTGTGCGGGAGGCCTGATAAGCCGCTGTGGCTTCTATGCTGCCTTTGCGGGGCTTGTTGCCCGGCATGGACAGATAATGCAGGCCACCAATGCGGCCTGCCAGCGCCTTGAAAAAAGAAGGGGCGGGCTGGCTGGTCATGAACCGTGATCAGTCTTCCCGATATCGGTAACCGATACCGTACAGGGTTTCGATCTGGTTGAATTCGTCATCCACCTGGCGGAACTTTTTACGCACACGCTTGATATGGCTGTCTATGGTGCGGTCATCCACATACACGGTGTCACCATACGCGGCATCAATCAGCTGATCGCGGGATTTTACCAGCCCCGGCCGTTGGGCCAGTGTTTTTACCAGCAGAAATTCCGTTACGGTTAGGGGTACATCTTCCCCTTTCCATGTGCATTTGTGGCGCAGCTCATCCAAGGAGAGGTTGCCACGCACCAGCGCACCACCCGTTGGCTCACCATTGGCTTCTGCACGGCTAACTTCATTCCGGCGCAACAGGGCGCGAATGCGCTCTAGCAGCAAGCGTTGGGAGAACGGCTTGGTGATGTAATCATCCGCCCCAAGGCGCAGGCCCATAAGCTGGTCAACTTCCTCGTTTTTAGAGGACAGGAAAATGACAGGCAGGTTGGAGCGGGTGCGCAAGCGTTGCAGAAGTTCCATGCCATCCATGCGGGGCATTTTGATATCCAGCACAGCCAGATCAACCGGGTAGGCCGTTAAACCCTGCAGTGCCGATTCGCCATCTGTATATGTGCGAACATTGAAGCCTTCTGCCTCCAGTGTCATCTGCACCGATGTCAGGATATTGCGGTCATCATCCACCAGCGCAATTGTCTGCTTGGTGCGCTCTGTCATTGTCTGCGTTGTCCTTCCCTGCTGCCATGCGAGCAAGCCCTATAGACTAGGCCCTGCCATCCTATCCTGCCAAGTGCCCCTGTCCAGAATCGGCCAGCTTTTTTCAGCATTGTGTTGTTAGGGCATAAAATCATGCACATGGCAGGGGTGGCGGGTCTTGTCGGCAGCGTTTGTGTTGCTTACTTCAAAAGGCATGACCCACGATACAGATCCCACACAGGTCGAAACGCCGGCAGCACAGCCGGCCCCGGCCGAGCAGACGGCTCCGGAACACGAAGCTGCTGCTGAAGCTGCGCAGAACGGTCAGGCAGAAGGCCCGGAAGCGCGTATTCACGAACTTGAGCAGAGCGCTGCCGAATTTAAGGAAAAGTGGCTGCGTTCAGAGGCTGAAAACCAGAACCTGCGCGCCCGTGCCAAGCGTGATCTGGATGATGCCCGCCAGTACGCCGTGCAAAAATTTGCGCGTGACGTTGTAGAAGCCGCAGAAAACCTGCGTCGTGCGCTGGCCAGCCTGCCACCTGCGCAGGAAGGCGAAGATTCTGTGCTGACCAAAATACGTGAAGGTATTGAAAGCACAGAACGCTCCTTCATTTCTATTCTGGAGCGCCACGGCATCAAGTGTGATGATCCGGCAGGTAAGCCGTTTGATGCCAACCTGCATCAGGCGATGGCAGAACAGCCGAGTGCTGAGCACGAACCCGGCACGGTCATGCAGGCTTGGACGCCAACATGGACGCTGCATGGGCGTCTGCTTAAGCCAGCTATGGTGGTGGTTGCCAAAGCTTCCTGATCCGGAGGTTACGGCATGGCGGCAGGTAAAAAAATCCTGCCCGCCAAGGTGTTTTCCCTTCTTGAAAAAGAGAAAACGCCACCATACATCAGGTTTATCATTCAGGCCTGCTTCCATACCCCAATTAAGGGCAGAGCAGGCGGGTAAATGAAAGCAAGGGCCTTTTCTGGTGCTTCGGGCCAGATGGGGTCGCTGAAAGGGAATATATAATGAGTAAAGTTATTGGTATCGACCTTGGTACGACCAACTCCTGCGTTGCAGTGCGTGAAGGTAACGAAACAAAGGTTATCGAAAACAGCGAAGGCGCCCGCACTACCCCGTCTATGGTGGCTTTCACCGAAGGTGGTGAAATGCTGGTGGGGCAGGCTGCAAAACGTCAGGCAGTTACCAACCCGTCTAACACTTTCTACGCTGTGAAGCGTCTGATCGGGCGTCGTTTTGATGATCCGACAGTCCAGAAAGACAAGGAAATGGTGCCCTATGCCATCGTTCAGGGCGATAATGGCGATGCATGGGTTGAGGCGCGCGGCAAAAAATATGCCCCCTCACAGATTTCCGCCTTCGTTCTGGGCAAGATGAAGGAAACGGCTGAATCCTATCTGGGTGAAAAAGTTTCTCAGGCTGTTATCACGGTTCCGGCTTACTTTAACGATGCCCAGCGTCAGGCCACCAAGGATGCAGGTAAGATTGCCGGCCTTGAAGTGCTGCGTATCATCAACGAACCCACAGCGGCTGCTCTGGCTTACGGGCTGGAAAAGAAAAGCGGTGGCACCGTGGCTGTGTATGACCTTGGTGGTGGCACGTTTGACGTTTCCGTTCTGGAAATTTCTGACGGCGTGATCGAAGTGAAGTCCACCAATGGTGATACGTTCCTGGGTGGTGAAGACTTTGATAACCGCATCATCGGCTATCTGGCAGACGAGTTCAAACGCGAACAGGGTATTGATCTGCGGTCTGACAAGCTGGCTCTGCAGCGTCTGAAAGAAGCAGCAGAAAAAGCCAAGATCGAACTGTCTTCCTCTAAGGAAACAGAAATCAACCTGCCGTTCATCACCGCTGATGCATCTGGCCCGAAACACCTTGTTCTGAAGCTGACCCGCGCCAAGCTGGAAAGCCTTGTGGACGATCTGGTGCAGCGTACGCTGGAACCCTGTAAGGCAGCGCTGAAGGATGCTGGCCTGTCTGCTTCTCAGATTGACGAAGTCATTCTGGTTGGCGGTATGACCCGTATGCCTAAGGTTATCGAAACGGTTAAAGGCTTCTTTGGTAAAGACCCTGCCCGTAACGTGAACCCCGATGAAGTTGTGGCCATTGGTGCTGCTATTCAGGGTGCCGTTCTGAAGGGTGATGTTAAAGACGTTCTTCTGCTGGACGTAACCCCGCTTTCTCTGGGTATTGAAACGCTGGGTGGTGTGTTCACCCGTCTGATCGACCGCAACACAACTATCCCGACCAAGAAGAGCCAGGTGTTCTCCACGGCGGAAGATAACCAGAACGCCGTGACCATTAAGGTCTATCAGGGCGAACGCGAAATGGCAGCCGACAACAAGCTGCTGGGTAACTTCGATCTTACGGGTATTCCCGCAGCACCGCGTGGCGTGCCGCAGATTGAAGTGACCTTCGATATCGATGCCAACGGCATTGTGTCTGTGTCCGCTAAGGATAAGGCAACCGGTAAGGAACAGCAGATCAAAATTCAGGCTTCTGGTGGTCTGTCCGATACCGATATCGACAAGATGGTGAAGGACGCTGAAGCGAATGCTGAAGCCGATAAAGCCAAGCGTGAGCAGGTAGAACTGCGTAACAATGCCGAAGCTCTGGTGCATCAGACTGAAAAGTCTCTGACCGAAGCTGGTGACAAGGTTCCGGCTGCTGAAAAGAGCGAAGCAGAAAGCGCCATTGCTGCTGTTAAGGCCGCTATGGAAGGCACAGATGCAGAAGCTCTGAAAAGCGCAACCGAACGCCTGACACAGGCAGCCATGAAGGTGGGTGAAGCCGCTTACAAGGCTGGTCAGGCTGGTGAAGCAGCTCCGGAAGCAGAAGCTGCAAAGCCGGACGAAAAAGAGATCGTTGACGCTGACTTTGAAGACGTGAACGACAGCAAGAAGTCCTGATCGGACGCTATGCACAAGGGTGACTATGTGACAAACATAGTCACCCTTTACTTTATTTCTGGCGTCCGCGCTTCATTGTAAGGCGGGCGCTTTTTGTTGTTTCGGACAAATGCTGTGCTCATGCTTTAGAGGCAGCCCCCGATAAGAGGACTTCCATGGCCACTCAGCTCGATTACTACGCAATTCTTGAAGTTTCCCGAACCGCCACGGCTGATGAACTCAAGAAATCCTATCGCAAGCTGGCCATGAAGTATCATCCCGATCGGAACCCGGGGGATGATGCGGCAGAAGCCAAGTTCAAAGAAATCAACCAAGCCTACGATATCCTGAAGGACGAACAAAAACGCGCTGCGTATGACCAGTACGGCCATGCCGCGTTTGAAGGCGGTGGCCCTGGCCCCGGCGGGTTTGACTTCAGCGGTGGTTTTGGTGCCGGTGGTCTGGGCGATATTTTCGAACAGATGTTTGGTGACGTGATGGGCGGCCGCCGTGGTGGCCGTGCCCGCACCGGCAACGATATCCAGACTCATGTTGAAATCACGCTGGAAGAAGCTTTTGCCGGCGTAAAGAAAGATGTGCGGGTGATTACCCGCGTGGCGTGCGAATCCTGCCACGGCACGGGCTCTAACGATGGTGCATCGGGCGTTGAAGTTTGCCCAAGCTGCCACGGTGCAGGCAAGGTGCGGGCGCAGCAGGGCTTTTTTGTTGTGGAACGCCCATGCCCAACCTGTCATGGCGCAGGCAAAGTGGTGAAAAACCCCTGTAAGGTTTGCCACGGTGAAGGCACCATAGAAAAAGAACGCACGGTTGAAGTGCAGATTCCTGCCGGTGTGGAAGATGGCACCCGCATTCGCCTTTCTGGGGAAGGGGAAGCCGGGGGCAATGGCGTGCCGCCGGGTGATCTCTATATTCATATTTCCATAGACGAGCACGGTATCTTCCAGCGCGATGGCGCCAATATCTATTGCCGCGTACCGTTGCGTATGGCGCAGGCTGCCTTGGGCACAGAAATTGAAGTGCCCGTTATTGATGGTTCTCGCACCAAGGTAAAAGTTCCGGCTGGCACGCAAACCGGCGCGCATTTCCGCCTGCGTGGCAAAGGGTTCTCTGTTCTGCGCTCCACAGCCCGTGGCGATATGTACATTCAGGTAACGGTGGAAACACCGCAGAACCTCAGCAAGCGCCAGCGTGAACTGTTGGAAGAATTTGAAAAAGAAGCCGGTGAGGATGTGAAGCAAAGCCCTGAACATACGGGCTTCTTCCGCCGCGTGCGGGACTTTTTTGAAGGGAAGGAATAAGCGCTCATGCGTATCGGTATTGCAGGCATAACGGGGCGCGTGGGCCGTCTTTTGGTAGAAGAAGTGCAGGCCGCAGGGGCAACCCTTTCTGGCGGCACAACACGCAGGCCGGAAGCAGCAAGCGGCCTGCCCCAAGGCGTGGCGCTGTTTAAGGATATGGCGGAGCTTGCAGCCAACAGCGATGTGGTGATTGATTTCACCCATGCGGATACGGTTATCCCTAACGCGCAGGCGCTGGCCGCAGCAGGCACGGCATGGGTGTTGGGCACAACTGGCCTTTCAGCAGAGCAACAGACCGCCGTGCACAAAGCCGCGGAAAAAATTGCGGTGGTGCATGCCGCCAATTATTCCCCCGGTGTTACATTAGTGCAGCGTTTGGCGCAGATGATGGCACGTGCCCTGCCAGCAGACTCCTACGATGCTGAAATTGTGGAAATGCACCATCGGCAAAAGGTGGATGCACCCTCTGGCACAGCCTTGGCTATTGGTGAGGCCGTAGCGCAGGGCCGTGGTGTTAATCTGGCGGATGTGCGCGAAAGTGGGCGTGATGGCCATACCGGCCCCCGCAAGGAAGGGGCCATTGGCTTTGCGGCCCTGCGTGGCGGGCAGATTGTGGGCGAACATGAAGTATTGTTCACATCCGCAGATGAACAGATTGTTTTGGGGCACCGCGCCTTTGATCGGCGCATTTTTGCCACGGGCGCCGTGCGTGCCGCCAAGTGGGTAAAAGGGCACAAACCCGGCCTTTACAGCATGGAAGATGTGCTGGGTCTGCCTCCGCTCTAATGTCAGCCTAAAGGGGCGGGCGGTGTCCGCCCCGCGTTGGGCGCAAGGCTGAAAACGGCGTTTCTGGCTGGCCTGTTTGGCCAATACTCTTGACCGCTGCTTTCTATCCCTTCATACGACCTCGTCCCCCTTTTTTAGGGCGGGCATCTGTTTCCTTTTTCACAGTGCGTGGGGCAAACGGCACCATCATGCGTAAAGACGGCGATTTTCTGTTTACTTCGGAGTCTGTTTCCGAAGGCCATCCCGATAAAGTTGCTGACCGGATCAGCGATACCGTTCTGGACGCTTATCTTGCGGCAGATCCGGAAGCCCGCGTTGCCTGTGAAACGCTGGTAACCACCAACCGCATCATTCTTGCGGGTGAAGTGCGTGGCCCATCTTCCGTAACATCGGACAAGCTGATTGAACTGGCGCGTGAAGCTGTCAAAGATATCGGTTACGATCAGGAAGGTTTCTCCTGGCGTCATGCGGAAGCTGCAAATTACCTGCATGCTCAGTCTGCCGATATTGCGGTAGGCGTTGATAGCGCAGGTGAGAAAGATGAAGGCGCAGGCGATCAGGGGATCATGTTCGGGTATGCCTCGAACGAAACCGATACCCTTATGCCAGCCCCAATCTACTACGCGCACCGCATTCTGCATGAAATGCGTGATCTGCGCCGTGCGGGTGACCCGATTGTAGCTGGCCTACAGCCGGACGCCAAAAGCCAGGTAACCCTGCGCTACGTCAATGGCCGCCCGGTGGGTGCTACTTCTGTAGTCATCTCCACCCAGCATGATGAAGGCATTAATCAGGAAGAACTGCGTGGCCGTCTGGGTCAGGTGGTTAAGAATGTGCTGCCCGAAGGTTGGGTGCCGCCGGAAAAAGAATTCTACGTCAACCCCACGGGTGTGTTCGTTATTGGCGGCCCGGATGGTGACTGCGGGCTAACAGGCCGTAAGATCATTGTGGACACCTATGGTGGTGCAGCCCCGCATGGAGGTGGCGCATTCTCCGGTAAGGACCCCACGAAGGTTGACCGTTCCGCAGCGTATGCCTGCCGTTATCTGGCCAAAAACGTTGTGGCCGCTGGCTTGGCAGATCGTTGCACCATTCAGCTTTCCTACGCCATTGGCGTGTCTCATCCGCTGTCCGTCTATGTGGATCTGGATGAAACCGGCAAGGATGTGGATGAAAACCGTCTGGGTGATGTGCTGCGTGAAGTTATGGATCTTACCCCGCGCGGTATCCGTAAGCACCTGCGCCTGAACCGTCCGATTTATGCTGTTACATCTGCTTATGGCCACTTTGGCCGCCAGCCGGATGCCAAGCTGGACACCTTTACGTGGGAACAGACCGATCTGGTTGATGCCCTGCGTAGCGCGCTAAACCGCTAAGTTTAGGGCGTTCTGTTCATGGCGGAGGCTAAAGGTTCGGCTGAAAATGGTCAGCCTGTGGTAACAGATGTTAAACCCCCGCCAGAGCGGCTGTATGGCCGCCAGCGTGGGCATCCGTTGCGCCCCCGTCAGGAACGGTTGCTGGATGAAACCCTGCCGCGTATGCGTTTTCCGCTAGAGCACGCGGCAGATCCGGCTTCTGTTTTTGGCCATGAGCCGGAACAGATCTGGTTTGAGGTTGGTTTTGGTGGTGGTGAGCACGTGCTTGCCCAAACCAATGCACACCCCGAAGTGGGGTATATTGCCTCCGAAGTTTTCCATAATGGTTTGTGCTCCCTGTTAAGCCGCCTTGTGCCGGTAGGGGAGGAAGCAACTGCACCCGTACCAGACATGCTGCGGCTGTGGGATGATGATGCCCGGCAAGTGCTGAATGTGCTGCCCGATGCGTGTCTGGACAGGTTGTTCCTGATGTTTCCAGATCCGTGGCCCAAGGCACGCCATGCCAAGCGGCGCTTTGTGCATCCGCAAAATGTAGCGCTGGCTGCCCGTGTGCTTAAGCCCGGAGCAGTATGGCGCGTTGCCAGTGATGATCCCACCTATCAGGCATGGGTGCAGGAAGTTATGGCTGCTCAGAATTACTTTGAAGCGCCCGCACCCGTTTTAACCCGGCCAGAAGGCTGGTTCCCCACTCGGTACGAGGCCAAGGCCATTGCTGCTGGCCGACAGCCTATGTACTGGACATTTACCCGCCGCTAAGGCGGGTTTTGTCGTTTTTCACCCTCGGCTGATGGCTTGCATGTGGCATGTGGGTTCATCAGCCCGCATTACGTTTTTGCCATGCGAAAGGTCCGCCATGAGCCAGACGACGCTGCCTATCCGTCGTGCCCTTATTTCTGTTTCCGATAAAACGGGTCTGCTTGATCTTGCCCGTGCTCTTGCAGCGCAGGGGGCAGAAATTCTTTCTACCGGGGGGTCTGCCAAGGCGCTGCGCGATGCGGGCATCCCCGTTACGGAAGTTTCGGATTACACAGGCTTTCCCGAAATTCTGGATGGCCGGGTAAAAACGCTGGTACCCAAAATTCATGGTGGCATTCTGGGGCGGCGCGATCTGCCTGCCCACGTGGCCCAGATGGAAGAACACGGCATTGGCCCGATCGATCTGGTGGCTGTGAATTTGTATCCGTTTGAAAAAACCGTGGCTTCCGGCGCAGATGCAGATACGTGCATTGAAAACATTGATATCGGCGGCCCGGCACTTATTCGTGCTGCAGCCAAAAACCACGCCCACGTGGTGGTGCTGACAGACCCAGCCCAGTATGAAGGGTTGATTGATGCGCTGGGCGATGGTGGCACCACGTTAGAAACCCGCCGTGCCTATGCTGGCGCTGCTTATGCGCGCACCGCTGCGTATGATGCCGCCATTGCCGCATGGTTTGCCAAGCAGGCGCAGCAGCCTTTCCCCGAACGCTTCATTATCGCTGGCCAGCGCGCGGAAATCCTGCGCTATGGTGAAAACCCGCACCAGAAAGCCGCTTTCTATCGTGATGGCACAGTGCGCCCCGGTGTAGCAACGGCGCAGCAGGTGCAGGGCAAGTCTCTCTCCTACAACAACATCAATGATACCGATGCTGCGTTTGAGGCTGTTGCCGAATTTGATAGCCCGGCCGTTGTAATTGTAAAGCACGCCAATCCTTGCGGCGTGGCTGTTGCACCTTCCTTAACGGCCGCGTGGGATCAGGCCCTGCGGTGTGATCCGGTTTCTGCCTTTGGGGGCATTGTGGCCCTTAACCGCATGCTGGATGCAGCCACGGCGGAAAAGATTTCCGCCATCTTTACGGAAGTGATTGTTGCTCCGGATGCGGAAGAAGATGCCAAGGCGCTTCTCTCCCGCAAAAAGAACCTGCGTTTGCTGCTGACTGGTGGCCTGCCTAACCCGGCGGCAGAAGGTATTGTAGTGCGTTCCGTAGCCGGGGGTTTTCTGGCCCAAACGCGTGATAACGGCCAGATCAGCCGTGAAGGCCTGAAGGTGGTGACAAAGCGCGCCCCCACGGAACAGGAAATGCAGGATCTGATTTTTGCATTCCGTGTGGCTAAGCACGTTAAGTCTAACGCTATTGTGTATGCCAAGGGTGGTGCCACGGTGGGCATTGGCGCAGGCCAGATGAGCCGTGTGGATTCTGCCCGCATTGCCGCTTCTAAAAGTGGTGAGGCAGCAAAGGCCGCTGGGCTGGACAAGCCGCTGACACAGGGTTCTGTGGCCGCGTCTGATGCGTTCTTCCCGTTTGCAGATGGTCTGGAAACCATTGTTGCGGCCGGGGCCACAGCGGTTATTCAGCCTGGCGGTTCTATCCGTGATAATGAGGTGATTGCCGCAGCAGATGCCGCCGGTATTGCCATGGTGTTTACTGGTATGCGCCATTTCCGCCACTGACACGCTTTTCCCGCTCTTGTGGGAATAACAGTTCGTGGCAGAGAATAGGGCCACGAATCTCACGCAATGCTGTCCCCCGTGCACATATGGGCGGGGGCGGCGTTTCATAATCGGTTGGGCTATGCGCTATCTGCTTTCTTTGTCTGCTGCATTATTCGTGTCTTCCGTGGCTGTAGCTGCGCCGACGCATAAAACGCCTGCCTCTAAGGCAGAGTCCTTTTCTGCTAGGCAGACGCATACAGAAAAGCAGGCAGATGGTGTGTACGATCTTTCTGGCTTGCCTTCCTTTAGCGGTAAGGTGGCGCAGTTTCTGCCATCTCCGCATGGTGGGGTCTTTGGGCTGGTGCTTGAAGATGGCACGCAGGTTTTTGTCTCTCCCGAACAAACGCATGCATTGGCTGGGCTGGTTAAGCCGGGGGATGTTATTTCCATCCGTGGGTTAAAAGGGCGCACGCTGCCTATTATTCGGGCGTTTGGAATTACCAGCCCGCGTGGCCGTGGCATGCAGGATAACTTTATTGCCATGCCCGTGCATTCTACAGAAATGATTGCGGGCCCAGATTTGGTGCTGCACGGTGAAATCTGGCAGCAGCTTTACAATGCCAACGGAGAACTTTCAGGTGTGATTCTGAAAGATCACTCTGTGGTCTGCATTACCCCGCGTGAAGCTACGCGCGTTGCCAATCTGCTTGCCCCGGGGCAAATGCTCTATGCTGTTGGCACAGGTAGCAGTGGTGAACTGGGCACAGCTATTGATGCGCGAGAAATTGGTGCATCAGCCGAAAAAATGGTGGGTATTGCCGTGGGTGATGCCCCGCCACCCGGACCACCACCCGGCAGCCCGGCTTATGATATTATTCCCGGTGCAGAAGAACACTAAAACCACCTTTTAGGCGTGCAGCGTAAGCTCAAAGCGGTAACAGCAAACTGTTGCCGCTTTTGCGCGTTAGTCTTTCTACTACAGGCCAGTAACAGTCATGCGTGTTGACGTATGGCGGAAGGGAGAAAGTAGATGGCTATTTTACGCTGGGTTCTGATTTTTCTAATTTTTGCCCTTCTGGCATCCATATTCGGGTTTTCTGGCGCAGCAGGTAATTTTACAGAAATAGCAAAAATTTTGCTGTTTGTGTTTGTGGTGCTGCTGGTGATCAGCCTCTTTTTTGGCCGCACTCCCCGAACCTGATTTCAGGCTTTTTCAGATGTGTCATGTGGTGTGCGGTGTGCTGCCGTACACCACAACACACCTGTTATCAGGCAGATAATGGCGCAAAACTCTACAAGGCTTGGCCAGCGATGCGCCCATACAAAGCTGTAAAGTAGGGCAAACAGCGTTTCAAAAATTATCATCTGTCCGGAAAGCGTAAGCGGCAACAGGCGGGAAGCGCGGTTCCATAACCCGTTGGCCACCACAGAAGCCAGAAGCGCCGTAGCGCTGCATACACCCCAAAAACGTGCCCAATCTAACCAAGCATGGGGTGCGGCATGAAAAACAAAAGCAGGAATAACCAGCACAAGAGCCAATGCGCCGGTAACAACACCTGTTAGCAAAGACCAGTCATGATCGCTTACCGTAGAGGTTTTTAACAGCCAGCGTGTATTTTCAACGGCATATAATGTCCAAGATGCCAAAGCCCCCACAGCACAAAATAACCCGATAATTTGCGAAGAAAAAGCAACCGGATGCACGGGGGCGCTTGCAGCATGAGATGTAAAGCTGCGCGAAACAATAAGCAGAATGCCAATAACGCTTAAGCTCATGGGGGCGGCAATCTGTTTGATACGGATGTTACTGCCAGCGCGTATGCCCATCACCAATACAGCAATGGGTAAAAACCCAATAATAAGTGTGGTTACGGGGCCACCTACGGTTGTAATGGCCGTAGAAAGCAGAATGTAATACAGAATATTGCCCAGAATAGATAAGCGGATGAGCGCAATCCATTCGGCTTTTCCCAGAATTTTTTTAAGAATATTCCAACGGGGTAGCAGCAAAATTAGAGAAATCAGGCCGTAAACAATGTAGCGTCCGGCTGTCATTTGCAGAGATGTAAAATCATGCAGCAGCAGGGGAACAATAAATACAGTGCCCCATAACGCACCGCTTCCCATACCATTAAGCACACCAAGGGTGAGAGAGCGGGAAGACGTCATTCTATTCTACCATGCAAAAAACCGGAAAAAGCCAGTTCCGACTTTAATTTTGCCGGAGAAAGGTTTGTGCCTGTCTAAAAGAGTGTTGTGGCAAACACTATGCTTTTTACGGGTATCAGCTACACGCCTGTGTGCAACTCATTGTGTAGAAGTTTAGCCTACATGGGGCGTGCCAAAGCATATACTTGGCTTTGGCTGGCTTGCTGCTTTTGAGATGCAGCAAGCCAAACTCAAGCGATGCGGATAATTAACCTTCAATCTGGCTAAAATCTGCAATCAGCCGCATCATACGCACAACGCGGGAAAGCAGTTTCAGGCGGTTAAGCCGCAGTTCTGGTTCTGGGGCGTTTACCGTAACCACTTCAAAAAACTTATCCAGTGGTTCACGCAGGCTGGCGGCTTCACGCATAGCATCGGTAAAGCGTTCGGCGGCAAAGTCCTTTTCCACGGCAGGTTCCACACGTTCCAGCGCGTCAAACAGGGCGCGTTCCTCATCCTGTGTGAACAGGGCGGGGTCTGGGCTATCTTCGTGTGGGCCGTCTTTTTTGTCTTCAATCCGCAGAATGTTGGCCGCACGGCGCGTGGCGGCCAACAGGTTCTTGCCGTCTTCCGTTTCCAGCATATCCTGCAAGGCGTGGGCACGGGCTAGCAGACGCACGATATCCGTATCGGAATTATCGACGGAAATTGCAGCCAGACAGTCATGCCGTGCACCTTCGGAGCGCACCTGCACGCGCAGACGTTCCGCAATAAACTGTGGCAGCAGGTCCAGATCAGGCGCATCCTGCAAATCAGCAGGCAGGACTTCGGCTGCCAGAACAAACAGACGCACCAGATCAAGCCGCAGATTGTTTTCACGGATCAGGCGGATAATGCCCAATGCGGCACGGCGCAGACCGAACGGGTCTCCCGAACCGGAAGGTTTTTCACCAGCGGCAAAGAAAGCCACCAGCATATCAATCCGGTCGGCCAGCCCCAGCACAACAGAAACCGGCGCAGTTGGCACGGAATCACCGGGGCCGCGCGGGGTATATTGCTCACTAATAGCCTGAGCCACGGCAGCACTTTCGCCATCATGTTTAGCGTAGTAGCCGCCCATTACCCCCTGAAGTTCGGGGAATTCTCCAACCATGCCGGTTGTCAGGTCGGTTTTGCTCAGCTCTGCCGCGCGCTCGCAATCAGCTTTGGGTGCGCCCACCATATCGGCCAGAATACCGGCCAAACGCACCATACGGCGCGTGCGATCACCCTGTGATCCCAAGCTGGCATGGAAGGTAATGGAATCCAGCGCCTTCAGGCGGGAAGCCAGCGTTTGCTTGCGGTCCAGATCCCAGAAATGGCGGGCATCTGCAAAGCGCGCACGCAGCACGCGTTCATTGCCGGTAACAATTAGCGTGCCATCATCTGCGGGGATAATGTTGGCCACAAAAGCAAAACGCGGTGCAGCCGAACCATCGCTGTTGCGCAGGGCAAAATATCGCTGGTTCACGCGCATGGAAACCTGCATCACCTCGGCAGGCAGTTCCATAAACTGGGCATCAATCTGGCCAAGGAACGGCACAGGCCATTCTACCAGCCCAGCTACTTCGTCCACCAATCCAGAATCTGGCACAATCTGCAACCCTTCGGAGGCAGCCAGTGTGTTCAGGCCTTCTGTAATGGTTTTACGGCGTTCTGCCGCATCCACCATCACGTGGCGGTCATGCAAGGTTTTCCGCCATTCCGTAGCACTGGAAACAGCTACGGCACCGGGGTTGAGGAAGCGATGGCTTTCCGTAAGGTTGGAGGCTACCAGATTGTGCCCGTTATCTTCACCCTGAGCGAGGGAGAAAGGTATGGCTTCACCATCCAGAATGCACAGAATACGGCGTAGTGGGCGCACCCATGTAAAGCTGCTGCCAGCACCCCAACGCATGGATTTGGGCCAAGGGAAGCGCCGCAGCAGATCAGGCAGCACAGCCGCAATATGGGCCTGCGCGCTTACGGCAGGTTCTTCGCGCTCTAGCATCCAGAAGCCGTTTTGTAGTGTTAGCGCATCACGCGTAACACCATGCTTACGGGTAAAGCCATCAAGCGCTTTATCTGGTGCGCCTTCACGCGGGCCGCGTTCAGAAACCGTGCGGCCGGGCACTGTGGCATCAATGTTCAGGCTGGCGGCAATGCGGCGTGGGCCGGTGGCGGCCACGGCATTCTGTGGGTGCAGGGGGGTCAGAGCCTCGGTTAGCAGGCGCAGGAGGTTTTCCCCTGCCTGACTTTGCATCCGGGCTGGAATTTCTTCAGAGAACAGTTCTATCAGCAGTTCGGGCATTATCTTACTTGTCCTCGCCAGCCAGCCAGGTTTCACAGCATAGCTTGGCCAGATTACGCACTCGGGCAATATAGGCGGCGCGTTCGCTCACGCTGATAACGCCGCGCGCATCCAGCAGATTGAACAGATGGCTGGCCTTCAGGCATTGATCATACGCAGGCTGGGCCACTCCGGCTTCGGCCAGCGCCACGCTTTCTTTTTCCGCATCTGTAAAATGCTGGAACAGCAGGTCTGTGTTCGCCAGTTCAAAATTATGGCGGGAGTAATCTTTCTCAGCGCGTAGGAATACATCGCCATAGGTCAGGCCCGCGCCGTTGTAATCCAGATCGTACACGTTCTCCACGCCCTGCACATACATGGCCAGGCGTTCCAGCCCGTATGTTAGTTCGGTGGAAGGCAGGGTTACGGGAATACCGCCAACCTGCTGGAAATACGTAAACTGCGTGACTTCCATGCCATCGCACCATACTTCCCAACCAAGGCCCCATGCGCCGATGGTGGGGTTTTCCCAGTCATCTTCCACAAAGCGGATATCGTGCAGTTCGGGGTCAATCCCAATTGCGCGGTAGCTGTCTAGCAGCAGTTTCTGGCTTTCTTCCGGCGTGGGCTTGAGCAGAACCTGATACTGGTAATAGTGCTGCAAGCGGTTTGGGTTTTCCCCATAGCGGCCATCAGACGGGCGGCGGCAGGGCTGCACATAGGCGGCTTTCCACGGCTTGCTGCCAAGCGCGCGTAAGGTGGTATGGGGGGAAAGGGTGCCTGCACCAATTTCCTGATCATAGGGCTGAAGAATGGCGCATCCCTGTTTGGACCAGAACTGGTGAAGGGTCAGGATAAGATCCTGAAAGGAAAGAGGCCGCTCAGTGGGGCGGGCAGACGCCGGGTCCATGATCAGGGTGCTACTCCGGTAGGTTACGTTATAATGCAGCATATATATGCTGCATGCGGGCACACCATACAGCCCCATGCGCCGAACCGGAAGAGAAGGCAGGCCATGGTGCAATTCTTCCTGCGCAGGGCTTCTTGCATCGCGCTTGTATCCGCGCCACATCTTGGACAGAGTGTTGGCGTAAAAACAAAGGCTGTAGCCGCCAGCGTTAGGCCCAAAAGGGCAGGGAAGGTATGGGATGAATAACGACGAACGCGATCTGATCGAAAAATTCTTTGCGCGTGTAAGCGGCGCACCACAGGGTGGTTTTGCCAGCGTGCCTTCTACGCGGCCCAACCTGCCCCCAATAGACCCGGAAGCAGACCAGTTTATTGCGCAGGAATTCCAGAAATATCCGGAAGCCCGCTATCGCATCACCCAGATGGCAGTTGTGCAGGAAGCTGCGCTGGTAGAAGCGCAAAACCGTATTCAGCAGCTTCAGTTCCAGTTACAGCAAGCCCAACAAGCTTTGCAGCAGGCCCAGCAGCAGCAGGGTTCTGGGCAACAGAAATCGGGTGGTTTTTTTAGTGGCTTGTTTGGTGGTGGGCAGAATCCGCAGGCTCAGCCCCAACCGCAGCCAACCGCAGCGCCTCCGGGTTGGGGTGGCCGCCCTGCAGCAGCACCTATGCCGCCGCAATATCAGCCGCAGCCCATGCCTTATGGTATGCGCCCCTCTATGTTTCAGGGTGGTTCGGGCTTTTTGGGCAGTGCACTTTCCACAGCAACAGGTGTTGCTGGCGGCATGATGGCAGCCAATGCGTTAACCAGCCTTTTTAGCGGGCATCATGATGCCGGCGCTGCGGGCGGTGATGCTGGATGGGGTGGCGGTGCAGCCCCTACGGAAACCATTAACAATTATTATGGTGATGCAGGAGCAGGAGCCGGAGCAGCAGGCGCAGATCCTTTTGGTGGTGCAGGCACCAGCGCAGATCCGAATTTTGACGCAAACAGTTCTGACTGGGGCGGAGATGCTGGAGACGCCGGAGATGCAGGCGGAGATTGGGGTGGTGGAGACGATCAGAGCTTCTGATCCACCTACTAAAAAGGGCGGCTGTAAGGCCGCCCTTTTTTATCTGGATACGCTCATTGTTTGCATAAGCTCAAGAATTTTTCGGCGCATTTGCGCGTCTGGAATGCTGTAATACACGCGTACCAGCTCCAGTGTTTCCTGCTTTTTGAATATGTTTTTTGTATCTGATGTAGGTGCCGCGCTAACATTCTTGTCCGATGGCGCACCAAAGCTTTTGCGTGTTTCCGAAAAATGCGCCTGCTTATTGGAAACAGCTTCCGCAGAATGCATGTCATCAAAAAAGAAGCTGATCGGCACATCCAACGCACAGGCAATATGATACAATCGCGAAGCGCCTACCCGGTTTGCTCCACGTTCATATTTCTGGATCTGCTGGAAGGTAATTCCCAAAGCTTCTCCCAGTTTTTCCTGAGAGAGTCCCAACAATGTGCGGCGTAGTCTTATGCGTTTGCCAACATGGGCATCAATGGCACTGGCAGCAGCATGAGGCTGGATCATGGTGGTGTCGATCGGTTCCTGCTCCGTATGTTTCACGCCTCGAAACTTTTCCTGCTTTCACGAGGGAATATGCTCAAGAAGGTTAACATTTTATAAAGATGTTTGCCGTCTCCTCCAAAAGAAAAACAACGCAGACACCTGTTTAAAAGCGAACTGCGCCATAAAACTGAAAAAAACGGTGAACAGGAAATTAAGAAAAATCAGGCTTTGCTGCGCCGGATAGATGCGCCCAGCATCAGCAATGCACAGAATAGTAAAGGAACAGCTTGTCCGTAATGCCCGAAAAACGTGCGAGGAAGGGCCGCAGGCACAGCAGAAACAAGTACACCTGTTTTGTCCCACCCCAATTTGGCAAGAAGATGGCCTCTGCCATCAAAGGCAGCAGAAATACCTGTATTGGCAGCTCTTACGATTGGCAGCCCTTCTTCTACAGCGCGTAAGCGCACGGATTCCAAATGTTGGCGTGGGCCAGCACTGTTGCCGAACCATCCATCATTCGTGACATTGGCCAACCAGCGGGGGCGATCATGAGGGTTGGTCACATCGCCCGAAAAAATCACTTCGTAACAGATTAACGGGCCAACGGGTGGAATGTTGGCCAAATGCCATGTTTGTGGGCCAGGGCCAGCAGCCAATCCGCCCTGCGGTACAATCTGTAAAGGGATGAAGGAGGGTTGATATTCTCCAAAAGGCACAAGGCGTGCTTTATCATACACGGCACTTACGGCCCCATCGGGGGCCAAAGCCAAAACGGAATTACGGTAACGCCCGTTGTCATCCTGCCGGAGTGCACCAATAATTCCTGCATCGGTCCCCAAAGCCCAATCCATAATAACTTCTCGGGCCTTGGGCGTATCCTGCAACAGATCATAGCCGGGGAAAGAGGTTTCCGGCCACAAAAACACAATAGGGCGATAAGGTGCGCCAGAGGCTGCCTGCTGAATTTGTAATTGCCGCGCTTGCTGCACGCCTTGGGCTGTTAGGCGCAGGTAGCGCAAAAAGATATCTCTGGGGCGCAACCTGCCCACTTTTTCAGTTTCGGGCACATTGCCCTGAACCATAACAGCTATTGGGCCGGATTCGCCCTGAGGATAAATGCTGTAAAAGCGTGCGGCGCCCACACCAAGCCACAGCACAGAGGCAGCTATACAGCCCATATAAATTCTACGCCGAACCACAGGTATGCAATATGGGGCTGCCGCTTGTGGCGTAAACGGAATGCGCAGATGAAGGCTATCCAATAAGGCGTTGCCACATAGTAGGCTTGCCAATACAAGCGCCAAAGTTAGTCCATCTTCTCCTACCCATGCGGCAGGCTGGATGAGTATGTCCCCAACAGGGCCGGGTATGGCAAGGCAACTGCCCAGTGCATTCCACGTAAAGCCGCTGAATAAAAATGTGCGGCCCATATCAAAAACCGTCCATGCTCCGGCAAAAAATGCCAGACGGCGCAGCCCTGTGGGCACCAACATGCTGAGTGCTGCCGGTGCCCCCACCATTGGCGCAAGAATGAGGGCACACCCCATGGAAGGGAAAGGCACAAACCACCAGAACTCATCTGCACGGATCAGCACAGCATTGACCAGCCAGTAAAGCCCGGCTGTGTAAAAGCCAAAACCAAACAGGCAGCCCGCCCATGCGGCGTGTTTCCAACTTGTTGTGGTGTTGAGTATCCGGCCGAGTATGCCAAAAGTAAGCAACAATATGGGTAGGAAGTGCAAAGGGGGCAGAGCCAGCGCAGAAAGAGCGCCAACCCCCAGCATAAACCCTATAAAACGCCAATTGTTCCGCCAGCATCGGCGCAGGCGGTTATGCGCCGTTTGAAAAAACGCGGGCAGTTTTACCACGGCGCAAACCTTAGTTTACTGACTGACAGAAAAAGAAAACGGACGTTGAAAAAGCTGTCCGTTATCAGTCCAGAGCATCGCGCAGGCGGCGCTCGTAGTGCCTGTAATATTTATCTGCCAGTAGCTCACTTTTGACCAGAATGGCCACATCCGTAGTGTTGAACTGCGGGTCCACCACCGCGCCATCCCCCACATAACCACCTAGCCGCAGATAGCCTTTAATAAGTGGCGGTAGGCCAGCCAGGCACCGGCGCAGGTTTAGGCTGTGCGGGTCTGTGCGCAGCATTTCCACCTTCCGGTCTGGCAAAGCCCGCACACGCAGGGCCGGAGGGGCCAGATGGTTGTGGTACAGGTAGGTAAGCTCATTGGCCATTTTGTCCGGGTCCGTGCCCGGCAAGCTGGCGCAACCAAACAGCAGATCAATCTGATGCAGGAAAATGTAGGAGGCAATGCCCCGCCACAGCAGTTGCATGGCAGTGCGCCCACGGTAGTTTTTATCTACGCAGGACCGGCCCACTTCCAGCAATTTTCCGGGGAATTCCTTTAAGGGCGTAATGTCATATTCGCTGGAGGAATAAAAACGCCCGATTTTTTTTGCGGCGTCACTTTGCACCAGCCGGTATGTGCCCACCACGCCTCGTGCGTCCGAGGCAATGGAGTGGTCAATCACCAACAGATGGTCTGCCACATTATCAAATTCATCAATATCGCGTTTAAGGCGCAGGGTTTCGCCTTCTGGGCGGGCCCCCATTTCTTCATAAAAAACGCGATAGCGCAGGGCTTGGGCTGCTTCCAGCTCGGCCTCTGTTTCTGCAATGCGTACGCTCAGGGTGCCACCACGCAGTTCAGGAAAGCCTTTGCGTTCCAGATCCAGCGCAGAAAGTCCCCCTCCGTTATTGCGCGTTGCACTCATGCAGCATTTCCTTTCTGGCGGGCACGAGAGGATGTTTTGGTGCCCGGCTTTGCAGCGGATTTTTTGCGGCCAAACAGCTCAAGCCGCATGGAAACAAATTCAAAGCCCAACCGATCAGCCACTTTTTTCATCAAAGCTTCATGTTCGGGATCTTCAAACTCTATAACCTTCCCATTATCCACGTCTATCAGATGATAATGGTGCCGCCCATTTTCCGTTGCCTCATACCGTGCGCGCCCACCGCCGAAATCTCGGCGTTCCAGAATACCTTTTTCTTCCAGAAGCCTTACGGTGCGATACACCGTGGCCACTGAAATGCGGGAATCCAGTGTCAAGGCACGGCGGTACAGCTCTTCCACATCAGGGTGGTCGTCTGCTTCAGACAGAACACGCGCAATCACGCGCCGCTGTCCGGTCATTTTCAGGCCGTGTTCAACACACAGCTGCTCGATCCGCGATTCTGCCGACTGTGCCTTCAAGATCACAAATCCTGCTTTGAGTTACAATTTGTGTTTCAGGTTTCAGGTAGCCGAAAGTGATAGGGTTTGTCCAATTTTACACTCGCTGGCAGTTTTTTTATGCGATGCAGGCCCCTATCTTTTGCAGATGAGCTTACGTTTTTCGCCCTTTTATGGAGTTTCTGAATGACCCGTTCTGCTGCATACGTGCCTGATTTTAACGTGCAGGAAGAGCCACGCATTGCCGTTTTGGATATTACAACGGAAAAATGCCCCATGACATTTGTGCGCACGCGTCTGGCGCTGGATGGCCTGCCACCGGGCGGTTTGTTGGCTGTGCGCCTGAAGGGGGAAGAGCCGCTAAAAAACATCAGCCGGTCTGCTCGGGCGCTTGGGCATACCATTTTGTCCGATGTGCCGCAGCCCGATGGCAGTGTGGTGCTCACATTGCGCAAAAAACAGGAAACGCCTGCTTCGTAATCCGAAGCAGGCGCTCTGTAGAAATGAACTGACGGAAGGAAAGGCGAGAAAAAGCCTGCCCGGTCAGTTGTTCATGGCTTCAAAGAAGTCATTGTTGGTTTTGCTGTATTTCAGCTTGTCCAGCAGGAAGTCCATGGCGTCCATCGTGCCCATAGGGGCCAGAATACGGCGCAGAACCCACATTTTGGACAGTGTAGCCCGATCCACCAGCAGCTCTTCCTTACGGGTGCCGCTTTTGGTGATGTCGATTGCCGGGAAGGTGCGCTTGTCTGCCAGCTTACGATCCAGCACCAGTTCCGAGTTGCCCGTGCCTTTGAATTCTTCAAAGATCACTTCGTCCATGCGGCTGCCGGTATCAATCAGCGCCGTGGCGATAATGGTGAGAGAACCACCTTCTTCAATATTACGGGCGGCACCAAAAAAGCGCTTAGGCCGTTGCAGGGCGTTGGCATCCACACCCCCGGTCAGCACCTTGCCGGATGAGGGCACAACGGTGTTGTAGGCGCGGGCCAGACGGGTAATGGAATCCAGCAGGATCACCACATCGCGCTTGTGTTCAACAAGGCGCTTGGCTTTTTCCAGCACCATTTCCGTTACCTGCACGTGGCGGTGTGCGGGTTCGTCAAAGGTGGAGGCAATCACTTCACCGCGCACAGAGCGCGCCATGTCCGTAACTTCTTCCGGGCGTTCATCAATCAGCAGAACGATCAGGAAAACTTCCGGATGGTTGGCGCTGATGGAAGAGGCAATGCTTTGCAGCATAACCGTTTTGCCCGAGCGAGGCGGGGCCACAATAAGGGCGCGCTGGCCCATACCAATGGGGGAAACAAGATCGATAACGCGCGGGGTAAAGTCTTTCTGCGCGCCTTTCTTGCCTTTTTCGGATTTGGGTTCCGGGGCTGTTGCCTGGCTTTCCACTTCCATCTGAAGGCGACGTTCAGGGTAAAGTGGGGTCAGGTTATCAAAGTTGATTCGGTGGCGTACGGCATCCGGTGGCTCAAAGTTGATCGTGTTGATCTTGAGCATGGAGAAGTAGCGTTCACCATCACGCGGGGCGCGAATCTGGCCCTCTACCGTATCACCTGTGCGCAGGGCAAAGCGGCGCACCTGTGTGGGGGAGATATAAATATCATCCGGGCCGGGAAGGTAGTTTGATTCGGGGGAACGCAGGTAACCAAACCCGTCGTGCATGATTTCAAGCGTGCCTTCGCCGTAGATCGCCTGGTCGTTATCGGCCAGCGCCTTCAGGATGGCAAACATCATGTCCTGCTTACGCAGGGATGACGCGTTTTCAATATTCAGGTCTTCAGCGCAGGCCAGAAGATCCGCTGGGGATTTGGCCTTGAGTTCCGCAAGATGCATCTAGGAAATGCCCTGACTGGCAAAAGTTCATAAGGAATATGTCAGGATTTCTCATGCCATCGGCTGCCGGAAGCGCGCGGCTGCGGCAAATAGGCACCTTGCTGGAAGGTGATGCCGGGGCAGAATAATCCAGACTAAAGGGAGGATGCACTGGGCAGGTGAAGTCAGCCAGTACTATGGGGCCGCATAATAACGGCGGCCAGATGTATCGTCAATAACCTTGTGGTGTGGGCTTCATGGCGTTGGCGCAGGGGTAATGGCTGCATTCCACCCGGCACGGGTCAGCCACACGGCGGAAACCGACATATCGGGGGAAATAAAGCTGTTTACCTGAGACCATAGCTGGGAAGGGTGCATGGTGCGTGTAAGCCCACCGGAAATCTGATCCTGTGAGCATGGGCCATTCAGGTGCAGGCTGTCTTCCTTTAGGGTGGTGGTAAGCTGGCACATGCCGGTTTGCCCGCTTTGCAGATCAGGCGCTGTGCCTTCCACATCCGCACTTAACAGCGGGCGCATGGTGCCATCCAGCAGCATCAGTTCCCCCGCCACATGGCCTGCCGTGGAAGGATGAAGTCCAACAAGCAACCGCTTGCCATTGCGTGAAGATACGGCGGCATAGCGTAAGGGTTCGGTGCTCAGATGGTCAAAAAACGCCTGATACCCATTAGGTGGCGGGGCCTGTGTGGGTGTGGAGGATGCAGCTTGTGCCGTAGCCATGCTACCGACAAGAGAGGCGCAGAAAAAAGCCGCTTTCCAGAACTGATGCATTTTACTTGATCCCTCCCAGCCAGCCTTTTTTCCAGAACCACAGCAGGGGCAATACAATGGTGGAGGCCATAAGCCCGAGTGAATACCAGTACCCGAAAGACCAGTTCAGTTCAGGCATGTTCTTGAAGTTCATACCATAGATGCCAGCAATCAAAGTAGGGGCCACCCCAATAAAGCTGACAACTGTCAGCACCTTCATGACCCCGTTCTGTTCAATGTTAATAAAGCCCAACGTGGCATCCAGCAGAAATTCCACCTTGTCCTGCGCTTGGGAAACATAGGCATCTAGCGAGGAAAGGTCTCGGCTTACTGTGGTAATGCGCATCCGCAGCGGGCTGGAAAGCGCATAGGCTGCGGCAGTATTGCTTTCCCCTTCTTGCGGCACGGAATCCGTGGTGATGTGGCGCGTGCTCAGCATGTACCCGGGGGTGGGGATGGCGCTGGCTGTTTTGCGGCTTTCGCTCAAAAACAGGGCAATGCGCTCCATGCCCAAAAGCGTATCGCGCATACGTGAACACAGATTGCCCGAACTGCCCACGCGCTGGAGCAAGTCACGCTGCCATGATGCAATATTGCGCATGGCTTGGCCGGATGGGCGAGTGCGAAAAATATCGTGCGAAAGAGTATCCAGCAGGTCTCCCACGCTTTCCAGAATATCGGCCAGCCGGTCTACAATGGTTTCAATCAGCGCCACCAGAATTTCACCCGCATGCAGCATGGTATCATGCTGGGTGTGGAGTGGGGCGGAGGGAGCCGCGGTGGATGCCGGTGTGGGGGCCGGTGTTTCTGGGGTGGGAATGGCATGGGGGGCAGGCATAACCTGCGCATGGTCCGCCACAAGCAACGCCACGGTTTCAAAAGACTGGTAGGACTGAAAGCGGATGGTGAACAGCCGGTTTTGCGTCAGAATAAAGCCGACAGGTGTTGTCTGAAATTCCGGGCCGGTTTTCTGCAATAAAGGTGAGGAAAGAAAAGCCGCTCCATTGCGCACGCTAATGCGGGATGAACTTTCAATTTCGTTCAGGTCATCCAGCGTGGGAATGGGCTGGCCGCATAATTGGGTTGCCAGGGCCTGTTCCTGCGGGGTGGGGTCTAGAAGGTCCAGCCATACGGCATCGGCGGCGTCGGCTGCGGTCTCAATAGCCCGTGCGGGCATACCAGGCCGGTGGGCCAGGAACATGCGATTCTCCATTTTGTGTGCGCGCGCTACCGAAGGCAGGCAGGGCCACTGTTTTCTGAACACAGAATGTCAGGTGGCGATATGGGCTGCAAATATTCAACTGTTACAAATTATGCGGCCTTCTACATGTTTCTGGCAAGGTTACGTGGTTGCAGGGCTGTGCAACGCCTTGCGGTATCTGGTAAGCCTGCGGCTTCGTTATGACAGGCGATGCCAGGCTTTTGCATGTCTGGCAGGCGCGGTTTTTCACGCGGTATGGGAGCGGCAGACCAGAAATGGCAGATCCGAAGGAACACGGCACGGCAGCGGTGCAGAGCAATTCCCTCCGGCACCAGCCGGATGAGCGGGGGCATTTTGGTGGGCGTCATGGGGGCCGCTTTGTGGCGGAAACCCTTATGCCTCTCATTCTGGAACTGGATGAAGCCTATAAGGCTGCCAAGGCTGATCCGGCCTTCCGGAAGGAGCTGGATTATTATCTGAAAGATTATGTCGGCCGCCCCAGCCCGCTCTGGTTTGCCCAGCGCATGACGGAAGAACTGGGTGGCGCTAAAATTTTTCTTAAGCGTGAAGAACTCAACCATACGGGTTCCCACAAGCTCAATAACGTTATGGGGCAGATTCTGCTGGCCCGGCGTATGGGCCGCACCCGTATTGTGGCGGAAACCGGTGCGGGCCAGCATGGTGTGGCCACGGCAACCGTATGCGCCCTGTTCGGCCTGAAATGCGTGATCTACATGGGTGCTACCGATGTAGAGCGGCAAAAGCCCAACGTGTTCCGTATGCGTTTGCTAGGCGCGGAGGTGGTGCCCGTTACCTCCGGCGCAGGCACACTGAAAGATGCCATGAACGAGGCCATGCGGGATTGGGTGGCCAATATTGCTGATACCTACATGCTTATTGGCACGGTGGCCGGCCCACACCCATACCCAGCTATGGTGCGTGATTTTCAGAGCGTAATCGGCACGGAAACCAAAGCTCAGATGAAGGCCGCTGAAGGCCGTCTGCCAGATGTTGTGGTGGCCGCTATTGGCGGCGGCTCCAACGCTATGGGCATTTTCTACCCGTTTCTAGATGATAAATCGGTTCGTCTAATTGGTGTGGAAGCCGCAGGCCACGGTCTGGATAGCGGCAAAACCGCAGCTTCTATTGAGCGCGGACGCCCCGGCGTGCTGCATGGCAACCGCACATACCTGCTTCAGAATGCAGATGGCCAGATTGAGGAAGCGCATTCCATCAGTGCTGGGCTGGATTACCCCGGTGTGGGGCCGGAACATTCATGGCTGCATGATATTGGCCGCGCAGAATACGTAGGCATTACGGATAATGAGGCACTGGATGCCTTCCAGTTTTGCACACGTATGGAAGGCATTATTCCCGCGCTGGAATCTGCCCATGCCGTGGCTTATGCCGCCAAAATTGCGCCTACGCTTTCCAAGGATACCCTGCTGGTGGTCAACCTTTCTGGCCGGGGTGATAAAGATATTTTCACTGTTGCCGAACATCTGGGGGTCAAGCTGTGAGCCGTATAGCAGCCCGTTTTAAAGCACTTGCCGCTGAAGGCCGCGGTGCGCTTATCCCGTATCTGGAAGCGTATGATCCGGATTGGGATACATCGCTCGAACTGCTGCGGAAAATGCCCGCTGCTGGCGCGGATCTGATTGAAATTGGCATGCCTTTTTCAGATCCTTCCGCTGATGGCCCCGTTATTCAGGCCGCTGCCCGCCGTGGCCTTAAGGCCGGGGCCACGCTGGCAGGTGTGCTGGATATGGTAACGGATTTTCGCCAGCAGGATAACAAAACCCCCATTATCCTTATGGGGTATCTGAACCCGGTAGAATCTTACGGGTATGAACGCTTTTGCCGTGATGCCGCGAGTGCCGGCGTGGACGGCCTGATTCTGGTGGACCTGCCGCCAGAGGAAGCCGATGTGCTGGCACCATTTGCCAAGGCAAATGGGTTGGATATCATCCGGCTTGTGGCGCCCACCACATCGGATAAGCGCCTGCCTTATGTGCTCTCTCATGCATCTGGGTTTGTGTATTACGTGAGCATTACGGGCATTACGGGCACACGTTCCGCTACCACGCATGATCTGGAAGAAGCCATTCCGCGCCTGCGTAAGGTAACAAAGCTGCCCATCGCCATTGGGTTTGGTGTGCGTACACCGCAGCAGGCCGCCAACGCTTCCAACATTGCAGATGGTGCTGTTGTGGCCTCGGCCTTGCTATCTACCTTGGCGGATACGTTGGATGACAAAGGACGTGCTACGGCGGAAACTTTGCCACGCGTGTTGGCGCAGATTGAAGATCTGGCAAAAGCCGTGCGCAACGCTGGCGGAAAGGCGGTATGATTCCGCTTTTCCGATTCCAGTAATATCTTGCCTATGACACACGCTTCAGCCGCTCATATTGTTATTGTTGGGGCTGGCCCCGCGGGGTTGGCTGCTGCGGAGTATCTGGCACAGGCCGGTTACGGCGTGCAGGTGCTGGAGCGCATGCCCAGTGTTGGCCGCAAGTTCCTTATGGCAGGGCGGGGTGGGTTAAACATCACGCATTCCGAACCGCATGAGGCCTTGATGCGGCATTATGGTGTAGCGCAATCATGGTTGCGCCCGGCATTGGATGCATGGACCACGCAGGACATCCAGCACTGGATGGAAGGGCTTGGGCAAGCCCACTTTACGGGGTCTTCTGGCCGTGTGTTTCCTTCGGCCATGAAGGCATCCCCATTGCTGCGTGCATGGTTGGCGCGGTTGCAGGCGCTTGGCGTTGTTTTTCACACTCGCACCGCATGGAAAGGATGGGACGAACAAGGCCACCTGCTTGTGCAGCGCGAAGGGCAGGATGCACCGCACTCCATGCAGGCAGATGCCACATTGCTGGCGCTAGGCGGGGCAAGCTGGCCGCGTTTGGGCAGTGCAGGAGGTTGGGTGCCAGTTCTGGCGCAGCAGGGTGTGAACATAGCGCCCTTACAGCCCGCAAATTGTGGTTTTGAGACAGCGTGGTCTGATCTGTTCCGGGAGCGTTTTGCAGGCGTGCCGCTTAAACCTGTAGCACTCAGCTTTGCAGGGCAACGCGTGCAGGGCGAAGTGATGGTAACTGCCAATGGGCTGGAAGGCGGCGCGATTTACGCACTGTCTGCTCCTATTCGGGCTGCCATTGCCGAAGAGGGTGTGGTGACCGTGATGGTAGATTTGCGCCCGGATATGCCAGAGCAGGAAGTAGCCCGCCGTTTGGCCGCCACCCGCCCGCGCGAGAGCCTCTCTAATAAATTACGCAAGGCATTGCGCTTACCGCCTGTTGCTGTCGCATTGCTGCGTGAAGGTGGGCAGGATATTCCTTCCTCACCTCAAGCCTTGGCTGCACGGTTAAAAGCTGTGCCCGTAGTGTTGAGCGCCCCACAACCGCTTGCCCGCGCCATTTCCACTGCTGGTGGAATTACGTCCGACTCCTGCACAGATGGCTTTATGCTGCGTGCAGTGCCCGGTGTGTTTGTGGCGGGGGAAATGCTGGATTGGGAGGCCCCAACAGGCGGCTATCTGCTGCATGCCTGCCTTGCCACGGGGCGCGCAGCAGCAAAGGGCCTACAGGCATGGTTGCAGGATACAGGGGCTAAGCGGTATCCCCTCCAGCCATGAGCAGCATGATCATAATGGGTGAAGTGCCGGGGGGTGGCCCGGCGCAATTAGATTTGGCCGAACTTCTGGCCACGCGCCTACTGGTACAGGGTAATTCTGGGTCTGGTAAATCACACCTGCTGCGGCGGTTGCTGGAGCAATCCGCCCGCATGGTGCAGCAGGCGATTATTGACCCGGAGGGGGATTTTGTCAGCCTTGCGGAAAAATTCGGCCATCTGGTGATTGATGGCGCAGACCATTCCGAAATGGCGCTACATGCGGCGGGTGAACGCATGCGTATGCACCGTGCCTCGGTTGTGCTGAATCTGGAAGGTCTGGATGCAGACCAGCAAATGCGTTGGGCTGCTGCATTTTTAGGCGGCATGTTCGAGGTGCCGCGCCAATACTGGTATCCAGTGCTGGTGGTGGTGGATGAAGCGCAGCTTTTTGCCCCAGCCGCCGCAGGTGAGGTTTCGGACGAAGCCCGGCGTGCATCCCTTGGCGCCATGACAAACCTGATGTGCCGTGGCCGTAAACGTGGTTTGGCCGGGGTTATTGCCACGCAGCGTTTGGCCAAGCTGGCCAAAAACGTGGCAGCAGAAGCTTCCAACTTTCTGATGGGCCGCACATTTCTGGATATTGATATGTCCCGCGCGGCAGATTTGCTGGGGATGGAGCGCAGGCAGGCCGAATCGTTCCGAGATTTAGCACGCGGCACTTTTGTAGCGCTTGGCCCTGCCTTGTGCCGCAGGCCAGTGCCGGTGCGTATTGGCGCAGTAGAAACAGAAAGCCGCTCTGCCGGGCCGGTGCTTACACCGTTTGAGCCGCCACCAGCGCCTGTGCATGATCTTATTCTGGCCCCCGTGCCTGTGCAGGATATGCCTGTTCGCCCACGCAAAGCGCCTGCACCGCCACCGCCTGATTTGCTCACTCAACTTGCTGCACATGGTGAGGCACAGGCCGCTCAAGCCGAACAGGAAGCCCCCGAAGAAACATCCGAAACCCAAACCGAGCGTGAAGCCCGCATGCGCGCCATTCTGCGTGACATGATGGAAGATGAAGAAGCTGCTTTTCGACCAGCCCCCGTTTTGTATCAGGACTTTCTGGTACGGTGCCGGATTGCCGGATTGGGGCGGAATGCGCTGGATATGCGGCGCTTTAACCGGGCTTTGGCCACAGCCCGCAGCGGTGTGGATGAAGAAACATCCACACAGCCCGAATGGCAGGAGGCCGAAGCTTTGGCCTCCACTTTGCCGGAAGACCTTCAGGCCGTGGGGCTTTTTCTGGCACGTGCCGCCTTGGATCGGCAGCCATGTCCATCTGATGCCGCTATTGCGCGGGTGTACGGCACGGTTTCAAAAGGGCGTGCGCGCCGTCTGCTAGGGTGGTTGGAAGACCAGAATCTGATTGTATTGCGTGCAGATGGCATGGGCCGCCGTGTGCTTACTTTTATCGGCACAGGGTGGGAAACGCTGCCCGGCAACGCAGATGGCTGAAAAAACCACACCTGTTAGACGCATATAGCGTAAAAAGTGCCCCCTTGCGGGCATGACGGGCACGCCATGCAGTGCTATAGCCCGAAGCATGACGGAAGACCCGCCTTTCAGCCCGGCGCTGCTGCCCGCAGGCTTTGTAGATTTTCTAACGCCCGATGCCCGAACCGAGGCAGAAGGCGTTGCCACGCTTATGGACGTGTTTGCATCCCACGGATACGACCGCGTGCGGCCCCCTCTTATAGAGTTTGAGGACACGTATCTGGCGGGTGCCGGTGCGGCCCTTGCGGAACAGAGTTTCCGGGTGATGGACCCGGATACCCGCCGCATGATGGTGCTGCGCCCCGATATTACGCCGCAGGTGGCCCGTATGGCGGCAACCCGCGTGGCCAGCACGCCACGCCCGCTGCGTGTTTCTTACGCCGGTGTGTGCGTTGTGGTGTCCCCCGTGGCTGCGGAAGAAAGCAGTCGCCAGATTATGCAGACGGGTATCGAACTGATAGGCCCCGATTCGCCAGAAGCGGATGCGGAGGTCATGTCTGTTGGAGCGGAAGCGCTTGAGCGTCTGGGTGTGAAGGATGTTTCCTTCGATCTCACCATGCCGCCATTTATTCCAGCATTGCTGGAAGAAGGTAACGTGCCCGAAGCGCAACGCGCCGCCCTTATGCGTGCGCTGGACCGTAAGGATTCCGCTGCCGTGGCCGAACAGGGTGGCCCACTGGCAAGCACGCTTATTGCATTGCTGGAAGCAACCGGGCTGGCAGAACATGCCGTGGCCCGGCTGATTGAAATTACCTTGCCGCCCAAGGCCCGTGCTGTTCTGGACCGTTTGGTAGATACCGTGGCCGCCCTGCGTGAGCAGTGCCCCAATCTGCGCATGACGGTAGATCCGGTAGAGTTTCGGGGCTGGAAATACCACACAGGTGTGTGTGTCACGCTGTTTGCCGTTGGCCGCTCGGAAGAGCTGGGGCGTGGTGGCCGTTACCTGTGTAATGATAATGAACCCGCCTGTGGGCTGACATTGCGGCCAGATGTGCTGTTCCGCATGATTCCGCCAACACCTGCCCGCCCACGTGTTTATGTGGCGCCGGGGGCAGATAAGCGGGAGGCCGCACGCCTGCGCGCGCAGGGTTACGCCACGCTGGCGGCATCTTCTCTCACCGCAGAGCCAGAGATTGAAGCACGCCGTTTGGGTTGCACCCATGTGTTGCGTGGCACCGTTTGCACGGCCTTGTCATGATTTTCCCCCGTAAGGGGCTTTTTCTCTTTCAGTTAGCGGCAAGATTCTTTCAGGAGCACACCATCCATGTCCAACGTAACCGTGATTGGCGCCCAGTGGGGTGATGAAGGCAAAGGCAAAATTGTAGATTGGCTTGCCAGTCGGGCCGATATTGTTGTGCGCTTTCAGGGTGGGCACAATGCCGGGCATACGCTGGTTGTGGGCAATCAGGTTTACAAGCTTTCTCTGCTGCCTTCTGGCGTGGTGAACAACAAGCTGGGCATTATCGGCAACGGCGTGGTGGTGGACCCGCAGGCGCTGCTGGCAGAAATTGACCGTATTCAGGAACAGGGGCTGGAAGTTACGCCCGATACGCTCAAGATCGCAGAAAACGCACCGCTGATTCTGCCTGTGCATGGTGCGCTGGATCGCGCGCGTGAGGCTGCGCGGGGTGATCGTAAAATTGGCACCACCGGCCGTGGCATTGGCCCCGCGTATGAAGATAAAGTGGCCCGTCGTGCTATCCGCCTGTGTGATCTGGCCGAGCCGGAAACGCTGGACTGGAAGCTGGATGAACTGCTGCTGCACCATAACACCCTGCTGGCAGGGCTGGGTGCACCTGTGTTCACCAAGGAAGAACTTCTTACGTTCCTGACAGATCTTGCCCCTAAAGTGCTGCCTTATATGGCCCCCACTTGGGATATTCTGGATGATGCCCGCCGTGCAGGCCGCCGCATTCTGTTTGAAGGTGCGCAGGCCGTGATGCTGGATGTGGACCACGGCACCTATCCGTTTGTTACCAGCTCCAACACTGTAGCTGCCAATGCAGGCACGGGTTCTGGCATGGGCCCAACGGCTGCTGGTTTTGTGCTGGGTATTGCCAAGGCTTACTGCACCCGTGTGGGTGAAGGCCCGTTCCCCACAGAACTGCATGATGAAACAGGCCGCCGCCTTGGTGAGCGCGGGCATGAATTTGGCACCAACACGGGCCGTGCGCGCCGTTGTGGCTGGTTTGATTCCGTGCTGGTGCGTCATGCTGTGCGCGTTGGCGGTGTAAACGGTTTGGCACTTACCAAGCTGGACGTGCTGGACGGTCTGGATGAAATCCGGGTTTGCGTTGGGTATGAGCTGGACGGGCAGAAGATCGAACGCTTCCCGTCTGCACCAGCAGCGCAGCAGCGTGTGCGTCCGGTGTATGAAACGCTGGAAGGTTGGAAGGAAACCACCCACGGTGCACGCCGCTGGGCAGACTTGCCAGCACAGGCCATTAAATACGTACGCCGGATTGAAGAGCTGGTGGGTGCGCCTGTTACCCTGCTTTCCACCAGCCCAGATCGGGATGATACTATTCTGATGCGTGACCCGTTTGAAGATTGATCTGGTTGCCAGAATATTTGTAACAAAAGGGCCTTCTCCATAAGGGAAGGCCTTTTTTTGTTGCAACTTTATGAGGGTTTCACAAAACTTTCATACGGGTACTTTTTGCCCGATATATAAGCGGTTTTCACACATAATCCCTTTCTTGCGAGGTGGTGGGACGTTGTTTTTTGCTGTGAGAACCCCCTATCTTTCAATCATGTTACAAAAAGCAGGGAAAGCATGAATAAGGCAGATCTTCTGGTGGTTGAGGATGATCCGGCACTCTCCCGGCTTATCGGCTACAATCTTGAAAAGCAGGGATATGCAGTCCGTGTTGTAGGGGACGGTGAAGCAGCGCTTGAAGAAGTGCGCCAAAAACGCCCTGATCTGTTGCTGCTGGACTGGATGCTGCCGGGTATTTCCGGTTTGGAAGTGTGCCGCCAGCTACGGGGACAGCCCAAAACAGCGACACTTCCGATTGTGATGCTCAGCGCACGTGGAGAAGAAACAGATACGATCCGCGGCTTAGATACCGGGGCGGATGATTATCTTGTAAAGCCCTTTAGCATGGAGGCATTGTTTGCGCGTGTAAAAGCCATGCTGCGCCGCCTGCCACCAGCAGATAAAACATTACGGTTTGATACGCTGGTGATGGATCGGGTGAGCCACAAGGTGGAACGTGGCGGACGCTTGCTGGCGTTAGGGCCAACGGAATATCGGCTGCTGGAATTTTTTATGCTTAACCCAGGCAAAGTTTTCTCGCGCGAGGAACTTTTGAAACATGCTTGGGAACGCAGCTCTTTTGTGGAATTGCGTACGGTAGATGTGCATATTCGTCGCTTGCGGCAAACCCTGAATGAAGGGGATGAGCAAGATCTTATCCGTACAGTGCGGGCCAGAGGGTATGCGCTGGATCTGCCGCAAGGCTAAGCAGGGTAAATTTTCGGCATGGTTGCACAGGCATGGCTGATAATGGGGGAAGGGGCCATAGCTGGTGCAGCCATGGCAACTTTGGGTGGCATGGTGCTTGGGCGTATGCGTGCTTCTGCAAGCCATGTGCCTGTTCTTGCGCGGCGCAGCCCCAGTAAGGAAGTTTCTCAACCCTGTCTAGAACAGGTGATGGCCTGCCTGCCTGCCGCCATGTTGGTAATAAATGAAACACGTGGTTTGTGTGTGGTTTCCAAAATGGCTGAACAGCAGTTTGATGGAGACCTTGGCAGTATAGTCCGCCATCCGGCGTTTCAGGCCAAGCTGGATGTGGTGCTTGCGCAAAAGGCAGGAAACACACCATCGGGCCGTGTGCGTGTTATTCTGGATATTCCACGGCTGCGGGTGGTTCAGGCTGTTTTGCAAAAACAAAGCCTGCCAGCAGCATTGTTGCCAATAAGTATGCGCAGGGAAAACACAGCACCCAATGCGCAAACAACATTGGTGTTTGTTGATCTGCATGATGAAACAGATGCTGTTGTTGCGGAACGTCAGCATACGGATTTTGTGGCATTTGCCAGCCACGAGCTACGCACACCTTTGGCGGCTTTGCTGGGGTTTATAGAAACTTTGCAGGGCCCTGCTGCAGATGACCCATTAGCACAAAAAGAGTTTTTGGAAATTATGGCCCAGCAGGCCAAGCGGATGCAAAACCTGCTGAACAGCTTGCTCTATCTTTCCCGCGTGCAAATGCAGGAACATCAAAAACCGCGTGAAGCAGTGTGTCTGGTTGATCTGTTTGAGCAATGCCAGACAGAAGGAGATCTTCTATCTGCCGGTTTACCGGTTAAGGTTGATGTGCAGCCGCCAGAAAATAAGAGCTGGCAGGTTGCGGGGGATGAAACGCAGCTTTTGCAGGTTGTGATTAATCTTGTTGAAAACGCTATAAAATATAGCCTTGTTTCAGAAAAAACAAAGTCCGGTAAACCTGTATCTATTACCATAACCTGCCATCAGGCAGAGGAAGATCAACGTTGGCCGAGTGCTGCAGGTATTGTGCTGAGTGTAACGGATAACGGCCCCGGTATTCCGGCCCGGCATCTGGCGCGCTTAACAGAACGGTTTTACCGCGTGGCTAAAACTGCGGCCGCTGTGCAGGGCAGTGGGTTGGGGCTTGCTATTGTGCAGCATATTGTTACCCGGCATGGGGGCCGGTTTGTGGTGGAAAGTGCAGTGGGCCAGGGCACATCCTGCCATATCTGGCTACCGCTTTTGCCATTGGTGGCTGATCCTTCATTAAACTGTCACCAAACTGTCTTGCAGCCGTAACCCATTTTTGCATTCACTCCCTTACGAAGCAAAAGCGGCATGTACTGGTGCCGTTATGTGTTGATGCTTAGGGATGCTCCCCAAAATGCGTTTTTCTTTTCGGTCTGAAACCTGTGCTGCTGCGGTTGCCTGCTTGCTGGCAGCTGTACCCTCTTTTTCTCATGCACAAAGTGTAACTGGTGCGGGGTCCAGTTTTGCTGCCCCGATTTATGAGGCTTGGGCCTCTGCCGCCAAAGCAGATACAGGTGTTAATGTAAATTATCAGACTGTAGGTTCCAGCGCCGGGCAGAACCAGATTCTGGCAGGCACGGTAGATTTTGGGGCATCTGATGCGCCTATGGATGCCAAAAAGCTGGAAAGCGCCCATCTTTTCCAGTTCCCCACTGTTATGGGCGGGATTGTGCCGGTGGTGAACATTCCGGGCATTAAGGCAGATGTGTTGGTGCTGAGCGGTGATGTGCTGGCCGCCATCTACTCTGGTGATATTACCAGTTGGAATGATCCAAAAATTGCAGCACTTAACCCCGGTGTTTCTCTGCCAGATACGGCAGTAGCACCTATCCATCGTGCAGATGGGTCTGGCACAACGTTTGTGTTCACATCCTACCTCGATCAGTCTTCCAAAAATTGGCATGATCAATACGGTGCGGGCACATCCATCAGCTGGCCGGGTGGTTTGGGCGCACGCGGGAACGATGGCGTAGCCGCTACCGTACAGAATACGGAAGGTGGTGTAGGGTATGTGGAATATGCTTATGCCAGCCGTAACCACCTGACCACCATTCGCCTCAAGAACGGTTCTGGTCAGGCTGTTGCAGCCTCTCAGGCCAGTTTCTCTCAGGCAGCAGAAGCCGCAGATTGGAAAAATGCTTCGCATTTCTCTGTTAATTTGCTGAACACTTCTGGCGCGCAGGCATGGCCAATTGTTTCTGCCACGTATGTTCTGGTGCCACTGCCTGCACGTAATCCCGCGCGTGATGAAGCTGTAAAGCGCTTCTTTATCTGGGATTTTGCAAAGGGTGATTCCATTGCGGCAAAGCTTGATTACGTGCCGTTGCCCAAGGCTGTTAAAGATAGCATCCAATCTGCATGGCAGGCTGGTAAATAAGCTTTTTTAGATACCCTTATTTCAATAATATATTTTATTATGGAAAGCGGCCCCTTTGCGGGCCGCTTTTTTCATGAAACTGTCATGAAACCATCATCTAAGCGTCACGCACAAAAAGTTGGAATAAAGTTATTCACCACGCATCGCTCCTCTTCTGTTTTGGAATGGCCATGATGCGTCGTTGTTCACCGCTTCTTCCATCTTTTGCGTTTGCTTCAATTTTGATGTCTGGAATTGCCCCAGTGGCCGAGGCTTCCAGTTCAGATGATGCCCAGATCCGCGCATTGAAAGCCGAAATGGCTGAAATGCGGCGTGAAATGATGGGGCAGATTACACATCTTAAATCTCAGATCGCCCAAAATGAAACACGGCAAAAAGGCCCTGCTTCACGCCGTGCTACACGTACAACGGCACAAAATGGGTATAAGTTCCCGGAAAAATATGCTGATAACGATGTAGATCCTAACGTAAAGTTTGGTGAACAAACACCACGCAAAAACATTCTGCTGAACAACGGTGTGGGCACGCCTCCTTCTGATCGCGGCATGACGACATCTTGGAAGGACTTCAAGGCTGCAACGCAAAAAGATGAAAACGTGCACGTTGGGGGCATGATCATCGGCTTCCCCAAAGGGCGTTTTACGGTTGCATCAGAAGATGGAGCTTATGGCCTGTCCATTGGTTTGGCATTTCATGAAGACTTTGGTGGCTTTATGGGCATGTCTCCGCGCCGGGGCGAAACCAAAGGTGATTTCTCAAGCTTAACAGAAAATGCACGCCGCCTGCGTATTCCATTCACCTTCCGGTATAAAGATTGGGTGGCAAACATTACGCCTGATTTCGGGTCTGGTAGTGCGGACGGATCGGATGGTCTGTATGAAGCCAACCTGAACTATACCGGCCTGCACAACACTATTCTAACAGTAGGTTATTTTCAGCCGCGTGTGACGGAAGAAGATTCCGAAAGCTCCAACGATTTCGAAATGATGGAACGTCCTGCCATCACGGATATCGTGCGTAACATTGCCGCAGGCGATGCCCGCTTTAGTGTTGGTGGCTTGCATTATGAAAAACGCTGGTGGATTGCAGGGTATTTCACTGGCCAGACATTTGGTAACCGTGCCAAGGATGCCAATATTGGTGATAGCCAGACAGGTGGCACCTTCCGTGTTGCCGGGCGCCCCTATGTTTCTAAAGACATAGATGTGCATCTGGGCCTTTCCGCCATTAGCGCATTCAAGGTGAATGATGGCACCAATGGCCGCACATATACCTTTAAAGAAGCCCCGGAAGTTAACCTGACAACAACGGCACTGCTGAACACAGGCGCGCTGCGCAACATCGGCTCCGTATGGTCTGCTGGGCCGGAACTGGGTTTCCGCTGGAAAAAGCTGGTGCTGAAGGGGGAATATTACCACATCGGCGTGACCCGCAACCAGCAGCAGGGTGGGCAGTCTCTGCCATCTCTGTCGTTTGAAGGTTACTATGGCGCAGCCAACTATACGCTGTTCGGCAAGCCCCGTATGTATAATGAAAAAGAAGGTGCGTTTTCTGCTCCGGGTGTGGAACACGAATTTGATCCCGCACACGGTTACTGGGGCGCGCTGGAACTTTCTGGCCGTTACAGTGTGGCTGATTTTGATGATACGGCAAACAGTGTGCGCGGTGGCCGCCAAACGGTATGGTCTGGGGGGGTAAACTGGTATCCTAACCGCCACTTCCGCGTGATGCTGGACTTCAACCACTTTATCGTAACGCGTAATAGCCAAGCCTATAACATTCTTGGCCGTGATGGGAATTCTGTGGCTGCCCGTGTGCAGGCTGCATTCTAAACCCGATATTCTGCCATTAAAAAAGGGATCGTTCCGAAAGGAACGATCCCTTTTTGCTGTTATCAGCCCACAAAATGCGTGTGGGCTAAGATAAAGCGTGGTTTTTACTGCTGAGGCATATAACCAGCATTGGGGGCAGGCAGCACGTTTTTGTAGGCAACCATGCAAGCTACATACGCATTGTTGTACTGGGTCTGAATGCCACCTTGCTGGCTGTTGGAATAAGCACTGCCACCAAGGCCGCCACCCAAAGCACCTGCGGCTGCACCAATACCAGCGCCTGTGCCACCACCAACAGCAGCACCCAAACCTGCGCCCAACGCAGTGGTTGCCAGCCCACCATAGAGGGCCTTCCGATTCTGGCTACCTGCCTGACCATGCACAGCAGCAGCAGCCTGAGAGCGGCAGAAATTTTGTTCCTGCAAAAAGGTGCCGTAATCTTTGCCGGGGCCGGGCAATACCTGTGCGGTAGGGCCCATAGGTGTTTCAGCGCAAGCTGCAAGCAAAAGAGCAGGCAGGAAGGCAAACGCCGCTTTATGAAGCTTCATGTATATTTGTCCTTTGTATATAAGCCATGATACATGCGTATATATGGTAGATAATCATGCCATTTTTAAGGAAAAGAAAGAATGAAAATATGATCAGGCAGAGTTTTCTTACAAGATAAACAGCTCAACGGTCATTAAAAAATAAACTAGCCTTACTTCCGTTTGAAGCGTTGGCTCTTTCTGTTATGCAAACGTTTATTCTAATAACAAAAAATCAATATGAAAGACCTACGAATGAATGCCGTAGTTAAACTGTTTATTGGCTGTGATCCAAACGATTGCGACCTAGAGCAGTTAATGGTGTTACACTATAGTATTACAAAATATAGTAGTCTGCCGGTTGATATTACTTTCATGCAGCTTACGCGTGATCCTTCTAGTTTCTGGTATTCTGGCTTTAAGCCGGAAGAAGGCTGGAACACGACGGAATGGCCAACGCCGTTTTCTGGCTTCCGTTGGGGTATTCCTGCCTATTGTGGTGGCAAGGGGCGTGCGCTGTATATGGATGCTGATATTTTTGCCCTTTCAGATATTGCCCAGCTATGGAACCTGCCTATTCCAGAAGGCAAGGTGATGCTGGCATCTGGCCAAGGGCGAGATTTGCGGCTGGGCACCCTGATGTGGGATTGCGAAGCCGCCATGAAGCGTCTGCCTCCGTTAGCGGAAATTAAAAAAGACGCATCGGCTCATAAAAAGCTGAAAACGTTTTTTGAAAAGCATCCCGAATATATTCAGCCGCTAGATCCCGCCTTTAGCAATCTGGATGGCGATGGCATGCCGTTGGAAGCGCTAAAGTTCCTGCATTATTCAGATATGGGCACGCAGTTTTCCCATAAATATTCTTTGCAGCGCTTAAAGGGTGAAGACCGCAAACACTGGTTTGATGGCACAATTTACAATCACCCGCGCCCGGATCTGCAACAGAAGTTTGATGAGCTTTATAAGGAAGCGCTGGAAGCCGGGTTCAGCCTGGATACCTATCGGGTAAAAGAACATTTTGGCGTTTTACCCAAAAAAACGCAGGTGCGGTACAAGGGTAACAAAATTACGCGCTCGTTATTTCGGTTTCTTAAACCGATCAAGTAAAACGCTGTGGCCTATGCACTGGTGTTCCAATGCATAGGCTATCCTGCGTTAATGTTGTGGCACGTTTTGGCTTAAGTTTTCCAGCCAGCAGGTTTTGTTTTTGGTTTGGTTACAAAGTGTGCTGGTTAAAGGCAGGGGCGCACCTTGCCCCGGAACGTTGTCTAGCTTCAGGCCATCTCGCAGTTGGGCGAGAGATTGATGGAAAACAGCAAAGCGGATTTCTTTGCGCCCATCAGGGTGCTTCCATGTTTCAAAAGCCAGTGTTGTATCTGGGGCTGTGGGGTCTGGCTGGTCTGTAAAGGTCCAATCCAGCCCAAATAGCGTTGTCAGCATGTCCAACGTGGTATCGTGCCCGGCAAACATAACCACACGGGCTTGCGTAGGCAGCACATTGCCATCTGGCAAGGTCAGGGGCTGTTCATTCAATAATGTTAGAATAGCTTGGGCCAGCTTGCCGCCACGTGGGATGGCAATGGCAGGGGCGCGACGCATACGCGCACTTTGATAATTATGCACCGGCAGAACGCTGTTGAGCGTATGCACGGCATCTGTATTTGCTACGGTTATGGAAGAAGGGAGCCCCTGCGCATATTCCAGCAACAGGGCTTCTGAAACAGTAGAACCTAATGCCAATCCGTTTTCTGCATGAGGTGTACCTTTTTTCCATGAGAGGGGCGCATGCTTGAAAAAACATGGGGTTGTGCCCGTGGTGCATGCGCTAGGGGCGAACAGAGTCTGCAAGGTTTGAACGCCGGATTGCACAGGTGGCGGCAGTTGCGTATCCGGCATCAGTTCCGGATCTAGGGCTTTTTCAACGTCATCTGTGTCCAGCGTCGTTTTTTTGGCAGCTAAAGCGTTAAACAGCAGATCATGTGTTTTGGCAGGCATGGAGCGGGCCTGTGTCTGGCATCCATCGCTTAATGCAGCAGCCAGAATATCGCCACTGTGCTGCGTGCGACTGCTGGCGGAATCTGCCCATATAAAAGCTGGTTGTTCTGGCAAGCAACGGGCCGAAGCATCTCTGCTGGCAATGTGGTAATAGCTTTTTAAAAATTGCCCCATAAGGCCAAGATCAAACTGGCCATGTGCTGTCATCTCACCAGGGGGAACAGGCCATGGTGTCCATGTGTGGCGGGTCTTTTTTTCTAGCTTGTCTAAAGGTTTTGTTGGGCTGCGGATTCCGTGGCGAGAAACCAGCACAACCCGTTCTAATGTCGCCTCAGAGGTATTCGCCTGTGCAGCGGATGCCCCTGAAATAGCGATTCTGGGTGAAAAGACTGAAAGTGAAGTGCCCAGAAGGCAGGCAAGAAGGAAAGCGGAGGAACGGGAATAGGAAAAATTCATGAGGTCTCGGTCATACGTGTCACAAGCAGCTGGTTGATACGGAACCCTTCCACATCCACCACTTCAAAGCGGAAACCCGCGGCATCTACCCGGTCTGCCTTGCGGGCCATACGGCGCAGACGGTGCATAATAAAGCCGCCGATTGTGTCAAACTGCTCGCTATCAGGCAAATCCAACACATGCAGTTCTCGGATAACATCCCCAATCGGGGCTGCGCCATCCACCAGCCATGAGTTTTCATCACGCTTTACAATGGCCTGTTCTTCAAACGGGCTGGCCAACCCATCCATCAGCACGCCCATAATGTCTTTAAAGGTAATCAGCCCCACAACCAGCCCATATTCATTAACTATCAGGGCAAAACCGGTGCCGTGGGTATCAAACTGGGCCAGCGTATCCCAAAGGTTTAATGTTTCGGGAACAGAGAGAACTTCACGCCGCATCCGGGCAATGGGGTTGCTGTGGGGGCGGCCAGAAGGCGCAATGGAAGGGTCCACCACAGATGCCAGAACGTCTTCCGCACGGATGGAGCCAATAACCTTGTCCAATCCGCCGTTGCACAGCGGATAGCGGGAATAAGGATTGGTGCGTACCTTTTCGTGGTTGTGTTCGGGCGTGTCCTGAATATCCAGAAAGATAATTTCATCACGCGGTGTCATGGCGGAGGTAACGGAACGTGCCTGTAGGGCCAGCACGTTCTCAATCATCTGGTGTTCCTGTTGCAGCAGCACGCCGGATGCCGTGCCAGCGGCCAGAATGGCGTGCAGGTCTTCCGGTGTTATGGGTTCCACCGCAGAAGCCGCCGGGATTTTCAGTGCATGCAAAATGGCATCAGAAATTTTGGAGAAAATCCATACAAACGGATACAGCACCCGTAGCGCCACGCGGGGGAACCACCCAACCGCCATGGCTACTTTGTCCGGGTTGTTCATGGCAACGCGCTTGGGCAGCAGGTCTGCAAACAGAACAAAGGCGCCGGTTACAAAAATAAAGCTGAAGGTGGAGGCCAGATTTTGTGCCCACCAGTCTGACATACCCCAGCGGCTTAAAAATTCGGTTACAGGTGGGGTGAACATTTCGGAGCTGGCAATACCGCCCAGAATCCCCACACCGTTCAGGCAGATCTGGATGGCAGTCATCACCTGCCCGCTGTTACGGCGCAGGGCCAGAAAGGCCTGTGCACGTTTATCTCCTGCTTCTGCACGACTGCGAAGCCTGACCTCCCGCGCAGCTGCGAAGGATATCTCGGAAAGTGAAATTAGGATGCTGACAGCAATCAGCAGGACAAGGGTCAGCAGACCCATAATAAACAGGAACAAGAGAACGTCCGAAATAAAGTGAAACCTGTAATGGTGGCTTCATCTATACCCGCAGGCCGAACAGATACCTAGTTTAATTTTTGATCCCAACCGGAATGAGAAGAAACTTCAAAATACTGTCATGCAGGCACAGATGGGCTTTGCAGGCGTTGGTGTAATGCGTACCGTGCCCCAGATTTTGGCCGGTTGATGGGTGGCAAAAGCTTAACCAGCGGTGAAAAAAACATGTTTAAAGCCCTGTATGTAGAAAAAACAGAAACTGGCCAGCAGGTTACGCTGCGCGAACTGGCAGAAGCAGACCTGCCCGAAGGGGATGTAACAATCCGGGTGCAGTGGTCATCCCTTAATTATAAGGATGCGTTAGCACTTACAGGCAAAGGCCCGATCATACGCAACTGGCCTATGGTGCCGGGTATTGATCTGGCCGGCCGGGTAGAGGCCTCGGCCCACCCTGCGGTTCCTGTTGGGCAGGATGTTATTGTAACCGGACATGGCTTGGGGGAAAGCCGCTGGGGAGGTTTTGCCCAATTGGCCCGTGTACCGGGCTTATGGGCGGTGCCGCAACCATTGGGGTTGAACGGGCGGCAGGTTATGGCGCTTGGCACGGCTGGTTTTACAGCCATGTTATGTGTGCAGGCTCTTCAGAGAGAAGGGGTGGAACCCGCAAGTGGGCCGGTGCTGGTAACAGGTGCGAGCGGCGGAGTTGGTAGCGTGGCTATCATGCTGCTCTCCCGGTTGGGGTATCAGGTTGTGGCGGTAACCGGGCGGTTGGAGGAACAACCTTATCTGCACAGTTTAGGAGCGGCGGAAGTATTGCCGCGCGCGCATTTTACCACGCCATCCCGCCCGTTGGAAAAAGCTCGCTGGGCAGGTGCGGTTGATGTTGTGGGGGGGCAGGTTTTGGCCTCGGTCTGTGCAAGCATGCGCCCACAAGGGGTGGTAACGGCTTGCGGGTTGGCCGGAGGGATGGATTTTCCTGCAACAGTGGCCCCATTTATTTTGCGAGGCGTTACCTTGGTGGGTATTGATAGTGTGCAATGCCCCCGGCGGGAGCGCCAGGATGCGTGGGCGCGTATGGCTGAACTGATAAACCCCCGGCAGCTTGATGACATGGTGCGTGAGATTGATCTGGCGGAAGCGCCGCAGGCCGCAGATATGCTTCTGGCTGGCCATGTGCGGGGGCGGCTGGTTGTACGTATTCCCTAAGCCAAAAGGTTAAGATGCCGCCCTGTTCTGTTTATTGGGGGGCTGGTATTGCGTCAGCACGCCACCGGGCTGGAAGATATAGATGGTATCCGCATGTGCGATGGTTGCCGGGCGATGCGCAACCATAATGCGGGTTACGTTCATGTCGCGCAGGGCTTCGGCTACCCTGTGCTCGGTAAGTTCATCCAGATGGCTGGTGGCTTCATCCAGAAACAGGATTTCAGGTTTACGATAGAGCGCACGCGCCAGAATGACACGCTGCTTCTGTCCGCCAGAAAGCCCGCTGCCCATATCACCTACCAGGGTTTCAAACCCCATGGGCATGCGCTTGATATCATCAATAATGGCAGCGCGGGTGGCACATTCCACCAGCCATGCTTCATCCACCTGTTCGGAGAATCCGCTGATATTGTCGGCAATGGAGCCAGAGAACAGGCCATCATCCTGCAATACTCCGGCAATGCGGTTGCGATAGCCTTCAAGCGTCAGGCTTTCCAGATCTGCGCCATCCAGCCGGATGCTGCCTTCCTGCGTTTCCATCAGCCCCATCAGAGCTTTGAGAAAGGTGGTTTTGCCACAGCCTGAAGGGCCAACTATGGCCACACTGCTGCCGGCAGGCACTTCTAGCGAGATGTTGCGGAAGATCCACGGGTCCTGCGTGCCGTAGCGGGCAGATAGGCCGGAGCAACTGAGCGTGCCACTGGCTGGTTGTTCATCCAGACGGGGCGGAGGGATGGCCGCCGTGGTGCTTGTGGCTTCCGGGTCTGTCATCACAATGTCAGACAGGCGGTCTGTTTGCACATTGAGCATGCGTATCTGGAAGCCGCTGCTGATCAGGTTGCCAATGCGTGTGGCGAACTGATCTTTGTAGGAGAGAAACGCCACCAGCATACCAACTGTCATGTGGCCGCTCATCACTGCGCCTGCGCCCAGCACCATCATAATCAGACGGTCAGCACCAAAAATCAGATCGCCCATACGGCCATAAATCAGATCATACCGTTGTAGGCGCAGACGGATGTTAATACTGTCTACTAAAAGGTTTAGCCATGTGGTGCGGCGGCGCTCACGCAGGCCCAAAAGTTTCACGCTGGCCATGCCGCGCAGGGTTTCTATAAAATGGCTTTGCTGGCGGGCATCAATAACAATCTGTTCTTCAGATGCCTCGCGGTAGATGCGGTAGGTGATCAGGCGCAAGAGCACATCCAGCCCCGTGGCTACCATAGCCACCATGCCCAGCCAGCCACCATAAATAAACAGCATGATGGCCATTCCCACAGCCATCAGCCCATCCATGACTGTTTGCACCATATCGGTGGTAATGGTTTTCTGGATGGTGCCCAACGCGTTAAAGCGCGAGAGCACATCGCCCACATGACGTTTTGAGAAGTAATCCAGCGGCAAGCGGGAGAGGTGGTCGAACAGGCTGGTGTTCCATTGCAAGCCCACCCGTGTGCTCAGGAGCAGCACGGCCCATTGGCGTACGCAGCCAATAAGCATTTGCAAGAGCAGAAGCAGGGCCATGCCGCAAGCAATGGTGATAAGCAGTTCGTGATCAGCCGTTACCACCACTTCATCAATCACTACCTGCGAAACCATGGGCATGACCAGCGCAATAACTTCCAGCCCAAGTGAAAGCGCCCCCAGCACCATCAGCGCCGGGCGCAGCCCTGCTACATGGCGGAACAGATCGCGCAGGCGTAGGGTTTCACGATCATCCTCGCGGCGGAAGCTGTCATTAGGGGTGGCTTCTAGGGCAATACCCGTAAACTCGCGTGAGACTTCGCCCATGCTGAGCGTGCGGCGGCCCACTGCTGGGTCATGAATGGTAACTTTGTTGCCCTTAACCTGTGTAAGCACCACAAAGTGGTTCATGCTCCAGTGTAAAATGCAGGGCATGCGCAGGTTGGGCAGATCTTCCAGTTCCAGCCGCACGGCGCGGGTAGATAGGCCCACCGTATCGGCCGTAGCGATAAGATCGCGCAGCGTAACACCTTTTACAGATATGGAATAACGCCTGCGCAGTGTGGCCAGATCAATCTGGTTGCCATAATGGCCCATAACCATGGCCAGACAGGCCAGACCGCATTCCGCGGCTTCTACCTGCAAAATAACAGGAGTGCGCGAACGCCATCCGAATTCAAGGGATTTGAGGGTGATGCCCATTACCTCAATCCTCCGCTCACGGCGTAAAAATCATCACGCATGCTGATAACGGGATCGAAAATCCACTGGTAGAGCCTGCGGGTATCAATGGCGATATCGGCTTCCACTTCCATGCCCGCTTCAAGGGGTTTGTGTTGGCCATAGGCTTCTACAAATTGCTGATCTGGGCGCACACGAATGCGATAGATATCCTGCCCCGGATTTTGCGATTGTGTTTTATCTTTGTCTGAAGGCGCGGCTTTTTGGCCTGTGCCATCTGTTGCCGTTACGGGTGCGCGCGTGATCTCACTGACATGGCCGCGGTACAGGCCAAAGCGCTGATAGGGAAAGGCCGCATAGCGCAGCAGAACGGGTTCGCCCTCATGCAAAAACCCTATAGAAGCAGAGCTAACATACAGTTCAGCCTCTAAAGCATGGCCTGTGGGCAATAGGGTGAGCAGGGGGGTGCCGGAGGAAACCTGTTGGCCGGGATTAACGCGGACGGCAGTAAGGGTGCCATCATCCGGGGCCAGTATAATACTGCTCTGGTGGCCTTCGCTTTCGGCAATCTGTTGGTCAATCTGGGCAATTTGTTTATCCAGATCGTTCAGATCATGCGCCAGTTGGCCATCATAGCGGATCAGCTTTGTGGTAAGATCTGCAATCTTTCCTTCTGTATCCGTATAACTTTGTAAAAACTGTGCGTGACTGCTGAGCAGTTGGGCATAGGTATAAAGTTGGCTCTGGAATTGTGTTTCTGTCACCAAATGCGCGGATTGTGCCGTTTGCATACGGCGGACGGCAGCTTCCACCACGGGCAGCACATGGGCATCATTATCAAGCTGGTGCCCGATATGTTGGTGTTGCTGGTTAAGGTAACGGATTTGGGTCACCATAGATTGTTTTTCTACGGGAGCATCCTTGGCACGAATTTCCTTTTGCTGCTGCAACAGATCACGCTGATGGCGCAGTTGGGAAAGAATATGCTCCTGCGTAGGGCCTGATGCGGATGTGGCTTCCAGATCTATCGTGAACAGCACATCACCTTTTTTAACGTGGCGGCCTTCTATGGCGTTTTGTTGGGCTATGGTGCCCGTTGTATTGGCGTTAACGGTAATGAGGCCCGAAGGAGGAACCATCAATCCGGTGGCATGCACACGCCGGGTATAAACACCCCAAATGGTGTAGAGAATGGCCAGCACCACAAGGGCGAGCGTAAACCACGCCGCAATTCGGATGGAAAGCGGTTGAGAGGCCTGAACCTGCCCAAGCCATGATTGGCGCCGCGCTTCTAGAACCTCGCGCCTAAAAAGGTCCGAACTCATGCAGGCTTTTTTGAAGAGTGCAAAGTTTTACCACTTAGTGTTTTTGTAAAATAACCAGGCGGCTTTTTGAAAACCGCCTGGAAATTCCTGAAATTAAACTTTCAGAATCTGACCCAGCAGGGAGGTCACGCCGTTGGTTGTGGCGTCCAGACCCGTCAGCAGGCCATCAGCAATCGTGGTCACGCCGCTTGTTGTGGCAGGAACCAGAGCATTAACCGTGCTGTTCACGCCGCCAAGAATGGTGGCCAGGCCAACATCCAGACCAGCCAGTGTGTCTGTCAGTGTGGTACCCAGAGCATCGCCCAGCGTACCGCCAGCAACCATAGCGATTTCGGAATCGTTCAGAGTTTTCATAGGTTTTCACCTTAGACCAAGAAAGTTGTGCCATTGCGGCAAAGCTATATTCTGGCAAAATATATTTTCTGACAATAGTATAGTAAAGTAAATAACAGAAGAACACTTAAGAAAGGAGACAAATAAAAAATTATATATTACACAATGCGTATTTATTTTGTTCACTAATATTTATCAAAAATAAATAATCAAATCAGGTATGTGATTTTTGCATTCATGAGCGCAGATAAAAAGCCCTTACGTTTTGCCGTGTTTTCATGAAATTTATATGGTGATTCTCAGATGTCAGATTCAAATACTATAGAAATTACCTTACCAAATCAGGATGTATCTCTTTCAGGTGCATCTGCAATGACGGGTTCCAATTATTATGAAATTAGCAACCCGTCTGATTATCATTTTACATTAGATCTTTCGGTTACCACATCTGATTTATACGCAACGTATGATCCAACAAATAAAGAAACAATTATCAGTACGGATCTTAACGCAGGCAGTGGTTATGCAAACCAGAACCTTTACGTTGTGATACCAGATACAGCTACAGTTAGTAATCCGTTAAACATTGCGCATAGCTTATCTGGGGCGTACCAAATTACAAATATTACAACAGATGGAACGTATAGCGATACATTTGCATGCTTTTTGAAAGATTCATTCATAAAAACAGAAAATGGATATGTGCCGGTGCAGGATATTGCCCCCGGTAGAATGATTTCTGTTTTTATGAATGATGCAGAAGAACAAAAAGAAGTTGTATGGGCCGGAACAGCGCGTGTTGTTGTGAATAGCAATTTGCCAGAAGATCAGACCGGATATCCTGTACGTGTTTTAAAAAATTCTATTGCAGAAAACGTACCTTTTAAAGATATGTTGATAACGCCTGAACATTGTCTATTTGTGGAAGGAAAGTTTATTCCTGCACGTATGTTGGTAAATGGTCGGTCCATTTATTATGATACAAGCGTGACATCTTATGATTACTACCATATTGAAACGGAAAAACATTCCGTCATCATGGCAGATGGTATGCTGACTGAAAGCTATCTGGATACAGGAAATCGCCGTAACTTCCAGCAGGCCGGAAAAGTTATCAGAATTGGTGGCAAGCAGAAAAACTGGCAGCAAGATGCCGCTGCGCCATTGGGTGTTCAGCGTGAGTTTGTTGAACCAATTTTTCAAAAAATTGAAGAAAGAGCAAAAGATCTGGGAATTGAAAATCGCGCGGAACCAAAAGTTCTTATTGAAGATCCAGATCTTAAGCTCATCACAAATGTTGGGGCGACTATTTACCCCTTCAAAAAATCCGAGAACACTTACAGCTTCATGCTCCCAGCAGGGGTGGAAAGTGTGCGCGTGGTCTCTCGCTCCAGCCGCCCCTGTGATTCTATCGGCCCGTTTGTAGATGACCGTCGCCAAATGGGTGTTGCTGTTGGCAAAATCCATTTTGGTTCTATCCGGGCATCACAGCAGGTTACGGAGCACCTGGCGGCCTCCAAGCCAGAAGGGTGGCATGATATGGGGTGGCAAGATTGCGCATGGACAGATGGCAATGCCCTTTTGCCACTGCTTAACATTGCTACAAACAAAATGGGTATTCTCAGTTTAGAAATCCGAGCATCCGGCCCGTATGTTGTGTGTGCCGATCAGCAGGAAGATGTAGCGCTGTCAGCATAACGTCTGCGGCAGGGTTTTTGACCGGCTTAACAAAAAGCCCCAGCATCCTAAAAATGGATGTTGGGGCTCTAAATAAAACTTCGTTAGAAAAAGTGGAAGGCTTTAAGCTTCCAATCCACCATCTACCGGAATGGCCGCGCCTGTAATGTATTCTGCCTGTGGGCTGGCAAGAAAAGCAACTGTAGAGGCAATATCCGCCACCGTGCCATAAGCACCGGTCGCCACAAAGCTGCTGATCAGTTTAGCAACTTCGCCTTCAGCCGGGTTCATGTCCGTATCAATTGGGCCGGGTTCTACCACGTTGGCTGTAATGCCTTTTGGCCCCAGATCACGCGCAACACCCTTGGCAAAACCGCGTAGCGCAGCTTTTGTTGTGGCGTAAAGAGAAATACCGGGGAAGGGCGCGCGTGCACCAAAAGCAGAACCTATAAAAATAAGGCGGCCACCTTTTTGCATGTGCTTTGTGGCTTCGGCTGTTTCAATCATAACAGCGCGCACATTCAGGTTGAGAACTTTTTCAATATCTTCAACGCTGGTTTCATGAATGGGGCCATAAGGGAACATGCCCGCATTGCACACAAGCGCATCAATACGGCCAAAATCTGCAATGGTTTTGGCAATAACAGCCTTGTTGCCTTCTACCGTGGCTCCATTGGCTTTAATGGTGATTGCCTTGCGGCCTAGTGCACGCACCTTTTGGGCAATTTTTTCGGCAGCATCTGCACTGTTGGCGTAAGAGAGGGCAATATCGTAGCCATCTTTTGCCAGAGCCTCAACAATAGCGGCACCAATGCCTCGGCTTCCGCCGGTTACAAGCGCAACACGGTTGCTCATAGTTTTTAACCTTTCTTTTGTTTTGCGCGGGCAGGATCAGGGCGCGTTCAGGCCCAGCATCAGCCGGATGTTCTGCAACGCGGCGCCAGATGCCCCTTTGCCCAGATTATCCAGGCGGGCTGTAAGCAACGCCTGCCGGTTTTGGGTATTGGCATGCACGCGCAGTTCCATTCTGTCGCTTCCAGCAAGGGCTTCGGCAGAAAGTTTTGGCTCTGCGGCCAGCACACGCACATGGTCTTGCCCTGTGTAGTGTTTTTCCAGAATGTTGTGCAGGTCTTCCCCGCTCACGTTTCCGTTCAGATCATCCAGATGCAGCGGAATGGAAACAATCATGCCGCGTGCAAAGTGCCCAACAGATGGCACAAAAACCGGCCTGCGCTTAAGCCCTGCGTGCTGGTGAATTTCGGGCACATGCTTGTGCTCAAGCTTCAGGCCATACAGTTCAAACGCCGGGCCGCCATCGCGCTCATGCGCCTCAATCATGCTGCGGCCCCCGCCAGAGTATCCGCTAATGGCGTTAATGCACACGGGGTAACGCGCATCCATAATGCCAGCATCAACCAATGGGCGCAGCAGGGCAATGGCCCCGGTGGGGTAACAACCGGGGTTGGCAACGCGGGGGGCAATGGCAATGGCTTCAGCCTGTCCGGCTTCTAGTTCGGGAAAGCCATAAACCCAGCCGGGTGCTGTGCGGAAAGCTGTGCTGGCATCCAGAATGCGCGGTGCCGCATCGCCTAACTCGGCAGCCATTTCAACAGCCTCGCGCGATGCATCATCGGGCAGGCACAGCACAACCAGATCTGCGGCCTGCATGGCTTCCTTACGGGCGGCCGGGTCCTTACGCTGTGCATGATCTATGGAATGGAGTGTGACAGGCAAAGGGGCAAGGCGTTCGCGAATTTCAAGCCCTGTTGTGCCGGCTTCGCCATCAATAAAGATTACGGGTTTCTGTGTCATGCCTTACCTCATTCTGGTTCTGGCGGCAGATTAGGCTTTCTGGCTGCTGCCGCATAGACGGCGCAGCTGTTTATGGCAAAATGCCATCATATCTTTTGCACCGGGCTGCGGTGTATGTATGCAAACCAAAGGCAGAAACAAGCATGGTCACTTCACCTACGCCAAGGCAACCGGCAGAAACCGCAAAACAGGGCAGCAGCCAACAGGCCGCATATGAACTGCAACGTCTGCTCGCCCTTATGGCCCGCTTGCGAGACCCCAAGGAAGGCTGCCCGTGGGATAGAGAGCAAACGCATGAAACCATAGCTCCCTATGCCATTGAAGAGGCGTATGAAGTGCTGGATGCCATACAAAAACAGGATTGGAATGCGTTTCCCGATGAACTGGGAGATCTGCTGTTACAGGTGGTGTATCAGGCCCAGCTTGCACAGGAAGAAGGGCAGTTTGATTTTGCAACCGTAGCACGCATGATTACGGAAAAAATGATCCGCCGCCACCCGCATGTGGTGTTTGGTGCCGATGTGCTGGAAGATCAAACCGTAACTGATTCTCCCAAGCCAAAACAGGACATTCCCGGCCAGTGGGAAATGCTAAAAGAGCAGGAACGCCGCCGCAATGCCGGGCAGAAGAATGGCAAAGGGGCAGCAGTGCCAGGAGCCTTGGCGGGTGTGCCACCAGCATTACCTGCGTTATTGCGTGCTTCCAAATTGGCTGCGCGGGCTGCCCGTGTGGGGTTTGATTGGCCAGATATTTCCGGCGTAGTGGCCAAGGTTCATGAGGAAATTGAAGAGTTTTCTGTTGAACTGGAAGCTGGCAACCGTGAACGCATGCAGGATGAACTTGGCGATGTTTTGTTTTCTATTGCCAGTTTGGCGCGGCGGCTAAAGCTGGACCCGGAAGCCAGCTTGCGCCAAGCGTGTGACAAATTCACCCGTAGGTTTGAAGGGGTAGAAGCTGTTTTGGCAGAGCAGGGGCTTTCCATGTCTGACCAAAGCGTGGAAATGCTTGATGATATTTGGAAAGATGTCAAAAAATCAGAAGCAGAAAACAAAAAATAATGCCTGCCGCGGGTGGGGCTTGGCATATCCCTAATGTGGGGCAGCCTGTTACGGCATGCCCCGTGCATATAGGGTGTTAGTCTGTTAGGCTTTGGCCTTTTTTTGTGAGGTCACTGCACAGCTTTACGCGCTTGGAAAGGTCAAGCGTGGCAATATCAAAGGGTTTGGAAGTGCTGTTTTGCAGCAGCCCTTGCCCGCCCAAAGAGTAACCTTGATCGTTTCGTACATCAGGCCGTTTGGAAAGATTGCGTGCAACGCTGCGTGGTGTGGTGCCAGAGGCATAATTTTTATGCACACAATAGGAAAGCAGCCCCGCCACGTTTCCGGTGCTTGCGTTTTCTATTGATGGCAGGCCGCCTTCTCCCAAAACGCCGGGAGTGGACGTGGTAGAGGTGCCCGACACATTGCCCACAACCTGCGCACCATTAGTAGGGGCAGAAGCCGGATGAGCAGGATCTGTTACCGGAAGGGAACCGGCAGGAGTGGCTGGAAATGTGGTGCCTGCTGGAAGATGGGAAGGCATGTCCTGTGCTTGTACTATACCTGCGGCGCTTAACCCCAGAATACAGCTTGCAGCCATTATTGTTTTTTTGGTGGAGAACATTTAGATAGCCCTTTCAAAATTTTCCATACAACAGGTCTTATTCAAAAAGTGCCGCTATCTTTTTGTAATAAAAGCTCAATAGCGGGTTCTGCCCACTAGAATGCACCAGAGCGGGAAAAGTTCTTTTTGAGTGTAATCCGCCAGATATTTCTGCGGCGTTGCTGTCATGAGGTTTTTGAAAAGTTTGTGCTGTAAAAAGGAAAGGCCCGGCAGAACCGGGCCTTTTTGAAACATATAAATATTTTGTGAAGCCGGGCCTCAGGCTTTTGGGGCCTCAGGTTTTGCATCCTGCGCCAGATATTCCATCAGACGGCGAGAAAAGGCATTTACATCCTTGGGTGTCTCACCATTCTGGATACTGGCAACATCCAGCAGGATATGGGCCAAAGCATCTACTTTTTCCCCCGCTTTTACCTTTTGCGCCAGCGTGTGCACGATAGGATGAGCCGGGTTGAGTTCCAGAATGGGTGCCGCTTCTGGCATGCTCTGCCCACTGCGTTGCATGAGCTTGCGCAATTGCAGATCAGGCCCGCCTTCTGGCGCACTCAACACCATTGCGCTGGAAACCAGACGGTCTGTGGCGCACACGTCTGAAACATCTTGCCCGAGTGCTTCCTTCAGAGCTGGAATCAGAGTCTCCATATCTGCTTTTTCGGCTGCTGTTTCTTCTGGCGTGCCAAATTTTTCCAGATCAGTCATACCCTGAGCCACGTTGCGCAGGGTTTTGCCCTCATACGTGCCCAAACGATCTGGCCAGAAGGAATCCACTGGGTCAGACAACAGCAGCACTTCCACACCGCGCGCTTTGAAGCCCTCAATCTGCGGAGATGCTGCCAGCACTTCTGCGCTGTCACCCGTTACATAGTAAATGGCATCCTGTTCTGGCTTCATGCGGCTGACATACTCATCCAGAGATGTCAGACCATCTACGGCGCTGGAACGGAAGCGGCTGAGTGCGGCAACTTCCGTACGGTGTGCGGGGTCATCCCACATGCCTTCTTTTAGAACTGGGCCAAAGTTTTCCCAAAATGCAGCGTAGCTTTCGGCATCTTTGGCGCGGGTTTTGAGTTCACCCATGACCTTGCTTGTAACAGCCTTGCGGATACGGGCCAGAACAGGTGTGGCCTGCAACATTTCGCGCGAGACGTTAAGCGGCAGATCTTCCGTATCTACAACACCCTGCACAAAGCGCAGCCATGGCGGCAGAATTTCGGCTTCATCGGTAATAAACATGCGGCGCACATGCAGGCGCAGCTTGCTTTCACGCGTTTGTTCCGCAAATTCAAAAGGCCGCATGGAAGGGATAAACAGCAGGGCTGCAAATTCAATGGTGCCTTCTGCGCGCCAATGCAATGTATCCCATGGTTTATCAAAATTATGGGTGAGATGGCGGTAGAATTCTTCTAGCTGTTCTTCTGTAATTTCACTTTTGGGTTTTAGCCAAAGGGCCTTACCTTCGTTGGCTGTTTCTTCTTTGCCATCATGCAGAATGGTAACAGGCCATGCAATGTTGTCCGACCATTTGCGAATAATAGTTTGCAGACGGGCAGGGTCCAGAAACTCTTCAGCGTCAGACTTGATGTGCAGGGTAATATCTGTTCCCGGCTTGTCCCGCGTGGCGGGTTCCAGTGTGTAAGATCCACGCCCATCGGAAGTCCAGCGCCATGCTTCATCAGATCCGGCACGGCGAGAAACCACATCCACTTTATCCGCCACCATAAAGGCCGCATAAAAGCCTACGCCAAACTGGCCAATCAGGCTGGGGCGATCTTCCGGTTTTGCGTTTTCAAGCTGCTGGCCAAAAGCACGGGTGCCAGAGCGCGCAATGGTGCCAAGGTTGTTAATCAATTCTTCCTTGGTCATGCCCGAACCATCATCGGTAATGGTTAGCAGGCGCGCATCTTTATCCGGGTTAATGTGAATTTTGGCATCTTCTGGCAGGGAGCGGGCACCATCTGTCAGGGCTTCAAAGCGCCTGCGGTCTGTGGCGTCTGCCGCGTTGGCTACCAGTTCGCGCAGGAAAATTTCTCTTTCAGAATAGAGAGAGTGGACAACCAGATCCAGCATCCGCCCAACTTCTGCACTAAACTCCCGCGTTTCGGCATTGGGTGTGGTGTTCTGGGTTGTTTCTGTCATGTTTACGTCCTGTAATGCATTGTTTGCTTTTATGTGATTATCAGATGTGGTGGTTAAGCCGCGTTTTCAATATCCACCCCGTTAGATAATACGCATGCTTCTTTTCTATAAACCGTGAGATGCGGGAAAGAGCTTCAACAGTTCTTCTGTAACACATGCCAATGCGTTGGAGAGCGGTGCAAAGCCTGCGTGGCAGATGTGGGTTTCTTCATCCATGTACAGGCTTCTGCGCATTTCAATTTGCAGGGCATGCAGGTTTTGCTGCGGTCTGCCGTAATGGCGGGTGATATATCCGCCCGCATAAGGCTGGTTGCGCGTGGTGCGAAAGCCTAAACTCTGCAAGGTTTGTTCGGCTGTGCTGATAATGTCTGGGTGGCATGTGGTGCCGTGGGCATCGCCCAACACAAAGTCTGGGCAGGCAGCTTCTGGCATATCGGGCATGGAATGTAAGTCTAGCAGCAGGCAGGTGCCGTGTTTTGCGCGTGTTTTATCCAGCATATCGGCCAATGCTGCGTGGTAAGGCATCCAGTAATGGCGGATGCGCAGGGCGGCTTCCATAAAGGGCAGACGGTGCCGGTAAATGGGTTTTCTGTTACCTACAATGCGCGGAATGGAGCCAAGGCCAGCAAGGCCACGCTCTGTAGGGCGCACAAAAGCGGGAATGGGGCCGTGAAACATGCGGGTATCCAGATCCCACGCGCCACGATTTACATCGCAAAACACACGGGGGAAGGTGGCATGCAGCAAAGCAGGCCCTAGCGCGTGTGCCTGTTCTGCCAAAAGGTGAATATGGCTATCCTCTCCACTGCGTAAGACAGAAAGCGGCTGACGGGCGTTTTGCACAAAGGTTTCTGGATAAAACTGCCCGGAATGCGGAGAAGCCAGCACAATAGGCGCGCCCACGGTACCTTGCACCTCAAACGGAGCAGGGGAGATGGCCCGGCCTGCCTGATCTGGCAAATCTGTCTGTGGTGCGTTTTCCAGCAAACGTGCCAAATGGCGAGGCAACAGGGAGTGGGCAAGATTTTTCATGTTGCCGCTATTCTAAGGGGTTGCGTTTGCCACGCAAGAAGGATAAAAGGCGGCCCACGGTTACAGATGGGCGCATAGCTCAGCGGTAGAGCACTATCTTGACATGGTAGGGGTCACAGGTTCAATCCCTGTTGCGCCCACCATCTGTTCCCGGCAGTTTTCTGCGGATTTTGAGCATAACTCTCCCTGAAAACAAACTCTTATAGCCTCCCATAAATTCCTATATTTTCTTACCAATTTTTACACGTTTCTGTGGAAAATCTGTGGAGTTTTTTAGGGGCAATTTCCTATGGCCGGCCCGATTCTCCACCATTCCTCAATCTGCTCTTTATAGGCCTCTGGCATTAACTTGGCGTAGATCAGTACGGTTTTGATGTCGCTCCAATCCCCTTCGGTTTGGAGCTTAATGATATCTCTATGCACACAGTAGTGCCACGAAGCCCAAGTGTGACGTAGAGCATGTGGAGTGTAATCGGGCACAAACCACTCTTTTGGCTTCTTTTCCCCTTTAGGAATCCATTCCCTGATGCGCCCCGGCAGCCCTGCACGGCGACAAGCCCCGGACCATCCGCTTTTAATTTGCCCACCATATTGTCGGGCGGAATCATGGTAACGCTCCCCAACATCCGGCCCTTTACGGGTAATCTTTACTGGCCGGAATACATGGCCATCTCGCCATTCAATGGTTTTCAGCCATTTTATAACCACTGGTGGTAAATCCACATGGCGTTGGCGTCCTTGCTTTTGCCAGACAACGGCTCGCTTCCCCCAAAGATCAACATCCTTCCATTCCAGATCCAGCGCTTCGGACATACGGCATCCGGTTCCTAGGAGGAAAACAAATAGGGGTTGAAGGTGAGGGGCCGCATTTTCCACTAAGTATGTTGCTTCTTCTGGCCTCAAAAACTTCTTGGGTTTCACCTTTATAGAAATGGGGGTAAAGGCCGGCCTATCGCACCAGCCCTGTATTGCTCCAAACTCCAAAACAGCTTGTAATGGCGTGCGCACTGCCCGCTTTTTAGTAGATGGACTGGCATTCTCGCCGTCTTGCAGAATTGCTTTGTAAGCATCCTTTAATGATTGCTGATTAATGTCTGTGAGTTTGCAGGTTCCGAAATGCTTCAGTAGGCGCAGAAGATAACGATTGGTAGCGGGCGATCTGGGCTTATCATCAATATAAGCCGTTACAGCCTCTGCGAAGGTTATGACTGCGCGTTTTCCATAAATCGTTTCATTCCAGAGCTCGGCCTCGCGCTTGCGCCTGATTTCCTCTGCGAGTTTTCTGTCAGACGTGCCAGTGCTTTCGAATACGCTTTTGCCGGAGACAGTGCCGCGGATATACAGGTTTTTCGATTTTGGTGTTTTGACGAGCTTGAGGGGCATTCTATACTTTCAATAAGTCTTTCATAATCCTGAGCAGAAAAAAGATACTTGGCACCCCACTTTCTATGCGTGGGACCGCCATTGTATTCGGGCGTTTCATTTAGGTGCTTGACCAGCCTTGACCGTCCTATTCTTCCCTTTAGGCGAGATAGAACGTCTTTGATGGTCATAAGATCCGGCAGTGCTTCACCCATTCCCGCCTCCCTCCAGCGCTAAAGGGTTTGCCTGAGCAATACAGGCAACAATTTCTGCGGCGCCCTGGTATTGCGCGCGATAGGCTGCCGATGCGGGCGTGGTCTTTATTTCTTCCAGAAACCAAATGGGTTTCGGATTATTATAAAACTCACGAGCATGGGCCTGCATTGTGTCGGACAGCAGCCCTAGTGCTGATGACACCACTATTGAATCCCCCTTTTGCACTGGGGCTGATGTCATGACATTCCATAGCTCAGATATTTTTGCATCGTTTAGTTTAATGCGGACTGCCCATGTATCCGCTCCATTATCTATACTGGCACGTACCAAATAAAGAACAGAACCTGCATTATCTTCTGTAGGCGCTACTTTCCCAGCTACATACGCCCCACAGTAAAAAACATGCACCATTCTGGGCTGTATAAATGCAGGAACACTATCCTCGGCCTCGTACGTTTTTTGGTTCTCTGTCACCATTGTATGAAATTTTTTCCGCCGACAGGCTTTCAAAAAACCCTTAGGAAAAATCATATTCGCTGGCTCTGTAATGCTGCCATTCGGGTCGCGAACAATAACGCAAGAAAATCTCCTGCGGGCAGATAGAAGAACTCCGCCATCAAGGTGAGGCGTTGCATCAATTCCAAAAAAACGCTCGTTTTCGAAGTGGTCAATAGAACCTGTAACAGAAAATGCTTTTAAAATTTTAATTGATAGGATCAGAAATACTAAATATCGAGCATCCGTAACGAACGAGAATTTATCGTTCCCTTGTGTCATGCCAGCTTTCCTGTCGGCGGAGCAGGAAGGGACTGCCATCCCACGAACCATTCATCAGGCATTCCCCCATATCCCACAGGGCAGTAACTGACCAACCTATATCAAATTCATAGTTAACGATGCCCTCATGCCTAATCACCACATTCCACTCAGATCTATTGTGAGTATCTGGGAAAATATCAGCCCGTTTTTTGGCGAGTATATCTGTTCTATTTCGTGGCGTATCTGCCATCATCCTCCAAGTCGTCGTGTCTGCCGCTTCAATGGCAAGCACAATCGCTTTGTGAAACTATCCAGCAGCATCTGGGCTTTTGTCCTGATATTGAGAAAAAGACATACCGTTTTTAAATTGGAACGTATTGCTTCATGCAGTATGAACAGCTGCCTCAATCCGTGGGTCAGTCATTTCTGGTATATCCTAAAGCCGCACCGCCTGCATTCTGTGTAACCTTTACCGGTTTTGTATTTTCATTCTCCCTAGATATGACCTGAATAATTGCAATTATGATTAAACGGCAGATCGAGAGAGAACGTTTTGTCAAACCAGTGGTCAAAACCCACCACCTCACTTCCCGGGCTGAGTCTATGACAGGTTTAGCCTTCAATATTTTTTCCAGATTTTCACCGCGGCATATCCACTGATACGAACCGGGCGGCGTAGTATTGGCTGTGGATTTCGGATTTCACTTACGTTTCCACATGGTAGGGCTTTGTGAATTCCCCGAGTTTTGTGGAGACGAGCACTCCGTGAGATAAAAGATATTCATGACCCATACTTAAGGCGGCTTCAAACGGCCGCGTATGTTAGTTACCCCTTTATGGCATCCGAAGCTGCACGTGAAACATCGGCACGTTACATAGCAAATATTGTAGCATGTCTCGAACAGGAAGAGCGCCCAGCGTTGTCGTGTGATGTTGCTTGTAGATATTGACTATAGAATAGACTGAAAAAGGTAAAAGTCCTGAACATGAGTTATATATGCTGACCTGATGATTGATAGAAAGGCTCTGTGGTACGATTTAATCACAACGGCTGCTTTGGGTGGAGCTGCAAAAGGTGGTGTATGCAGCATCGGTCATGCTTAGTGATTTAGAGGTTATGCCATGGTTTGATATGATATTGAACGATCAACAAATAACTAATATAGTAAATTATATTCACAAATTTTAGTAAATATTATAAAATTAGGTAAAAACTGATATAATTACAATTATTCGACATAATGACACGGATAAATATGAATAATATTATATTATTTATAGATTAAACTATATGAGATATCTGTTTTCGATACCAGACTAATCCATTCTGAGGTTCCTGTAAGCAAGTAATATCGGCTACCGATGCAATAATGATTGTGTGTGTTTGTGTCTCTATGGTTTGTGCAATAATGCAATCAAAGGACACCGTAGCTCCGATAAGTATAGGTGCGCCGCTATGACGCTTATCCCATTTTGCAAGAGCAAATCGCTCAGTCTGCGTTAGGGTGCGATTGCTAAAACCCGCGCACAGAGCTTCCTGCGAAGGTGCCAGTACATTAACAGAAAGGCATTGATGCACAAGAATATGGTCATGCGCAGTTGTACTTTTATTGACACAAACAAGCAAAGAGGGTTGTTTATCGGAAACACTGCATATAGCGGTCGCTGTAAATCCATAGCGGCCATTTTTGCCATCTGTTGCAATAATACAAATGGCACCAGGAACAAGAGACATACCATTGCGAAAGGTTTGGGAATCTACTGTAGGCAAAAGTGTTGTTGGGGACATAAAATCTACTTTCAATTTTCAGAAATCAACTTGGACAGTGCCAAAATACTGCCGCGGAGCGCCTAAAACGACGGACTGATAATCTCCAGACATGGGAAAGCCATTTTGTCCCATTGTGGAAATGTAATGCTCGTCGGTAATATTATAAACATTAAAGCTTAAGAAAGCATGTTTGATAACATTTCCTATTTTTCCTTGATTAAACAGAGGTGTCAGGTCGTATCTTGCACCTATATTTGTTAACCAATAGGCTGGCACTTTCTCGTCCCCCGTATAGCTGAGGTTTCTGCTACCTATATATTGTGTATCGGCATGTATTTCAGCGTCGTGCCATTTGTAGGAAATCTGGCCTTTGTACATCAGCCTAGGGTAGGCAACCACCTGCTTGCCTTTTAGTCCATAAGTAACATTGCCAGAACTTGTGGTTTCTGTAACGTTGTCTGAGTAAGTTGCATGATTGTAGCTAATGCTGCTGGCAAGTTGTAGCCCTTCTATAGGCCGTAACACAAAGCCTGCATCCACGCCGTTCATACTAACACCGCCAACATTTTTGATAACAGTATATGGGTTGTTGGGGTTACCAGTAGAAATCTGTTGCAAACGGTTAGAAAAATCTGTGTGATATGCGTAAACATTTCCAGTAATTAGGTGGGATGTATAGCGATATCCTACAGCATAATTCCAATCAGTTTCTGACGTTAGGCCTGCTTTAGATGCGTCAAAGGCAGCTTGCGTTGTCGCAAACGGTGATGCTCCGCTATTATACCCTGCTACAGGTAAAACCTTAACATTATTGGCAATATCAAAATAAAACTGGTGGCCCGGTAGAAAGCTCCATTGGCCGCTAATATGCGGCAGAAAAGGTTTACTTGTGGTAATACCATCGCCACCAGCAATGGCATCTGTTCTGGTGTAAGTAGACCAGTTTGCTAACTGTCCCACCCGCGTAGTGTTGAGCACAGACCGAAATCCGAAATGGAATGCCAAATTAGAAAGAGGATGATAAGTATCTTGCAGGTAAGCAACAAAGGTATTGGTATTAAAAACTTGCTCATATTCTCGCTGATAAGGAGATGTTAGGTGCATACCGTCAACCGAACGAGCATTGCCCGAAAGAACGTCTTCTAATAGAGGTTCTTCATACGCCCTTTTATCAGCAATAAATTTGGTGTTTTCATACCAGACGCCACCATTGATTTCATTTTTGGCAATTGTATATGTCAGAGAAGAAAGCAAACCAAATCTATTGGTACTGGGCATGGTAGCCTGCTCAACAAAAGGTGCGCCATTCGGAGATGAAATAAGCGGGCTTGTAACCGTTCCAACTTCCCACGAGCGATGACCATAAAAAGTAGAGTTCCAACGCAATCTATCTGTAAGCGCGAGATCAGCATTTACACCGCCAAAGTACTGCCGCTGATTGCCTGCACCATCATAAAAAGAAGCCGTATATGGGCTAGAAAGATTTTGATAAGCGGCAGGCACACTGCCTCCAGGCATACCATTGGAGGCAAGAGCAAGACGGTAGGCTGTTTCATAACCATTGGGCGTGCCAGCAAGATTATCAATATGATAGCCGCCGTGGCGAAACATATTCATACTATAGTCCTGATAATTCTGCATTTCTTCATCAGCATAGTTGAAAAAAGCAGTCAGCTTGCTTTGTTCTCCAATAGGGTGCAGCAGCTTGGCATTTATTTGCTGCATGAACTGATCCTGTCCGCCACGCCATTTATCTGTGTCATTCCGCATATAGGACACATAAAAACGTGTGCCTTGTTTATTCAGGTCACCACTATCTGCCCGCACAAAGGTATGAAACATGGAGTTGCTGCCAAAAGTTTGGCGCACAGTGCCTCCAGCTTTATGCGATGGATCTCGGGAAACAAACTGCACAGTTCCGCCCAGATTACTGATACTGGCGGCTCCTTCAGACCCCGCAGAGGCAGATACATCTAGCCGACTGATATTTTCGGAAGAAATAGCAGCAGACGGGCTAAGACCATTGGAATTGCTCCATAATTGTCCCCCTAAAGGCATGCCGTCTAATGTCATGCCGATCTGGGACTGGTCAAAACCGTGCATCAGAAAGGATTGTCCCCATAGGTTCAAACCTTGAGGATCCGCAGAGTTATACATCACGCCGGGGAGGGTGGTGAGCGCTTTTAAGGCGTTGGTGCCAGGTGTATAATTCGCAATCGTAGAGGATGAAACAGGGGTAACAACCCAGTTGGCTTGCCTTTGCCCTTGTATATTAACATGCTCTACAGACTGTGCATCAACAGCTGTGATGGCTTTCTTTTTTTGTTGAGATGTAACGGGATTATGGCCCGTTACCAGAGAATGTTCAGCCTCTGGCTTACTTTGTGCGTGAGCTAGGTTTTCTGCCCAAAATACAGAGGATACAGCAAGCGCAGTTGTGGTGGCGTAGTGCCAAGCTCTTTTTGATTTCACTTTGGTCTCCAGAACATGGCATTTCACGTTAATTGTTCGTTGTTATGATGTCCATAAAACAATCTATAAGAATCGTTAATTAGAATGCATTTGCATATAACAACGAGTCAATATGATAAAATTATAAAAAACGAAATTATATTCTTGTTAATAACGTGGAATATATGACAATACGAATTATGAGAGTGATTCGTAAGCATGGAAAAGTTTCCATGTGATTCGGGAAAACCTCTTTTTGTGGAAACAAAATTAGAAACAGAATGGCAGAACCATTCTGCGCGGGAGGTTTAAGGTGTTGAAGCGAAATAGATCTGTTGAGCAGGAGCGGAGCGCTGTTTTGTGGGAGGAAGCATTTCCTTTGCAATATCCGACAGAAATAAGTGGATATGCTGTACTGCTGGAAGATATTCGCCAACAGTCTGCCAAGGCTGAGGTTGAACGCGTGCTCCCTTTTGAGGCGATCAAGCGACTAAAACAAAGTAGTTTTACTGCTTTACGCGTGCCTGCACAGTATGGCGGGCTTGGGCGTCCACTTTCTGAATTGTTTTCTGCAGTTATTGATCTGGCAACAGCAGATTCAAATGTGGCACAGGCCCTGCGTGCACATTTTGGCTTTGTAGAACATCTGCTGTTTGAACAACCTTCCGCTTATACAGACCAATGGTTTGAGCGTGTCGGAAAAGGGGAAACAGCAGGAGCAGCCGCAGCCGAAAAAGGCACTGGGCGAGATCGCTTTGCCACTACGGTTTCCCGCAAGAATGAACATTTTGTGATCAATGGAAGTAAATTTTTCACAACTGGCTCTTTATATGCCGATTGGTTGACTGTTACAGCCTCTACACAGGATGGACAGACAGTTAAATGCCTTGCCTCTCGCCATGATTCTGGGTTGAGCATTGTTGATGATTGGGATGGGGTTGGCCAGCGATTAACAGCAAGTGGCACAGCGCATTTTCAAGATGTGCGAGTGCATGATGATATCTTGCGTTATGGCAATACCGAGTTTCCATATTCTCAAGCATTTTTCCAACTTTATCATCTCGCAACAGTGGCGGGCATTACGCAAGCGGCAGCTTTGGATATTGCGGGAGCTGTAAAAAACAGAAAACGAGCCTTTAGCCACGCTAACCACGAATTACCTGCACAAGACCCTCAAATTCTGGAAATTGTGGGACAGGTTGCGTCTGCCGCACATGCAGCCAGATCTATTGTCAGGCACGCAGCAGAAGCGCTGCAAGCTGCAGTAGATAAGAAAGATGAAGAAAGAGGCCCCGATATTATCAAGGCAGAACTCGAAATCTGGCAAGCTCAGGAAATTATCTTTCCGCTTACGTTAAATGCAACGTCTTTGTTGTTTGATGCCTTGGGAGGCACAGCAACATTACGCAGCGCTGCACTAGATAGATATTGGCGCAATATCCGTACAATTGGTTGCCATAATCCACGGGTCTATCGCACCAGAATTGTGGGAGATTACTTGGTGAACGGCAATCCACCGCCCGGTCAATGGCGCGTAGGGACTGTTTGAACGTCTGTTTTACCATTTCTTATTTGGAAATCTCAGCATGGCTTATACCGCACAAAAAACAGATCCAATCATTCTCAATGCGTTTACCATGGCCACCGTATCACACCTTAATTACGGGCTATGGCGTCATCCACGGGATAGAACATATAGATATACAAACGTTGAGTATTGGGTTGAACTTGCACGATCTCTAGAAACTTCTGGGTTTGACTGCCTGTTTATAGCAGATGCTTTGGGGCTTATTGATGTTTATGGTGCAAGTCCTGCGCCCTCTCTCAAGCATGGCATTCAGTCACCTTTAATTGACCCACTCCTGCTTGTTTCCGCAATGGCTGCAGCAACAAAAAAGCTGGGATTTGGCGTTACACTTTCCACAACGTATGAACATCCTTATCAGGCCGCACGTAAGTTCAGCACGTTGGATCATCTTACCAATGGGCGTATTGGTTGGAATGTTGTGACATCGCAGCAAGAAAGTGCCGCGCGCAATCTTGGGTTAGGCCATCAGATGGTCCATGATGAGCGTTATAATCTTGCTGATGAGTTTATGGATGTTACTTACAAACTTTGGCAAGGGTCTTGGGAGGATAATGCTGTTATCCGGAATACTGATCTGGAAAAAAGTATTTATACAGATCCGTCCAAGGTACATTCCATTCAGCATAAAGGTAAGTATTTTACCGTGCCAGATGGGCATGTTGTACAGCCCAGCCCGCAACGCGTGCCTGTAGTGTTGCAAGCCGGCACGTCTGCCCGTGGTTCAGACTTTGCCGCCAAGCATGCCGAGATTATTTTTGTTGTAGGAGCAGGCGCAAATGGCGTGAGAGAAAACGTGCGCCGTATCCGTGCTCAGGCAGTGAAATATGGAAGAAAACCAGAAAACATAAAATTTATTACAGCGGTTGCCGTTGTGACAGCAGAAACAGATGAAGCCGCATGGGAAAAGTTTGAGGAATATTATGGATATTATGACCCTATAGCATCAATTATCCATTATTCATCCATGACAGGTGTAGATTTTTCGCAAACGGCTCCTGACAATGTAATTCGTTACCAAAATACGGAAGCCAGCCAATCTGTTCTACGTCAATTTGATCCGCAAGTCAGTGGGCGCCAATGGACATTGGCTCAAGCCACTAATCCGCAAAATGGATTTGGGCGCGTACGTACATTTATAGGTTCAGCCACAACCGTGGCGGATGATCTGGAACAGTGGTTGGATGAAACCGAGACTGACGGCATCAACTTGATTCAGCTTGTTAATCCAGAAAGCTTTGAAGATTTTGGTCGTCTGGTTATTCCAGAACTTAAAAAGCGCGGGCGTATTCGGGGCGATCAAGGAGCAACCTTAAGAGAAAAGTTCTTTCCTAATAACGAAAATGGCCGTCCCTCAGCAGATCATCCGGCTGCACGCTATGCGTTTGATCAGAAAATTCCAGCCTGAAAGAAACAGTCTGATGGTGCAATACTTACCACAAGCAGGAAAAATGCCACGTGATTTTGGTATGCAGTATCTGGGGCTTTTGTTTTTTATGATTGGAGATGGGGTGGAAGTTGGTTACCTGTCACCATTTCTGGTCTCCTCAGGCATAAGTGAGCATCAGGTAGCATTTATTTTTACATTATATGGCTTTGCTGCTGCAATTTCTGCATGGGGCGCTGGATTGCTGTGCGAGTATGTGGGCTGCCGCAAGGTGATTATTGCAGGTGTGATATTATGGGTGGTGCCACAAGTGCTTTTTTTGGCCTGGGCGCTGCCATCGCATACAGCATGGGGTATCTTGCTTACATACAGTATCAGAGGGTTCGGGTACCCTTTATTAGCATACGGTATTCTCACTCTTATTGTTAAAGAAGTAAATGCAGAGCAAAGAGGGTTGGCTTCTGGCATTTTCTGGTTTTGCTTTACGTGTGGGCTGCCCACACTCGGCACTGTTGTAGCTGCTGCAAGCTTACCGATACTAGGAGAATATCTTACTTTTTGGGTTGCACTAGGCGTTGTTATACTAGGTGGAAGCCTGAGTGTAATTGCTTTGCCCAACAACTTGGATCAGCCAAAGGCTTTATCTATACAGCAGGATAAACATTTTTTGCAGTTTCTGAAGGACGGATACGCACACCCTTCTTTGCTGCTTGTATGCATTATCAGAGCAATTAATTCAGCAGCTACGCATGGTATTATCGTATTCATGCCATTCTATTTTGTGCAAACGCTTGGATTATCAAACGAATTATGGATCCATTTTTTAGAAACCATTTTTGCCAGTAATATCGTTTTTAACGTGCTTTTAGGGGCCGTAAGTGATCGTTTGTCTTGGCGTGGAACTGTTTTGTGGGCTGGTGGCATAGGAAGCAGCTTTGCTTGCGCCCTGCTATATTGGGTGCCGGCCTTATATGGGCATAGCCATCCATGGAGCGTGTACGTAGCCGCAATTCTGTTTGGCCTTACATTAGCCGGATATGTCCCTCTTTCGGCCTTAACGCCATCTCTTTTACCGGAAAAGAAAGGGGTTGCTATGTCGTTTCTTAACCTAGGAGCGGGGTGTAGCGTATGGCTGGGGCCACTTATTGTTTATATTTTCCAGCCATTTATCGGCGTTGCTGGTGTTATCCATATTTATGCATTTCTCTTCTTTGTAAGTGGCATTCTGGTGTCATGTATCAAAATTCCACACCCATCTGGTAAGGGTCTACATAGCCAGAATTCTTCCCCAATGTTCTCTCTTATCTAGTCCTAACCTAGAGGAAATACTGTAATGTCCGAAACACTCAATACAGAGCATCTTATTTCTGAAAAAGTTGGATCAAGATTAGGAGCTGTTATTTATGGGATTGACGCAAAAAAAGAGATCACAGAAGGTCAAAAAGACTTTTTGAATAAGGAACTTATAAAAAATAAGGTCATTTTTCTAAAAAAACAGTTTTTGGATGATGAGCAGCATGAACGTTTAAGCTGCGTATTTGGTGAACCTATTCTACACCCAACCATAGCACCGCCCAAGGGTACAAAATATATGTTTGAGCTTAAATCTCGCTATGGGCGTTCAACAGATTCATGGCATACAGATGTTACGTTTATGACAAATTATCCAAAAGCCTCAATTTTGCGGGCTTTACATATTCCCCCATACGGAGGCACAACAATTTGGGCAAATACAGCAACCGCGTATGAGGCATTGCCTGCACCATTAAAAGCATTCGCAGATGCTGCGTGGGCCATTCATTCTAATGATTATGATACAAATTATTATAAATTTGATAGCCGAAAAGAAGAAATGTCGGCTTTCAGAAAAGAATTTATATCTAACATATATAAAACAGCCCATCCCGTTGTAAGGGTTCATCCAGAAAGTGGAGAAAAAAGTCTGGTATTGGGGCATTTTGTGATTGGATTGGATGGGTTTTCTACTAAAGAAACAAATGCACTTTTCGAAATATTTCAGGGTTATATTACAGAAATTGAAAATACTGTTACATGGAGATGGGAACCAGGAGATGTGGCAATATGGGATAATCGTAGTACCCAGCATTATGCTCCTGCAGATTTTGATCAACACCGCAGAGAACTTAGGCGTATTACAGTTAAAGGTGAAGTGCCTGTAAGTATTGATGGAAGGTGCAGTTATTATCTCTAAGATATTTTATTGATTGGTGGTTCTGACACCCTTGCCACGCATGGCATCTTTCAGTTCCATGCTGACGCATCAGCCACTCTACCGTGTAGCGGGCGATATTCCTGCCTTCGTGTCTGAGTTGGTGTCAGACCTTGCGCGCCCCATACACGCAGAAATTATCTTTCCATACCAGACGGATTTTATCGCAGAGCCATCTGTCTTTTTCTAAGTGACAAAAGACGGATGCAGCCGCTGTGCTGGATGCTGGAGCAGCCAGACAGGAAAGAAAGCTTCTTTCCGTTATACGCCGGCTATGCTGCCAGTTTCGCTGGCAGCCGGCATCATCGTGCTTGCTTCGGTAGTATTGTCCGATCACCAGTTTTTTGAAGACCGGGTTTTCTGGGATCCTTCAGAATGTCAGATTGCCTGTAAACCACTCACGCCAGAGACTTATGTGATGTGGCTGCATCCGAAAGTAAGATCATGGGGCCGACAGATCGTCATTACACCGTTTGGCTTGTAACTTAATTAAGGAATTTCGACAAACCTTCCTTTTTCCGGGTGCCCGACCTACGTGCGATAAGTGGAATTATCACAAGTAGGTGGAGGGAAGGGGCTGATTTTCAGAAAAAGACGGAGTTTGGAGTAAAGACCGATATAGAATAATTATTTCAGACAGTCGGTGTTACGTTAGTGGTGCCGTAGTGCGCAAGGAATCGTTGTTGTTGTGAACAACGACAACACCTTAAATAAATTATGATTCACGCCATGACGAAAGTCTGTTCCATTATAAAAGAGAAAATCACCCTTTTAGAACGGGTGTTTATCGAATTGGTGGTCTGGGGGTCCTTCTCCCTTGAGAGGCAGTTTGCACCACTACAAGTATTGTCTGGCTCTGATATCGGATGGTAAATGCATTCTGCGATATGACAATGAGTCAGGAAAAGGAGGCCATCAGCACATAGGAGTTGTAGAATTTTCTTACATATTTCAAGATTTGCAGACCCTAAAAGATAATTTTTTGGAGGATGTGAGAGAATGGTTGAAATGAAAGACGCTCTGCGTAGCCAGAAGAAGAAAGGAATTCTTCTGATTGGTTTCGATGGTTTGGATGAAGTAGGCAAACGATTGGCAGCAGGGTTTGAAGGTAAAAAATAGGAGCCCCGACATACATTCATAATGCTTGATCTCATGTGGAGAACGCTGACACCACGCCGTCAGGAATTGTTGCAGGTGATGGCAGGTCGAAAACCCATGTCGATAAGAGGTCTGAGTAAGCTCATTGGACGGGACGTGAAGGCTACTCACGGTGATATTCAAATCTTGTTGGCAGCAGGCCTACTGGAAAAGGTCGGAAATAAAGCCGTATTTCCCTACGATGGGTTTCATGTGGACTATGAATTGAAAGCAGTAGCTTAAATTATCAGAACTGATGAGGTTAAAGATGACTTATGAGAGGCATTGGAGACTTCTGGTGTGAGATGTTCTGCTGTCAGCTGTGTAGTCTGATTGCCGTGTGGAGCGTCTTCACAAGAGATCTGTTCATCCCCCATTTTTAGAGGGACGTTGAATGAGAATTCAAGCAGCTGTTTTTAGTTTCTGGGCGGGGGATAACCCACATTTCCTCATGTAGGGTCTGTTATGGTTATATGTCCAGAGCCATTGTGTCGCGATTTCCTGTAAACCTGAATGCTTTCAAACAAGATACTGCTCCAGCCATTCCTGTCGAATAGTTCTGTTGTAGCGTTCAATATAGGCGTTCTGCTGCGGATTGCCCGGTTGCGTATAGATTAGGGTAATTCTGAACTTGTATTAGTTGAGTGCTGATGAACTGAGCCTGTTATGGTTTGCGGAAGAAGACTGCTTTGATGACGAAGCATACGAAAGAATCTAAGCGCGAAGTTGTCAGACTTTCCCTGAGTAATCGTCTAACCCGGGTTCGTATTGCGCAGGATCTCGGGATAGGGAAGTTGACCCGACATAAATGGATTACAACGTATCAGGAACCAGAGGTTTTGCCTGTAGCCCTCGGTAGGAAAGCATGGTTGTTCGCCGGATCAGACCGGAGTGGAGAACGCACTGCCGCCATGTATTTTCCCTGATCTGGCTGAACCATGTCGATCCCAAAGCAAGCCTTACAGACGTTCTCGCCCGTAGCAACAATATGCCAAATCCACGCCTCCATGAACTTCTGCCATTGCACTGGAGAAAACCCGGTACCAAAACAATAATATCATCCAAGTATGACTACTCCTGCGGCCCTCTCCTGATGTTTACCCGTTCTCTACACAATACCACCAACTGTTCCACCGCTTAAAACCACGGGATTGTCGCTTTCGAACTCAGGCCATATCCTGAAAATTCTCCGGGGACAGGCATATTGAAAAGCGAACCATGTTTGATAAAGATTGGATATGAAAAAGTAGATGTTCCTTTACTGCACATTAAAATCGAAGGAAACTGCAACCGCCTTTCAACGCTGTCCGGAATGCGACGCTCTGCGTCCTCCGCTGAAATATCATGTCGACGCATCAACCGCCGTCGTAGGCGTGGAGCACTTGATTTCGCGCGTACACGACTTACGCATCTGTATTTCACCTGTTCCGGCACGACCATGATCCCTGAAGAAAGCGTGTAGTCTTCCATCCGAAACAGCCATCCACCATCAAGAACCCTGGTAAGTATATTTTCCGATCCATGTACGCGTAGTACATCGCCTACTGACGTCAATGTATGATTCGGAAAACTCGCCCCAATTTCAGAAGTCTGAAGGCTCGCAATAGCACCATGTAAACGATAGAAAAGACGCGACATGATATCAGACGCCAAAATCTCCTGATCTGGCGATAAACACCTGATCTGAATGTAGTGACTCAACATTGAATGGCCCTTTATTCGGCGCTGCCGAAGACACCACCGCGAATGATACATGCCATAACATAATGCTGATCCCCCTCTGAGGGCACTTTGTTCTTAAGCATCCAGCCATCGAGAAGATTATAGAAGTCGCGCTTCTGGCGGGGCTGGCGGAACGCCTTGCTCATGGTCGTCACGGCCCCGTACATCTCGGCGGCAATTGGCATACCGTCACTTCCAGGATACCACGTATCGACAGTCCGCAACGCATTCCCAACTTTCTGCGAATGCAGTGCGGCAACTGGCCCGGATTTCGTCTCGACTGCATACAACGTCCGACTTTTGCCATTGCGCGTGCGTTCCATGATGAGTTCTTGTGATGGAAACACTTCTAGTCCTGGGGCCATCTGGGCTCTGGATACCACTTCCAAGAACACAAGGCTTTTCCCAGCGAGAGCGCCTGCAATCACCTCTCCAAGTTCTATGACATCTCTATTCTTACTGAGGCCAGCTTCATTCAGATGCAATGAGAAGCTATCGAAAGTCCATGCTTTGGCAGTTTTGCCATCCTGAAGAAATTTCACTGTTGTCTCAATAGACTGTGCACTCAGGCGGTTGCGCCACAATGCGCGCGCATTCGCGAGATTTTCAGCGTAACGCAGACCAAGAGTGCGAAAACCATCACGCGCGGCATATTCGTCCACAACGCTCCGTAGTCGATTACGATAATTAGGTTCATTGCAGGCGCAAGGATCGCCCACATTTCCTATCACGCGCACATTAAACGTGACCTCCAAAGTGTCTGCACCTTTTCCATCGACAGGCAACGTTGCTACATCAACGGTCTGAAGGTTAGGCGATTCAATCGCCGCGTCCAGTTTCGCTGGATCGGCATCCTTCTCTTTTTTGATGCGGTTGGAAATTGTGCCACGCACCGCTTTTTCCCGCAGAATAATCGGTTCGCCACTGCCTGATGTGAAGATGGCATCGGACGGGTCAATTTTGCGTTCAAAGGCAAGAACAGATGGATTGGAGATTTCGTTTACAGGAATGCTCTTCGAAGATGCGCGTGAGAGGTCCGTCATCGAGAAAATCCTTTTGTGATGAATAAGACTGAAGGAAAATCAATCGTCATCAGGCCGCGTTACAGCAACGATATATTCCCTTTACCGGGTCGCTCTCCGCATGCCAGAGCAAACTGGTCGGAGATGATAGCCGATGAGGACTAATCCATTCTCCTATTGAATACAAAGCTTCAGCGAACTGGAACGGCACATCAGACTGCCTAGCCCCTTCAACCGTTCCCGCCGGACAGGCTGGCAAAAGTCCGGCATACCCAACGGTGATTGGCACCAGCCAATCGCGCGACGCTTCGCTCTTCCACTCACCATTTTCAATATCGCCCTCATGGTCAGCGGGAACCCACTTCCATTCGTGGCGGCACATCGAAAGCCAAGCATCCATCAGGTTAGCTTGCGGTGAGATGGCACGAAGGTATTTCAAACGGGACGTCAGAACGTCCTGTCTTTCGATCAAGGCGAACCCAGGCATCAAACGGTAGCGTAACCGCTGATAGGATCGGTCTTCGTCATCGACCGGCGCATCGAATATCCATGGCGCCGGTATAATTGTACCAATTCCATGATGGGCCATAATGGAACCACCGGCACAACGCATCCCAGAGACAATTTCGCGGATGATTCCTAAATCCTTTGCGTAGGTCTCACTATTATCTGTGCGCCAGCGCTCACATGTAACACCGAATACGATTGAGATATCGAGGTGGATGCGTCCTTCTTCAATAATAGGCGCCGTGGCTCCGCTCTTCGTGAGAGGATTTCTGGTAAGCCTGAACGCCTTCCTAAAGCCATTGCCTCCTGTTAATTCCTGAAAATCATGACACACTACGCCAACGGCTTCGAAAAATACGTCCTGTATTCCGTTTTGGTGCAATCTGCGCCCAAGCGCCCACATAAATCCCATAAATGCGGTAATCGATGGAAATCCATGTGTCATCGGACTGGAAATAGCGTTGGCATTCTGTACCCACAGGCGGGGCAACACCAGACCATGCGTAAAATTCGGTAACTTACTCATGTCATGCCTCCATGAACCATGCCAGTGAGAAGCACCCGGTACCAATGCATGAATTCCACATCCCCCATACCGACAACACCCTGCTTTGCCAGAGCCGCATTCAGCGCATTTGCAATGCGCGTACTGACTTCATCCACCCATCGGTCGTGCCATCCTGCTTCATGGATATCTCCATCTACAAAACCGGGATCAAGCCATACTTTTTCTGCCCACGAAAGACGGCAATCAACTGCTTCTGTCCATCCTGAGCCTTCGTAGGCACGCACAGACTCAGTAAATTCCGCGAGAGCTTGACACAGATCATCCTCAAAAATTTCACGCCGTTTTCTTGTTTCAAGATTTGGTGCTGGCCTGGTCTTCAGGAATGTCGCTAATTCCTTAACAATGTCACAGACACGATGCGACCTGATAAATATAGGCACAGCACTGTCTCGTCCCCTTAAGTCAGGAACAGAGCGCGCTTTCCATTTGGGCGGTAATGATGACAGAAGATAACTAATGCCTCGTCGAGCGGAATTAAGTGGTGAGACATTCTGCGGATTAGCACCTCCTACATGCCATTCGACAACATCATGATAAAAGATACAGGGATGGTCTGATGGTTTACCCTCTCGTCGTGCCTTCCTAGCCTCCTTGCTCTCTTCCGAAAAATTAGCAGACTGCACAGACGTGTATAATTTATGCATCAGCGAACTGCATGCCAGCGGCGCAAGAACTATGAAGTCCTGATCTTCTACTGGATCATTCCCGGTCAGCCAGAGCACCTGTTTCATTAGGGTATCGACGCGTAACGTTTTGGGCGGAGCTACGACAGACGCAAACGCCTCCATCATTTCATCACCCTGCTCGTTGGTCTGTGCCAGCGCATCTCGTAGCGCTGTGTCTGCAGACATAACGTAATTGAGCAGCCGTTTTCCCTCGACCTTAAGATTGAGAAATGCCACCACATAAAGAGCAGCTGCGTTTTGCGCAGATGCATCTTCAGGAAAATTTTCTCCTAGTGCATTACGCGCTACGGCATCACAGTGCGAAAGCGTATCTGGCGGTGCATAAATACTGCTCGCCTGTGAAGATGAATGTGTAATCTTGGCAACGTGCGTGGCAAACTGAATCGCATACGCGTCTGTCGCGGCTTTCTTGACCCATGTCTGATAATCGTAGCGCGGATCGCCTTTCGGCACTTTTTTTGCCGTCCGCCGCTCTTCAATAAAGTCGGAGATAGCCCTCCTGAAAGCCTGTGTTCTTTCAGATTGTGGTGACACAGCAGATTCCTTTTTTATTCACCACCCCGGTAACAAGCAAAACCGAGAACGGGATGATAGCGCCAGCCAAGATCGCACTGCGGAACGCGAACTGACAGAAGCGCTGCCTGCATAGGTGATATTGTGCCATCGACACTTCGCATTTTAACGCCATATTTCGCTACAGGAACCCATGCATGAGGTGCATTGAGGTGCACATTATGCCGTAGACTTTTTTCAATGGGAACATACAGACGCTTACCAATCTTCCCGTCTTCACGGTAAAGTCGAGGAATTCCGTCTTCGTCTTGCACCAGCACAAGCGTCACATCTTTTCCCGATGATGCGCGAAACGGCTGCTGCTGCTGAAGAAGACCGGTCATCAATGCCTGCGGGAACTTCCACACGAGGTAAGACATGAATTTCGCAGGTCGAAACTTGGATCCCGCCTGAAAGCGCTGACGACGAGACCCTTCTGGAGAAGGTGCCAAGCCCCCCGCCTGAGATGGATGGCCTGCTGCCGGCACCATGCTGCGCACTACAGCTGCCTGTTCTAGATCTGCAAGACTTGTTGTGGAATGCCATTCAGAGCGGGGCGGAGGACATATCCTCGGACGTGCATCGATATGTCTTACGAAGCCCTCATTAAGGAGATTATGCACATGATGAGTCGCAAGCCGGAATTCACCTTGCTGTCCCTCAAACCCCGGCCGACAGAAGGCCGCCTCAGATGGCTTCAAGATCGCCCGAACCGGCATATCGAGGATCGCCATATTCGGGAAGACTGGAATCAGGCGACGGTGCCGCTGAACGCGCCCAGCCAACTGTATCACAGACCGAACAGATGATGGCTCTATAACAGCCCAATCGGCATCCCAGTCGCGGCCGACTTCGCACACAGGCGATGCAAGCACAATAAAGATGTGTTCCTTGTCCGGAGCAGCATCAATTGCAGCGCGGATCTCCGGCTCGGAAAAAACAGCATTCGGCTTCTTGCGGGTAAACGATCGATCCAGCATGTTTTCTATTGCCGCTCTATGCGCCAACGGAAATCGTGAGTGATAAACGCAGAGATGGACGCGCACACCTGGTATGTCATCTGCCCGAAAAAGAATCCGCGCTACGTCAAAAACCGGCTCCACGTTCGCCATGCGCACAAGGCCAAAACTGACCCGGCAACCTGTAGCAGGATCAGCTCCGGCATGGCGCTCATGCATTCTCAGAGATGAGGTAAGAATGGTCTTTGCATAAGCTTCCAACACCTCATGGCGTTCACTTCCTGCAGAGATGTCCAGGGGCACAGTCTCAGCAACCCGAAGAGCGGGACATCCTGCAAGTTCGGATGCCCGTGCTGAAACAAACTCTTCATGCTTCTTCAGGAAGGCGGCAACATCCGAAGGCGTACCCGATATACAGGAAAATTCATCCACCCACATGCAGGAAACACCAAGCCACTCACTACCGTCTTGGCCATGATTTTCATCGTAACATTTCCTCCCGATCTGATAGGCCTCATACATACCTTCGACCATCGCTGGAGGAAGGGTGGCAGACGAGAGGATCACGCGTGCTCCAAGAAGTCCGGCAAGATGCACAAGTCGCGTCAGAGCAGGCATATCGCTGAGATCGTAATCATCAAGTTCATCAATGACGAGGTCGGATGTCATCAGCCGAAAAGCCGGGATAATATGACGTCCCCCCCGAAGGGATTCTGTAGCAGGTACAATGTGATCAACCGTGCAAACGACCACTGGAGACGCTAGAAGCTTCTCACTTTGCTTATCCCCGACCAATCGCCCTATGACCGGATGAGAGCTTTCGCATCCTCCTTCCACGACATAGCCTTTGTCCATGATGGACTGCGTTGATTCTGATCCCGATGCTGCCGCTTGGTCCGCGTAATGTTCGAACAGTGCGCGACTGGCAATTCCTCCAACAAGAATAGCAAGATCATATGCGGCGAAACCAACTTCTTTCCGGTAAGCTTCTCCTGTCTGCAGTGTCAGAGATCGCAGACCGAGAGCATAGGTCAACCTCAGACCATTACGTTCATTGGAAAGAGCATTTACTATTTTGGCATTTGCAATGGTTTTACCACAACCAGTGGAAGCCATGCAGACAATGAATGCCCCGCCTTTTTCCGACCGGACACGCAAGGAGTGAGCTTCATCCACCGCTATATCTTGCCAGCGAAACCGGTCGATAGATGAACGTTTCCGCAGGCCACGATGACGTCTGATAGCGGGAAGCGACTGCCTAACCGAAGAAAGAGCATAAGTCACCTGGCCCGCCGCGCGCGCCACACCAAGAAGATGATCTGTCAGTGGTTCTTTCAGGCACCCTTTGTTGTCTGTATTCGCAAACAATGTCTGCTTCGGAACCTTCGACATCTTTCCAGTCCAAGGTAAGCTGGAATGATGATGGTCTGCCAACATAAGACTGAGCCGGGCAAGATACAGAACGTAGGCATCCTGCGGAACTGCCGCATCCTTACCAAAGACATCGCCATCACGATCCAGCATCTCTATTGCTTTAAGAGCAAAACGCCGTGCAGAAGCTCCCCACCTTCTGTCGTACACCGGATGATCTTCCTGCTTCCCAGCCATGCGCCAGCATGCTTCTATATCGTCTGGATCATCATCGTCATGGACCTGACTGTTCCATTGCGCTGTAATCTCCGAAAGCGGCTTGGTAAGACGAGACAAAGAAAAAGAAGGAGCTTCTTTCCCTAACCATTCCTGCCTGCCGCCTTTCATCACTGGAACCAGAGGAAGTCTATGATGTGATACTATGAGCCACGCTACACTGGCAGCAAGCGGCGGGAGCCGTGAAAACGGCATATACTGTCCGCTCCTGGCATCATCGCGCACGAAAAACGCCGGATCGGTCCACCGATCCGCATGAGCTGGAGCATCCGCTAGACGTTCGAGCCACCCCCTGTCGTTGTCAGAATCCCCGACAAAAGCAGCAAGCATACGAACAGAAATCCACTCATGACGATACGGACTTCTTTTGGGAACACGAGCTCGCAGCTTATCTTGGAATTCCTTACTGCCTTTGCCAAGATCATGGAACAATCCGGCCATCTGAGACAGCAAAAGAACAATATCCTTCGACCTCCATGTGGTTTCATCATCTGTTCGTAAAATGTCATGGACCGTTGTGTTTGTAGGGACATTGCCGGCTTCATCGAAGCGACTGCGGTCACCAACGAACCACAAAACATCGGCTCCACTCGCCCCTGTTAGTTTATGGCACGCAACAGCAGTATTTCGTCGCGCTGTGCTGCGAAGGAGAACTCGAAGTGTCTCAAGCCCTTGCTCAGTAATTCGGGTTTGCCACGTTCGTGCGCCTTTCCTCTGCGCGAACTGATCCAGAATGCGGCGTGTTTCAGTAAGCGCACGTTTGTCACACTGAGAAATCAGCAGAATATTCATGAAATCTGGTGTTTAATTTTTAGACCTGTGCAGATTGCCTTGACTCCCTCAATCATGAAATCAAGAGCATGACCATCGACAAGAGTATCTATACTGGCTGCGCGGAACGTAGCTTCCTCATCTCCGCGCATAGCCGATATGAAGGCCTGAGGCAGGATCAGAGCATCTTTTACAAGATCCGCAACATCGAACACTAGCCCACCTCTCCTTGTCTTGCCATGCAACACTGCAAAACCATGTGATATGCCAAGAACCCACAAAGCCGTGGAAGCAAGGCCATAGGCCAGATAATTTCCATGATCGAGAAATCTGTTTGCTGGATCGCCAGCATCACCATTCCGGGAACGGGTAAATTTTCCATAGCTGACCGCAGAAGCCGCCATGCGAAAGAGAAACTTCGTTACCCGCGCTTCCTCAAGCAGCAACGTCTGGGTATCTGGAGATGCACGAATGGCGACCTGGGCTTCACGAAGCAGATCATCAAGAGCGCCATAGTCTGGCGTAAAACCGATTTTCTGAAGGCGGGGTGACTTCCATGCGATAGCTATTTTTTCGCAACGCATGATCTGGAACATTTTTGCCGCTTCAAGACGTTTTGCGTCATCGAACCAGAAGGACATCCATGCTTGAACATATTCCGTAGGACGGTATTCGCTTTGAGCAGCGATCCAACAAAAATCTGCTACGCCAGACGTCCCAGCAAAAAGTGGTGTTCCTCCCCCCGCGCAAAACCCGATCATGACGCCAGCTTTCCCAAGTTCTCGGACCGCCGCTTGCGTAATCGAGGTGCCAGGCCCAAGGAGCATCGTGGTAGTATTAGCAATCGGCACATTCCAATAGAGCCGTTTCCTGCCTGCGTCTGTCACGTACTCAACGCGACCTCCATTCACGAGAAGCCGGCAGTATTCTAGATAATAAATGTTAGCCCGTTTGGAGTGCAGAATGGTCTTAAGAGATGAAGGAGAAATTTCTCGCATGGGACAGATAGCCCCCAATTATAATGTTGACGTTCTTCTGCAGTCGTAGCAGTGTCCACCGGAATTGAGACCCTCTTTTTTTGCTACCCACAAATTTCGTGGAAAATCAATGAGTTGAAAAAGCCCTAAAAAAAAGGGGTCAAGGCGAAAACGGAGGGTTTCTGGCGGTTTTCCGTCACATAGTGCCGGTTTCTCTCTACCTCACCGCCGCATAGGCGGCTTAGAAAATCAAGGACCCATGCGCCATTCTGGTAAACGTCCTCACCGCCGCATAGGCGGCTTAGAAAAATATCGAGATGCACAACAAGACGCAAAACGCCCTCACCGCCGCATAGGCGGCTTAGAAACAAAACCAGCCAGTGCTGTATTGGGAACCTGTCCTCACCGCCGCATAGGCGGCTTAGAAACGACAACAAGCCCGTTTTGTTTCAAAACACGGCCTCACCGCCGCATAGGCGGCTTAGAAAAGTCCGTGCAGAGTATGATTAATCAGGTGGCGCCTCACCGCCGCATAGGCGGCTTAGAAAAGAGGCGGAATACACCGTATTGCCACCAGAACCCTCACCGCCGCATAGGCGGCTTAGAAACACGTCTGATGAGACGTAACGCCACCGACCGTCCTCACTGCCGCATAGGGGGGTGGCATTAATATGACATCTCAACATGGTAGCAATATACGTTTTTCCTAGGGCGTGAAGGTCATGTCGGTGGGATGGCTGCGGATACCGTCTGTTTGTGGAAGCCGTGCTGTATCGTTATCGCCAGGCATTCTCTGGCGTGACCTGTCCGTCCGCTTTGGGGACTGGAATAACGCGTGCACCAACGGCTGCGTTGCTGGTGTGAAAGCGGTGTGATTGAACGGATTTTCCGGCATCTGGCTGCTGACCATGACAACGAATACATAATGATCGACAGCACGATTGTCCGCGCTCACCAGCATAGTGCGGGAGCCCGAAAAAAAGGAGCACGGATTAGGCCATAGGACGGTCCCGTGGCGGACTGACCACCAAAATCCGTGCCATTGCTCGATGAAGTCGATCCCAAGGCCTTCATCGCCGACAAGGTTTATGAATTGCTCCGGGTTTTGTGGAGACAGTAAGACCCAGAGCAATTAATCCACATTCAAGATGAGTCGCCTCAAATTTTCCGACCAGCTTTACCCCTGAAATCCCTCCCATAGCCCGCCCTGTTTCACTATGGCAGCAATAACGGCACGCAGCAGCGCGCTATCGTTCAGCATCTGTTTGCCCATTTTTTCATGCGCTTCCATCAGCTCAATGGTCGCATTCAGCCCTTCTTCCTGAAGGTCAGGTGAGTTAGCGAACTGATCCTTGGTATTAGCCTTTGCCTGCTCTCGCAATTTTTCTGATTCTGCTAGCTTGGTTTCTAACCCAGTGACAAACGCGACTTTGTCACCATCCGTCAGATCGCCTTCGAACAAATCATTGATTGCCGCAATGATGCGGGAAAGCTGCACCTTCACCTTGTCCTGCGGTTGCCCCGAACCGGCTTCCTTTATCGGCTCCAGCCCATCGCCAGCTTCGTTCTTCAGCCCAAGCTTCTGCTTACCAAGGTCTTTCATACGGTGATGCGTCAGACGTAAAGCCGTTGTGTCAATGGTCTCTCGCTCGCGGTCGAACTTCAGCAACGGCCACAGCATCTTTGCAAACAGGTACAGCTTTTCATAATCCGGATTGCCGTAGTTCAGCATCTGACTGAAAAACTCATACATCCGCACATAAGATGCCAGATCGCTCCGGAACTGAACCAGTCCGTCAATGCGTTCCTTTGCTTCCTTCCGCTTTTGTGAACCTTCCGGTTCGGCCTGAACAATTTGCCGGGCATCACGATACCGGACCAGCACACGGGAACTAACCGGCACAATAGCCGCATCAAGCTGCTGCTGCGTTGCTTTCGGATTTGTCAGGATGTGGGCCACTCGGTCCACTTCAGGCTGGTCATACAACCCGGCGTCATCCAGCTTGTGGCGCAGGTTTACCACGCAGTTCGGATCACTGAGATCCGCCAGTTCGGCCTTTGTGTAATACTTCTGGAACGCCTTGAGGATGTCTTCGGGATCGTTCTCGAAGTCGACAACGAATGTCATGTCTTTGCCCGGATAGCAGCGATTCAGGCGCGAAAGCGTCTGGACGGCCTGAATCCCGCCGAGCTTACGATCCACATACATGCCGCAGAGCAATGGTTGATCGAAACCTGTTTGGAACTTGTTCGCCACAATCAGAATCCGCCATGGGTCTTCAGCAAAGACTTCCCTCAGGTCGCGGCCCTTCAGTGCCGGGTTGATATTGCTTTCCGTAAAGGGCTCCGGACCACTTTCCGGGTCATCCACTTCGCCCGAAAACGCTGCGAGAAGCCCGAATGGGTAATGCTTTTCCTTCACGTAACGATCCATAGCCAGCTTCCAGCGCACAGCCTCCTTGCGGCTGGCTGTCACGACCATGGCGCGCGCCTTGCCCCCAAGAAGAGGTTGCACATTCTGACGGAAATGCTCCACCACGATCTGCACGCGCGCGGCGATGTTGGTGGGATGCAGTCGCACCCACTTCATCAGCGCCTTCTTTGCCTCCGAAGCCTCGACTTCTGCGTCATCCAGAATCTGCCCGTTCTGGCTCAGGCGAAACGCCTGTTTCCAGGACATATAATTCTGCAACACATCAAGGATAAAGCCTTCTTCAATAGCCTGCCGCATGGAATAGACATGGAACGCCTCAGGCTTATTGTCCTTGCCCTTGGGCTGATCCGGATGCGGTGGGCGCCCGAACAGTTCCAGCGTTTTGGTCTTTGGCGTTGCCGTGAAAGCGATAAAGGAGATACCCGCATCAGCCGCACTCTTCTGAGCCATTTCCACAGCCAGCAGGTCTTCCGTGCTGACCTCTCCACCGTCGGCAAGCTCCGCCAATTCACCGGATGAAAGCGCCGCCTTCAGTTTACTGGCCGATGTCCCGGTCTGGGAAGAATGGGCTTCATCCGCAATCACAGCAAAATGCTTGCCCTGCGTTGCTGCAAGCTGCCGGATTTCCTCCAGCGCGAACGGAAAGGTCTGGATCGTGCAGATAATGATTTTCTTGCCCGCATGAAGGGCTGACGCAAGTTCCTGACTCTTGCTACCCCCGTTGCCGGAAATCGAGGCCACCACGCCGCGCGTGCGCTCGAAACTCTCAATCGTTTCCGAAAGCTGCCGGTCCAGAACGGTACGATCCGAAACAACAATGACAGTATCAAACAGCTTGTGATTATGCGCGTCATGCAGATCGGATAGAAAATGTGCCGTCCACGCAATGGAGTTTGTCTTGCCCGACCCGGCAGAGTGCTGGATTAGGTAACGCTGCCCCGGTCCTTCCTTTAGAATAGTGGAGACCAGCAGCCGTGTGGCGGCAAGCTGATGATAGCGCGGAAAGATCCAGCCCGAGATCTTCCCTTTTTTCTTCACCGGAATGACGTAGCGGCCCAGAATATCCAACCATGAATCTGGTTGCCAAACATCCTGCCACAGATACGCCGTAGTGCTGGGATTGCCCGCACCGCCAGCATTCCCCTGATTGAATGGTAGGAAGCGGCTGTGCGCGCCATCCAGATGCGTGCACATCATCACTTCACTGTTGCTGACAGCAAAATGCACGACCGCTCCGCCGGGCACGGACAGCAACGGCTCTGCTGGCTTGCCCGGCGGCTTGGGCAGGCGGTCGGTGCAATACTGCTCCACCGCGTCCTGAACTGACTGCGTGTAGTTTGATTTCAGTTCGGCGGTCGCAACCGGCACGCCATTCAGAAACAGAACAAGGTCCAGTTCATTGCCGTTGCTGGCTGAATAACGCACTTGCCGCACCACGCGCAGGCGATTGGCGTCATAACGATGTTGCAAATGCGGGTTCATTGTCAGGGCTGGACGGAACTGACAGATTTTCAGCGTTTTCGTCAGCCCTATAATGTCCAGCCCGTCCCGCAGAACAACCAGCGCGCCCCGTGTGTTCAGCGCATCCCGCACCCGCTGGCACAACACGGCGCCCGCCGAGCCGCCATGCGTTTTCTCCAGCGTCTCCCACGCCTCAGGCTCGCATTCGCGCACCCATGCCAGCAGGTCTTCAGGGAACAGCGCCAGCCCCACGTCATATCGGGCCGCCGAGCCTTCCTCATAAAGCCAGCCGGAGCGTCCAAGGTAATCGCAAATTTCGGATTCTAGATGGTGCTCCTTGTGAAGATCGGTCATTCAGCTGCATCCTCTGTGGGAAGAGCATCAAGCTGACGATTTTCCCATTCTTTATAAGTGATCCCAGAGTGGACCTGATGCCACTTGTCCGGGCCATTCGCGGGGCGTCCATAGATGATTGCTGCAGCCGCACTTGGGCTGGAAAAAGCATAATCTTTCACAAATACAGCGGACTGCCCCTCAGATCTTATAACACCGCCTCTCTCCAGTTCATCACGTAGTGGGTGATAGCTTGTTCCTTCCTTCCCTTGCCAACACGGGTAGAGACGAGAACCGGTGAGAACGATAAATTCGCCATCCTGTAAGACAGCATGCGCTTCAATTTCATATTTCGGATATTTGAGAATGAACTCTGGCTCTAAATCTGAGCTTTGTTCATTTACCGCGATTGCTTGTCTGGTGACAGCAGAAGTCGTTGACCCCGCCGGACGGCTACGCTGGATGAACATATCCACCCGGATAGCAGGCAAAACCACCATCAGGCTGGCAAGAAACGCTTCCATCTTGGCAATATCCGCTTCCGTCAGCCCCGGCAGCTTTGGAGAATTGCCGTTATGTAGCGGTGTATGCCCGATCTCCCGCGCCATAGCGATAAGCCGCGCTTCCAGATACTTCACATGCGCCTTGTTTAGCCGGTTAGCACTGGCCGATACCAGAACGGCTGTTTCCCACCAGTCCTTATCACTCGCCGCCGCGTGCTGCTTGAGCCTGACACCAAGATCCTCGGCCTCCCCAATATAGGCGAAGTCTTCTCCTTCTTTCTCACCCAGCAGCAGGTAAACCCCGGCGTAACCAGCTTCCTCCCGTTTGAGCGCCTCCGTCAGGCGCGTGCGAGGCGTGACGAACACATGCCCCGTCCAGTTGAAGAGTTCAGCGGTAATCATCCCGTCCGGATGACCATCAATATAAAAAAGCTCCAGAGAGCGGCCTTTAGTGTCGATCATGCTGCAACGGCCTTGCTCTGGGCGCGAACGTCGATCTTGCCGGTGACGGCGGCGGAGATGAGGGCAGCTCGGCGTTCTTTGAGGAGAACAATTGATTTTTGCGAAGCGTCCGTCAGAATTCGAACATTTGAGAGTTCGCCCTCTAAAGAATCGACAATTGCAAGTTGCGTTTCATAAGGTGGTAGGAGCAGCGGCAATGCACCTACATCGCCCACTCTCAAATGACCAACTGTACTTCCTTTTGACCTCTCAATAATTCTCTCTCGTGCAAGACCTCCATAAATAGAATATAGTAAGAATTTATTCGAAAGTATTTGGGGTAAAGGTCGAATAAACATCATTCTTTGCCCCAAACAAAATTCAATATTTTCAGGAGCAAGACAAGCCTCACCAGCGGGGGCTTCGCGTGTAAATAGCACGTCACCAAATTGAGGAACGCCTTTTTCGGTCCATTCAACGAAGTTGGCTTCATCTGTAAAATATCCTGAATCAGGGATAAAAACGCCGTCCTTGATACAAGAAGTTCTTACAACAAAAAATTTTCCGGCTGGATGATTTTCTGGCGTACGATTTTTACAATCGACTATTCTACAACCACAATCCTTAATCCGCTTCATTTCCCACCCTTCCGGCACCATCCCGATCCACGGGATGCCAGAGTCCTTCATGGAGGCGTTGGGGTTCAGGCCCTTTGTAACGGCGTGGGAGATGACAGCCTGCCGCTTTTCCGCAAGGAGGGCAATCAGTCGTTCCTGTTCGGCAATCAGGGCATCAAGCTTTCCGCACTCACGATCCAGAAAGCTGGCTATTGCCTGCTGTTCGGGGAGTGGTGGAAAGCATAATAGAAATGATGCTAGACTATCCGAAGATAATTCGAGAAAAGTTGTACCTTTCCCAAGAATTTGCAATTCAGACACTGCTGAATAAAAAAAATAGAGGAAAAACTTGGACGACACTCCTTTGTCAGGAACAAGGGAACGACAGCCCTGATTTGTACATAGATCGGTCCCAGCGAGTCCGATACTTCCTATCGGCGCTCGTGTTGAAATAATAATACTACCTTTAGGAACAATACTGACGGCGCAGCTTTCAGCGCCTTTTACAGAAATAGTTCTTTTTGAGTGGGTGATAATCTCGGGTCGTTCAGAATTTAAATCTGCAGGGGTTATCCACGTAATTTCACCGTCCCAGAAATCACTCTGACCGGACTTTGGAGTTGCTCCGTTTTTTAAAGAAAATATTCGCTTGAGTGGTAGGACGTCCCACCCAACCGGAATCTCCCCAATCCACTCAACCCCGCTGTCCTTATAAGCCGGATACTTCGGGAAACTCATACCGAAAGCTCCTCAAGCATCGTCATGATTTTCGCGGTTACCTCTTTCAAATCCGCATCAATTTCCGCAAGTGGGCGCGGGGGTTCGAACACATAGAAATATCGGTTGAACGGAATTTCGTAGCCGATCTTTGTCTTGTCCTCATCAATCCACGCATCTGGAGCATGGGGCAGCACTTCGCGTTTGAAATAGGCGTGAATGTCCTCATTCAGCGGCACGTTTTCCGTATCGCGCAAGCTGGTATCGGGCATTTTCTTGCCCTTCATCTTACCACGCTGGCCGAGGACGATATTACCATCTTCATCGCGTTGCGGGCGCTCCACGGTGATGGTCTGATAGCCGAAATCCTTGTTATTGAAGATGCGGCTCAACGGCGCGAGCCGGACCTTGCCGCCTTCGGGCGCTTCCGGTGGCGTCTCGCCCTGCGTTACGACTGCGCGTGTCTGCGTGCCATCCGCACCGGTGATGGTGGCAAGCTGTGCCTCCTGCGCATTGCGGAACAGGCGAGTGACAAGGGTGATGTCGTCCTCTCCCATTTCCTTGCGTTTGGAGCCGAGGCTTTTGCGCATTTTCTGCCAGAAGGAGGAGGCATCGATCAGCTGCACCTTGCCCTCACGGTTCTTTGGCTTGCGGTTGGTCAGCACCCAGACATAGGTGGCGATGCCAGTGTTGAAGAACATATCGGTCGGCAGTGCGATAATGGCTTCGACCAGATCATATTCCAGAACGAAGCGCCGGATTTCGGACTCACCGGAACCAGCTGCGCCCGTGAACAGGGGGGAGCCGTTCAGCACAATGCCGAAGCGTGAACCACCGTCCTTTGTCGGGCGCATTTTGTGGACAAGGTGGAGCAGGAACAGCATGGAGCCGTCCGAGATACGCGGCAGGCCGGGGCCGAAGCGCCCATCATAACCCAGCTTTTCATGCTCGGCCCGAACGGCCTTCTCGACCTTTTTCCACTCCACGCCAAAGGGCGGATTGGAGAGCATGTAATCGAATTTGTGGTCCGCCAGTTCATCATCGGAGAGCGTGTTGCCCAGACGGATATTGCTGACATCCTGATTACGGATCAGCATGTCAGCCTTACAGATGGCATAGGATTCCGGGTTCAGTTCCTGCCCGAACATGGTCAGGCGGGCGTCCGGATTGTGGTCGAGCAAGAATTCTTCCGCAACGGAGAGCATGCCGCCGGTGCCAGCGGTGGGGTCATAGATGGTGCGGACGGCGGCGTTGCCGGGGGTCAGCAGGCTGTCATCTTCGGCGAAGATCAGGTTCACCATCAGTTTGATGACTTCGCGCGGGGTGAAGTGCTCACCAGCGGTCTCGTTAGAAGCTTCCGAGAACTTGCGGATCAGTTCCTCGAACACCTGTCCCATCTGGTGGTTATCAACGGCCTTATCACTGAGGTCGAAGCTGATGAATTTTTCGAGCACCAGATAGAGGAGATTGGCTTTGGCCAGCCGGTCTGTCTGTTCGGTAAAGCGGAAGTGGTCGAAGATGTCACGGGCAGCAGGAGAGAAGGCGTTGATATAAGCCGAGAGGTTCTGGGTTAGGTTATCCGGATCGCCCAGCACGCCTTTCAGTGTGAAGTCAGACGTGTTCACGAACCGCAGACCTGCGGCTTTCTCCATGAAAGGCATTGGGTCGATCCCTTTGCTCTCCCACTTTTCCTTTTCCTTCAGCACCTTGTCACGGGTCGGAGCCAAAACGGCATCAAGGCGGCGCAGAACGGTAAAGGGCAGGATGACCCGACCGTATTCGGCTGGTTTGAAATCGCCTCGCAGGAGATCGGCGACCTGCCAGATCATGGAGGACAGGGAGGCAGCGCGGGGTGTCGTACTCATAAGAAAATCTGGTCCGATGTCGAGAATATGTGAATCACTGATTTTGAAAATGCTGCCGCAGCCACGCCGCAAACGCGTCTTCCTCCATTGCGCCAGACGCAAGAGCCACCATGGCCTCGACGGCTTTCGGAGCGCTGGCCTGCACACGGGTTCCATTCAACCGAAGGAAAAGGATGCAGCAGCTCCAGGCTGTCCGTTTGTTGGCGTCGTTGAAGGGATGATTACGCGCAATGCCGTAAGCGTAGGCCGCCGCCAGAGTCGCAGTATCTGGTCGAGGCGTTTCAGCATAGTGCCAGCGGTTTTCGGCGCGCGCTAATGCGCTGTGCAGCAGGTTCTCGCTTTTGAGGGCATGTGTCCCACCATATTCCTTCAGGGCCTGATCGTGCATGAACAGCACCGCATCGGGCTCCAGAAACTCAGGCAAATCCTGCATCAGCGTTTGGCCAATTCCTGAAGAACGTCAGCCTGCTCACGCAGTGTCTCGCGCGCCATCTGCATCTGGCGTTCAAGTTTGAGATTGCGCTTTACCAGTTTGATTCCGTCGGCCATTTCGACCAGCGTGAGTTCCTGCCCGACCTCCAGGCCAAGGCGGATGCGCGTTTCCGCCGGAAGAGTAACACCGACAGAATTACCCTGTTTGCGAACGACAACCGTTTCCATAGCTTCAACTCCGTATTACGTGCCGTAATACGTAACAGGACCGCATCAGCAGTGACAAGCGCAAATACCCTTTAGCAGTGCTGGTCAGATAGAACTGCGGGTCGGATGGTTTGCTAACGCAAGATAACAGATCAACAGAGTGTGCGCATCTCACGACACCATTTAGGGTGTTTTTTCTGGATCAGGTTTTTCAGAGCCGGATGGATATCCTTCTCACGGCGTGAACATTTGTTCTCATTTTGTTCTTGACGTTCCTGCGTGGTCACTGGTATCTCTGTTCCATCATCTCAGGAATGAAAAATATCATCTGAGATGTAAAAATCAGGAGATTTTCGAATAACGGCACAGATTGTCGCTCGGAATCCTATTTCAAAAAATGGAGGCGTCCTTATGGACGAACGCAAATAATGTCGGGGACGACGACGTCCTCTGGCACCCCTATCTCGTCTTTGCCGCAGGCGAGTGCCGTATCTGGAACGGATACACTTGTGGGTGTCGTTACATCATCTGGCACAACGCAGGCTGAGCAGGTGCCGGTTTCCGTTTTAGCGCAGGGTATTTCTGAAACTATCGGTTTATCAGATGCGGTAACAGCAGCACAGGCAGCCGCCGCAACAGCCGCAGCGCAGGCAGAACAGGCAACTGAGAACGCAACCAATGGGGTAAATGCTGCACGCGGTAAAGCAAACGGTGTGGCTGCATTGGATGCAAGCGGCAATCTGGCACTAACAGACGGTACGGTTTTGCAGTCTGCTTTGTCTGTTTCCCCTGCCACACAAACTCAGACAGCAACGCTTACCCCTTTGCTTACGCTAGATGAAAGCGCAAAGGTGCGGACTGCATCAGGTGATATTTCTATTTCAAGTGTTGCTGATGCAATGCAGGATGCGGATTACCTGACCGTTCTAGGTGGTTCTGTTGTATCGCGCCCTACCGTTACGGGTACCATTCCATCGGATTGCACGATGAATGGAAATATCTATATCGCGCCAGCAGCTTATACCAACGGCGCGAGTGTTCTCCCTGCCGGTCTGTCAGTTGATGCGAGTACTGGAATTATCCTGACAGACGGCAGCGTTTTCTTCCCCAACACAATCAACAATATTGGCGTTCTGTGCGCCATTTCGGAGTAATTTAGCATGGCTACAACTTATGGTGCACCTACGGGTTTGGATCTTTCTACTTGTTCTGTTACGGCAACAGGAAGCACAGCAAGTCAGACACTTGCTGCGCTCGGCAAGGCTGTTTCGGATAATGCTACCGCTGTAGCAACTGCACAAAGTTCGGCATCTTCTGCACAGGCATTAGCAACAACAGCTAATAGTAATGCGGCTACAGCACAATCTGATGCTTCTAATGCCCTTACGGTTGCCCAAGCCGCCCAAGCTGCCGTTGGCACGCCCGTTCAGACTTCTGCCGCGGGTGAAGTGGGCGGTTACGTAGCCTATGATGCATCTTCCGGTAATGCACGTATTGAAGCAATTACCCCAGCTACACCGTGGGTTCCTATTTCCGCCTGCTTAAACATGAATCCCGCAGCGGTATCAACGGCATCATCTTATAGTCAGTTCAATATCAATGCCAGTAGTGGCACATCCGCTGTTCAGGGCCTTATTAACTGTATGGCGGACAGTAATGGTAAAATCAATTTTGCGTTTAATAATGCATGGGGGAATATTGGCCCAGATGCAGATGGTAGCATGGATCTAGGCGCATCAGGTTTTGCTTTTAATAACTGTTATTTGAAAACCTCTGCTACAATCACGTCTGATGCAAACGAAAAAACCATTATCGGTTCGCTGGCAGATACGTCCTATGCAGATGGTCAGAAACTACTGGCCGCGGCCGATGCTGTAGATGCCAAGGTTTACCAGCTTAACGCCTCGATTACTGAAAAAGGTGCGGCTAATGCCCGCCTGCATATTGGTTATATTGCGCAGGAATGGGAAGCAGCACTGGCCAACGCAGGTCTTGATGCTGGTAAAATGGGTCTGCTGATTTCTTATCCGCTGACAGAACAGCAGGAAAAAACTGCAACAGATGCTCATGGTAAAATTGTAACATATTACGAGACTGTTCCTGTTTACGAGGCAGATGGTAAAACGCAGAAGTTTGGTTACAGCCTGCGCTATGACGAATTGCAGTGCTTGCTGCTAGAAGCACGTAAGCAGAAACAGATTACACTTGAAGCGCGTATTGCGGCTCTTGAAGCCAAGGCAGGTGCCTAATGCCAACCCTGCTTGATTTTACGGCAGGTGTGGCAACCGGAGCGGGTGGCAACACCCTCTCTGGCGGCCAGATTGTAGATGCCGTAACCAGTGGCCCTCCTGTTGTCGTGCATGTAAATCCTGATACATCCCTTGCTCTGTCATTTTCGGGGTGTGGCAGAATTGCACATCGGGTTTTGCCTGTTCAGGATACAGAAATTTCCATTATCGGTGGTGTATCTGGGTTATTTCAAGAAATGCTCGTTATGGTGCAGCAGTCAGCTATGGGAAATGCCGTGGTTGCGTTGCCTTCGGGTATTGTTTGGCAAGGGGCTGCGCCGTTTATTGATATACGCGCAGGCGCAGTCACTTTCTTTCGCCTTTGGACGCTGGATGGCGGCAATACGATTTACGGGAAATCCATCTAATGAGTGAAACGTATTCAACTGGGTTCAGTAATAACGGTGGCGTTGCCATGCTCGGCAACCCCGCTGCTGCCGATGCCGTTCAGGATATTGATACTCTTGTCCTTAACAAACCGAATGCGCCTTGGCGTGTTGTGGTAGAGGGGGCATTTCCTACAGACACCAGTGACGCCAGAACTCCTGTTGATGTTGCGGTAAGTGTTTATGAAGGGGGTATTCCTCTTTTTTCAGCCAACGCGGAAATGTCTATTCAGGGACAATCCAGCGCAACTGACAATAAAAAGGGTTATAAGTTCAAGTTTACGAACCCAACAACAGGCAATAAATTATTGATAAAAATCGGTGATTGGTTGCCAAGCAATAAATGGGATCTCAAAGGCTATGCTGTTGATAGAACGTTAGTTCGTGATACCGTCAGTGCAGCTTTTTGGCGTAATATACGCAGAACAGCTCCATTCCCGCATAACCTTATTGCTCCAAAAAATGTATGGGATAGCCTGCAATATAGCGATTTGAGCATGAACGCATCTGCCTTGTTTTCGACAGATGGTTTTCCTGTTGAAATGTGGCAGCAGGACGACACATTTTTTGGATTATTTGTTTGGCGCACCACGGCTGATTTACCTGATTTTCTTTTGGATGAAGATAACCGTAATCATATCCAGATACAGCCGCAACATGCGGGGTTTATCTGGGATCATGCCTTTACGGGTACAGATTGGGTTGTTGCATCTCCAAAAATTAAAAAATATACTGACCAGATGGATATTTCCAAAGCGGCCCCAGATGTTCAGGCAGCAGGAACACGCTTCATACAGTGGTGTATGGATGTGCGGGCCGGAAATGTAGATATGCGTGCTACATATCCTTACTATATCAATCTGCAATCTTGGTTGGATTATATTCTGTTTTGTGAAGCGGCAGGGAACGGGGATGGCCCGCAAAATAACTTCAACCTGACAACATGGGACGGCATGATCTGGCATCAATGTGCTTATGACATGGATGAAACATGGGGGATCATGTTCAATACAACAGTTGAAACATCTGCTCCCGAAAATTGCGGGTTCATTATGAATCAGAATACGCAATCCATTTGGGCTGGAACGAACTTTTTCCAGATGTTTTATACTTACTTTCTTCCTGAATTACGAGCACGGTGGGCAGAGCTGCGTGATGCGGGAACTATAAGTTATGAAAGTATTGCCAAGCTGGTCAAACAACAGGCTGATTTTATTGATCCGGCCATGATTGAACAGGATTTGGCTATCTGGCCTCCTAATGGTTCTGATGTCATCGATTATGGTGTTACGGGCCGCAACTATTACACCTTCATTCTAGATTGGGCCAACCGCCGTATTGCCTGGATTGATGCGCAGTGGGGTTATAGCGGAGCATAACCGCATGGGCCATCTTTAAGCGGGTGGCCCACCTTTTTCGGACAAAAGAATGATAGATGAACAGAGCGCGGGCAGCCCCTGCGTGGCTGATGGTGTGCACGCACGTCTGGATGACCACGAAGAACGCCTTGCCGCTGTAGAACGACGGCAGGACGTGACAGATGGCAAGCTGGATAGCATCAGCCGAGATATTGCCGCTGTGCGGGCAGAAGGCAACGCGCGCCAGCAAGCTACAAATGCCGGAATGGACCGGATTGGTATCCAGCTTTCTGACCTTACCCGCCAACTGGCGGCCCATACGGGTGCGCAGGAAGAACGGAACAGACTGGCAGAAGACAGTTTGCGGCGTTGGAAAAAATTGGCGGTTATTGTGGGAATTTTCTGCACGCTTGGTGCGGCGGTTGGGTCCACATTGCTTTCAGATCAGGAGGTAGCCAGCACGATCTGGGTAAAATGGCTGCACTGGCGCGAACCATGGGATGTGCCTGCCCAACCCGCGCCGCAGCCGCAGGAAACGCAGTTCATCCTGCCCCCGCGTGAAATGGAGGCAACGTGATACCCGCAGTATGGATGTCTGACCCTGTGCAGGTTGGTGCGCGCACAGCATGGGGAGAGGCGCGGGGAGAAGGCAATAACGGTATGGCCGCAGTGTTGTGCGTTGGCCGCAACCGCGCCAGCCGTCCGGCATGGTGGGGGCATGATCTGTGTAGTGTGTTCCTGCATCCGTGGCAGTTTTCGTGCTGGAATGCGGCTGATGTGAACTTGCCCAAGCTTCTGACCATTACTGACATGGACGCGCAGTTTCGTGAGGCCACTGCTTTGGCGCAGGCGCTTGTGGGCGGTCACCTTACTGACATGACGAAAGGGGCGGATCATTACTATGACACGCGCTCCCCACGCCCTGCTTGGGCTTCTTCGCAATTTTACTGCTGCACGATTGGTCATCATGCGTTTTACCGCGTGGGGCCTTTTGGAGAAGGCTGATGACAAAAGAAGAAATAAGAGAAATCGCACGCGCTGTCGTAGATGAGTTAGACGTGCGGTGGGGTTCAAGGATACACCGCAGCCCGAACGGAAATCTCACGATTGAGGTTGTGGAAGTAAACACACTGCCTGTCAGCCTACGTGGGGGGATGTCGCATGACTGATGCACCCGCTTCCGTAGCGCCAAAACGCTCTACCGTTGTCGCGCAAACAGCCAAGGCTATTACGGCTGGCCTATCCTTGCCCGCTATGGTAGCTGCACTTCCACAGCCCGAAGCAACATGGGCGCTGTATGCCTGTGTTGTGTTTGCCTCGGCAGGGTTTACTGCAACCCTCTTACCTCTTCCGGCCAATCAGTCCGGTAAGCTGTGGCTGGTTTACCGGATCATCAACTTCCTTGCTCTCAACTGGAAGTATGCAGCCAATGCCGTTCTGCTTCTGCGCGGTAGCATGTCTTCCAAATCCGAACCGCCCCAGGCTGGACCGGGTTCTGTTGTGCAGATCCAGCAGGATAGCAAGTGATATCATTTTCGTGACACCGCGAAAATGATCTGAAAATGAAAAGAGACTCAAATGAAAAAATTATTCCTTGCTCTAGGGCTTTTGCCCCTTCTAGCCGCCTGTGCTGATACCTCGCAGGGCAAATTGCATCAGGCTGTTTATGATGTGGACAGCGCTTATCATGTGCTGGCCAACCCTATGCCAGATGTGATGGCAGGCAAGGTTCCCGGCGTGGCGTTGACCGACACGCAAAAGACCATTGCCAAAGCAGCCAGCCAGACCGTGTTTAATGAAATCCAGTCTCTGGAAACCTCTATCGAAAGTAGCAGCAGCATTACGCAGACTGCCGTAAGCGCATTGCAAGCAGACTTCGCATCTTTTGAAACCTGCTGGGCAGGCCTGAAAACCGGCACCACGCCGGATGCCTGCGCAGCCCTTGGCGGGAGCAAATAACATGAACGCAACAGAAATCAGCGCCATCTTGGGCGTTGTAACCACCGTAGCCGGTCTGGCTGAGAAATACGGGCCGGAAGTTTACGAGACGGTGAAAGAGGCTATTGAACAGTCCAAGAGCAAGACTGGCCCAACTGTGGCGGATATTGAAGCCATTTTTGCCAAGTGCAAGGCTGATAATGCGGCTATTCAGTCTGCATGATGCCAGATTTTGAATGTGGGATGATTGTTGGTGGCGGAAGCATGTTTCTTGCCATCATCATCTTGGTAATAGGCTGGCGATTGCTGGTGGTGCGGTCTGATTTTTAGGTAAAGACGCTAACAGATTATGACCAAGAGCCACCATAGGTAGCGGACAGGCTCTTGGCTGATAATATTATGCCACTGATATGTGGCGAAACTTTGATGGGATGGTTGCCAGAAATTGCCTGTATCTTAAGTTATTGTAGAAGGTTTTGATTTTACTAATAGATCATTCTTTTTTGGCAGAAATGAATGAGGAAAAAACTGTTATAAAGCTTATAAGATCCTGTGCTGTTTGAAAATCAGTGCCATCAATACTTTCTTTGCGGGAAATGGAATATAAAAGAGAGTTTTCTGTTTTGGAGGTGATGTTGCATGTGTAAAGATGATCCTCACGCTGGATAAAATTCAAGGCAAGGAGATATTTGTTTTTATAAAGTGATAGAGTTTTTGAAAGCTCATCAAAATCACTTTCACAAATTCTTTGAGAAATACAGATAAATATAACCTTTCTATCTGAACGTAGTAGATTTAAAAATCTGTCAACGCAGCGTTGATAATATCTATAAACGTCATCAATAGATATATCATAGTGATTGAATGTAAAAAGAATACCATAGTGTTCTTTATAATATCTGTGATCGCAAAAATTTGCATCGGGTGAGAGTTTTTCACTGTCAGCAATTTTTATGTGCTCTGATCTGTCCAGAAAAGTTGAAAACCCGTCCTGAATGCAATGGTTTACCATGCGGATATCACTAAATATCCAATCAAACGGGTAGGAGTACTTTTTAAGCCCAAGGTTTTTGAGAACTGAAGCTGTCAGGCAATGATCCCCCACAGAAACCACTTCAAACCCCTGAATATTCTGCGCGATATTTTTGAACTGGCGGTAATATCCAAGTAAAGAGAGCAGTTCTTTTGCAGATCTTTTGGCTTTTTTCAGACTGTTCATGAGCGCTCTTGGGGTTGGATATGGCCGACGATAATGTGGGTCTATTTATATCCTTACATTGGAATATTTTGGCATTTCCTTCAACATTGTTCTTATAGGGTTATGCAGGCAGCATTATGCCTATCTTGATAGAGGCACTTTGTTACGTATGTATTTACTTTAAGCGCGGTATTTTGTTATTCGTAAAATAAATCATTACAGATACGATATTCTATATGTCATAAAAAAATATTCATGATGCATGATGAGCTTGCCTATAAGGCACATGGTATGTCTCTTTCCATACAGGCTGTGTCGGTTTTTCTTGCCTGTGTACAACCTTGTGGAAAGTGTGAATTGATACCTTGCAGCGCGCATCTGCTAAGGCCACATATAGGCAATTATCAATGTTAAAGAGAAAGTTCGCCCTATGAGCACTGTCACCATTTCTGTTCTAAAAGAGTTTGTTTCCAAGGCATCTGCCCTGCATCAGACCTGGAAAGCAGGTAAGCCTTCTGCATCAGAACTTTCCTGGCGGGAATGTGTAGAAGATGAGAACTATAAGGATGCCGTAGTGGAGAGAGATTTTTTGGCAGAGCTGACAAAAGCCAATATTCCGTATGAGATGTCGGAAGCTGTTTAAAACAGCAGATGCATTTTAAGAATTAGGTAAGAAAAAACCGCCTTTCGGCGGTTTTTTTTGTGCTTACTTCAAACTTGGCTCCAAATCAGATTTCTTTCTATAAAATGGTAATTCAATAAAGAAATAAGAAAGCGTAGCAAAAAGAATGGCCATACTGATGCCTGAAACGGCAAACAGTTCAGATGATATTCTTAAACCGTAAGACTGGCGAATATCCTGCATAATATCCCAGACAACAATGTGGCACAGATAAAAGGAGTAAGTGATTTCTCCACCCCAATAACTTAGAAACACCAGTGGCTTTGGCACTGTAAGGGTGCCGCATTTTAAGGCGGCATACACCACGCACACACACGCCAGAATAGAAACAATGCTGATAGAAAAAGGCATCATCTGGTTCTGAAATGCAGCAGGTATGGCTGTGGATGCCACGAGGCCAAAAATCAGCAAGAAAAAAGAAAGCGTTGCAGGAATTTGCGGTGCTTTTGCCCGAATAATATCGCCTATGCCCTGCGTGTTTACAAGATGATAAGCAATAAGCCCCCATATAAACCCTGTGGGGCGGTACCATCCCCAATCAACACCACCCGGCAGCCAAAAAAGCAGTACCACAGCCAAAGTATAAATACAGGGGATAAAAAACTTTTTGCCTATAGTGAAGAACAGAAGAGGCAGAACAATATAAAACTGATTTTCAAGCGATAAAGACCAATACCAGCCTAATGGACTGGGAGAGACTGCGTTTTCAAAGTTTCTGATATAAAAAATAGAAGTCAGCCATTTATAAAACAGGCTGGTTTGATCCCCCCACAACCCGCGATCGGATGAAATAAGGCCCGCAGTAAGTGTGACGGTTATCCAGAAAAACGCAGCCGGAAAAAGCCTGAGAAATCTTTTCTTGAAGAAATCAAGAGAGAAGGAAACTTTCTCCGCCAGGTCCATATTGGGTTTGGATTTGCCCAAAACCATGTAACCCATGAAATAACCGGATATAACAAAGAAAATATCCACCCCCAACCAAGGGCGCAAAACTGCTCCCAAACTTTCTCCAAAATGAGGGTGGATATTGGTGCGAAGTGATGCCTGATGCGCCATAACAACCAAGGCAATGGAGATAATGCGCATGAGCTGTATTTCTATGTTTTTGTTATATTTGCCTGCCATCTGACCCTGCTTTTTTGATATTTCTAAAGGTCATATCGGGCAGGGGAGCAGTTGACCAGATTCCTCGCTGCATAGCATGCAAAGCACAGCTATGCATGCTGCAAAATGGGAAGTGAAACTACGAAAAAACCCTTCAACCGGATGCATAGGCTGAGATGGAGCATGAGGAAATCATCAGCATGACTCACATGGGTTGTGCCCGTTATCCACAGGCTTACCCACCGGAGCATCCGCAGAATCTGTGGACAAGGCCACTAAGCTTGGCAGTCAAGATACCTGCGGATAAAAACTTCAGGGGTGGTATAAATCCTGCTCCAGAAAGGTTTTAACGCGCAGGAAGGCTTCTTCTTCCGTTTCGTTTTCAGCAATACCCAACCACGATGGCTTGCGCCGGGCAATCCAGCCCAACATCTTACCGCTTAGGCTCCGAAAGAGCGGAATATCTTCTGCCAGCAGCAAGATGCCCAAAGGCAGCATCCACACACCCAACACAGGTAAAAAGGAAAGCAATCCACCCAAAATTAACAACAGCCCAGAAGGCAAGCGCACCCATTTTTGCTGGGGTTTGCGTAACCACTGTATGGCGCGGCGCATTTTGGCGGGTAGCTTTGCCGTTATCATTTGTGTGCGGTGTTCGCGCAGGGTTTCTGGCGTATCGGTGTTGGAAGGTGATGGCTGCTCCATTTCTGCTCCATAACTGTGGCTGATTTTGTTTTATGTGCCTTTATTTGGGCGTTATCTTTTTTATAAAGGCATTTCGTAGTTTATAGCATTTAACAAAGGCAGCATTGTGTATTTAAAACAGGGTTTCACGCTGGTATCCGTTCAATGAGCTTGCGTGTTGCTAAAATATGCTTAGGCATTGTTGTGGCATGTCTGCCTGTTTCTGCCGCTTGGGCGCAGGAAAATGCAGCATGTCAGGTTTTTGGGCCAGAAAACAGATTGCCCGCACTAACGCGGCCTTTCATGTTGAAGCAGACAGAACTGCTTTGTAACACGGGTTATGCCGTTTTGGTTTCATCTGTTACGCACACACCTTTGTGGGCCGCAGAGCATTTGCAGGCAGATAATGTGCGTCTTGCAGAACGCCTGATGCGTGCTGGCACTTTTTATGAAGATTCTCGCTGGGTAAATGGCAGCCGAGATCAGGATTACAAAAAATCTGGTTACAGCAGAGGCCACATGGCCCCCAGTGCGGACCAGCCAACTCCCGCCGCACAATTTGAAACTTTTGCGTATTCCAACATGGTACCGCAATCCATTACGCTCAATCAGGGCATTTGGGCGCGTATTGAATACACAGTGCGGGAACTGGCTGTGCAGGAAGGTGATTTATATGTGGTCACCGGCCCTGCCTTTCATGGCCATCCTATTCCCACCATTGGGCCAGACCATGTGTTTGTGCCGTCTTCTACATGGAAAGCTGTGTATTCTGCGCAGCGTCAGGCTGCGGGCGTATATGTCTGCAAAAACGTGCAACGTTCTCCACACTGCGATCAGGTAACAGTGGCAACCCTTATCCGCAATACAGGGGTGGATCCATTTCCGGGTGTGGCAGATCGTATCAAGCAGAGTTTCTGGCGCTTGCCGTCACCACGTAAAATACGGCGGTAAGCGTGGGGAGGTGAGAGTACAGGCCACGATTTTCACGCAGGTTGTACACGTTATCCACAGGCTTACCCACCGGAGCATCCGCAGAATGTGTGGACGACTCTATTGGCAAGGGGTTTTATTGGCTAATGCCAAGCCAAGGTCCGGCCCAGATCATCAGCAGATATAAAACAATGGTTAAGCCGCAGCCGCTGGCCAGTGCGGGCCAGAAATGCACGCCACATCGCATAAGCCACGGCATGAACAAAAACATGGGCAAGGAGGGCAACACATACCAGAATGTGGCGCTCACATGGGCTTCCATCCGCGCGGGATCATGCGTTTCCAGCCAAAGCCAGATCATCCCAAATACGGAAACAAGGGGCAGGGCGGCAACCAACGCACCAAAACCAGGGTAACGGCGCGCCAAAGTGGAAACCAGAGCAATAATCAAAGCTGAAAGCAGGGTTTTGAGAAGAAAAAACATTCAGGTATCAGACAATAAATAAAAAACGCCTGACTATAATATATTTTTTAATATAGATGAATTGTATCACCCCACTTGGCGCATTAAATTAAATTTCAGGATATCATCCGTTATCTTTAAATATTTAAATCAGTTTGGATTAGTTTTTATGCGTTTAAAAGCTCTTTTTGCAGCATCCGCTGTATTGCTCACCAGTTTTTCTGTGGCTCAGGCAGGTACTGTGCACACCACGTGGGAAAAGTTTAAGGCTGGCCATGCCATGCACCGGCTTTCTGTTGATGGCCAAAAAGCCATGATGGACGTGTTTCAGGCGCGTGATCTGCTGGCTCAGGGCAAAACCGATGCAGCTATTCCCCCGCTCTATGATGCACAAAAGCGCTTTAAGGCTGCCAGTGCAGATAACAAGAAGTTCTTTGCGGCAGAAAGCCAGCTTCAGCCAGCGCCGCAGCATCCGGTTTCTGCAACCCATACGCCAGTGGCCAACCCCACAACATGGGTGCCTGTTGGTGGTGAATTTATTGTAAGCGAAACACTGGCCCCAGAAAAACAGGCTGCATTGGCAAACGCCAACAAGCAGTTCCAAGCCGGGCAGACCCAGCAGGCGCAGCAGAGCCTACAGGTTGTGGGTGAAGATGCAGACTTCATTCTGGCTCTTGCCCCGCTGGAACAGAGCGAAGGTGCCCTGTACCGCGCAAAAGTGTTTACAGAAGGCCGCCAGCCACAGCAGGCTGTAGAAGCACTTAACCAGCTTCTGGATGGCATTGTGTTTGTTTCGGACGATGTGGTGGAAAAAGTTGCACCCTCCACACCGGCTAAAAAATCCAACTAAAACAATACGCTGCGTTATACGGCAGGGGTGGAGAGCAAAAAAGTTCTCCACCCTTGCTTTTTTCTGTTGCGTTTATTGAGAATGGTTCTTATTATCAATCTTGTCGCGGTGATGAAGGCGTTTCTGCTGGTGGGGCAAGGGGCATCGCCGCGACAACTCTTGGTTCGTCTTGATTTATCCCGTTCAATCCCCGGTTCCTATCTGGAATGTTTTTGCATCCCCGGTCATTCCAGATAGGTTTTTTAAGTTCCCCTTGCCCCACCAGACTATCTTCTTCCTTGCAAGATATCAGGGTTTTTCAGGTAGCGCCCGATAGGGCACAACGCCTCTGGCATCGCTTCCTGTATCCAACATGCGGCCCGAAACAGGCAAAGATCTGTGGCTGCAATTATCCCGCATACATGCGCGGCAGCCGGGGCCAATGGGCACAACCAATCTGTGGTCATTCAGGTTTAAACCATCTGCATAAACCGTTTTTGCGGCATCACTTATGGTACAGCCCAGCACAATGGCAATCTGGCGTGGGCGGTCTGTATAGGTAACCCCCTCATGCCCTACAGTGCGGGCAACATTGAGGTAAATGGAATCGTCCGTGGTTTGAGAAAGCTGTACCTGCACTTGCCCGGGCGTGGCAAAAGCCCGAAAGATGTTCCATAACGGGCAGGGGCCACCAAAACGGGCCTGAGAAAAGCGGTTGGCCGAGAAACTTTTAAGAATATTTCCTGCAATATCCAATTTAAGAAAATAAAAGGGAATGCCCTCCATGCCGGGGCGCTGTAACGTGCTTAACCTGTGGCTTATCTGCTCAAAACTGGTGCCAAAATGGCGGCGCAAGCGTTCAATATCGTAACGCATGGTCTGCGCCGCATGCAAAAAGCGCGTATAGGGCAACAGCAATGCTCCGGCAAAGTAGTTGCCCAGGTAAACACGCCCCAACTCCAGCGCATTTTTCTCCTTTGGGCCTTCACGGCGTAAAATGCTGCTTATCAGGCGGGTTTGGTCGCGTTGGCCAATAATTTGCGCCAGATAGAACAGCGTGCTTTCTGGTGGTTGATCTGGTGGCAGAAGAATGGTGCGACGGTGCCGATCTATCCGCCACACCAAGCCGCCTTCTTCCAGCGCCGGGTCTTGCTGCGTATGCAAACCATGATGATCAAGAAGGTAGGTTTTTAAGGCTTCGGACAAGCCATTTTTGAGATCAAGACTTTCGTAAAATTTTTCGGCTGCACAATCAAGTTCATGAAAATAGTTGCGGTGTTGCTGCACCCAATCCCCTACCGTTTCATAGGGTTCCAGATTGGGGGTTGGTAAAAGCGCGTTGTCTTCACGCTCCTGCTCAAATTTATAAGCCCGGTAGAGGGTTAGAAACGCGGCGCATAAATCCGGATTGGTGAGCACGGCATCCGCCATTTTGGCCAAAGGCAAAGATGCGTTTTTAAACACGGGGTCAGCCATGGTTTCGCGCATGGCCTGCACAGTATGGGCTTCTTTGGTGTTGCTAAACCATGCCGGGCTCAGACCAAAACGCTCACATAGTTTTTGCAGCAGGTGGTGTGGAAGGGGCCTATGGTTGCGTTCCAACTGGTTAAGATAGCTTGGTGATATGCCAAGCATTTCCGCCAGGTTGGCTTGGGTTAGGGTTTCACGTTGGCGCAACTGCCGCAAGCGTGGGCCAGCAAAAAGCTTGGTTCTGGTTTGTGGCATGGTACGAACTTCGCAAACTTCGCAAACGGGAACATTCCCTTCGCCTCTTTTTACTCTTATCTCTCTGCCGTTCAAAACAACACTCTGCAACACTCGCCTCACGATCAAATTCCGATCATGAGGTAAAAACAATGCAGTATCATGATGTGCGCGTTCACCCAGAAAGCGACCGTCTGCCACGGCCCGAACAGCTTGCGTGGAAAATTGCGCAGGTAGCGGCAGATCCGGTGCCGGTGGAGGCCGCTGTTACGGATATGATCATCAACCGGCTGATAGATAACGCATCTGTGGCTATGGCATCTGTGAACCGTCATTCCGTCATGAGCGCACGGGCCGAGGCTCTGGCCCACCGGCGCGAAGGGGGTGCTACGGTGTTTGGCATGGGGCCAAATGTGCGTGTGCATGCAGAATGGGCCGCATGGGCCAACGGCACAGCCGTGCGTGAGCTGGATTTTCACGATACATTTTTAGCAGCAGAATATTCTCATCCGGGTGATAATATTCCGGGCATTTTGGCAGTTGCCCAACAGTGCCGCCGGAGCGGTGCGGATTTAATTCGTGGTGCTGCCACAGGGTATGAAATTCAGATAGATCTTACGCGTGCCATTTGTTTGCACAAACACAAGATAGATCATGTGGCGCATCTTGGCCCATCTGTGGCCGCAGGTATTGGCACGCTTATGCGTTTGCCGCCAGCAGTTATCTACCAGGCCATTGGGCAGGCTTTGCATGTAACCACAGCCACACGCCAAAGCCGCAAGGGTGAAATTTCATCATGGAAAGCCTACGCGCCTGCGCATGCCAGCAAGATGGCGGTAGAGGCCGTTGACCGTGCCATGATGGGCGAAACATCTCCCACCCCGATTTATGAAGGGGAAGATGGTGTTATTGCTTGGATGCTGGATGGTAAAAATGCGCATTATCGCGTGCCATTGCCAGAAATGGGTGAGCCAAAACGTGCCATTCTGTCTTCCTTTACCAAGGAACATTCGGCAGAATATCAAAGTCAGGCGCTTATTGATCTTGCCTTTCGTATGGGCCAGAAAATCAAAAACTGGGATGACGTGGAAGATGTGCTGATAGAAACCAGCCATCACACGCATTATGTGATCGGCACGGGTTCGAACGATCCGCAAAAGTTTGATCCGCAAGCCTCGCGGGAAACGCTGGATCATTCCATTATGTATATTGTAGCCGTGGCCTTGCAGGATGGCAGTTGGCACCATGTGCATTCCTATGCCCCGGAACGGGCACGCAGGCCAGATACCGTGCGGCTCTGGCGCAAGATCCATACAATAGAAAAACCCGAGTGGACACAACGGTATCACGAAACAGATCCGGATAAAAAAGCGTTTGGCGGCCGCATTGTTATCCGCATGAAAGATGGTTCGGTTATTGCGGATGAGCTGGCTGTTGCCAACGCCCATACGTTAGGGGCCACACCTTGGCAGCGGGCTGATTACATCGGAAAGTTTCAGACCCTTTCAGAAGGCATTGTGCCCCATAAAGAAGCAGACAGGTTTTTGGAAGTTGTGCAGAACCTGCCAAACCTGAAAGCAGGTGAACTGCATATGCTGGAAATTGCCATTCCAGAGCGTGATATCCGCCAGAACACAGCGGAAGGCATTTTCAATTTCGGGCAGGCCAAGCCTGCTGCGGTTGCGGCCTCCACCACCACGGCTCTGGCTTCCTAAACAGGCGATAACGCACAGGAAGGAATAGAACAATGACAACGCATCTGCACAGAAAACCAAAAAAATCTGTTGCGCTGTCAGGCACGGTTGCGGGCAACACGGCGCTCAGCACTGTGGGGCAGAGCGGGAATGATCTGCATTATCGTGGGTATGATATCAAAGACCTAGCGCGTGCCAGCACGTTTGAGGAGGTCGCACATCTGCTTATCCACGGATATCTGCCCAATAGTGCAGAACTGGAAGCCTATAGGCGGCATCTGGCCAGTATGCGGGATATTCCTGCCATTGTGCGTGCCGCTTTGGAACGTCTGCCAGCCGCCACGCACCCTATGGATGTTATGCGCACGGCAGTTTCCGTTCTGGGCTGTGCACTGCCAGAACGGAGCGATTGCCCCACCGCAGGCGCACGAGATATTGCAGACAGGTTTGTGGCCTCGTTAGGGTCCATGCTGCTATATTGGTATCATTTCTCAAACCACGGGCGGCGGATAGAGACCAATACGGATGATGAAAGTGTAGGCGGTCACTTTTTGCATCTCCTGCATGGCAAAACTCCATCGGAGGATTGGGTGCAGGCCATGCACACATCCCTTATTTTGTATGCCGAGCATGAATTTAATGCCTCCACATTTACCGCCAGAGTGGTGGCGGGTACGGGTTCGGATATGTATTCCGCCGTTACGGCAGCCATAGGGGCGCTGCGCGGCCCCAAACATGGTGGCGCCAATGAAGTGGCGCTGGATATTCAGCAACGCTATCGCACTGCGGATGAGGCCGAAGAAGATATTCTGCGGCGTTTGGAAAGCCGTGAAGTTATCATCGGTTTTGGGCATCCTGTTTATACAATAGCTGATCCGCGTAACGAAATTATTAAGGAAACAGCCCGCAACCTTTCGCGCCGTAATGGCAACATGCGCCTGTATCATGTAGCCGAGCGTATTGAGCGGATTATGGATGAGCAGAAAAAAATGTTCCCTAATCTGGATTGGTTTAGCGCGGTTTCTTACAACGCCATGGGTATTCCTACGGCCATGTTTACACCTATTTTTGTAATTGCCCGCGTAACAGGGTGGTGCGCCCACATTATGGAACAGCGGCAGGATGGTAAAATCATTCGCCCATCTGCCAATTATGTGGGGCCGGATAATCGGCCTTTTGTGCCCCTGCGTGAACGCGATGGTCTGGAGCATGCAGCATGACATATCTGGTTGGCAAGGACCTGCCACAAACACCAGCCGGGCAGCGCTTTCGCGCTCTGCTGAACAAACAAGGTATTCTGCAAATTCCCGGGGCACATAATGGGCAGGCGGCCTTGCAGGCTAAGGATAATGGCTTTCAGGCTCTTTATCTTTCAGGTGCGGCTATGTCTGCCAGCATGGGGCTGCCAGATCTGGGTATTATCACCATTGAGGATGCGTGTTTCTTCATCCGCCAGATTGCACGGTCTTCCGGCCTGCCGCTTTTGGTGGATGGAGATACCGGATACGGTGAAGTGCTGAATGTCATGCACATGGTCCGGGCTTTTGAAGATTCCGGTGCCGCTGCTGTGCATATTGAAGACCAGATCCTGCCCAAAAAATGCGGGCATCTGAACAATAAAAAGCTCGCCTCCCCGCAGGAGATGGCACAAAAAGTGGCGGCCGCAGCCAAGGCCCGGCGCGATATGCTGATTATTGCGCGCACAGATGCCGCCAGCTCAGAAGGGCTGGATGGTGCCGTGGCCCGCGCCCGTTTGTATTACGAGGCCGGGGCTGATGCCATTTTTCCAGAAGCATTGATTTCTGAAGATATGTTCAGGGAATTTGTGCGCCGTATGCCAGATGTGCCCCTGCTTGCTAACATGACAGAGTTTGGCCGTTCCCCTTACTTCACGGCATCTCAGTTTGAAGATATGGGGTACCGTATGGTCATCTGGCCTGTCAGTTCCCTGCGGGCAGCCAACAAGGCGCAGGAGGATTTGTACAAAACCATTGCGCGCACAGGCGGTACGCAGGACATGCTACCGCGCATGCAAACGCGAGAGGAACTGTACAAAACAATCCGGTATTACGATTATGAATCATTGGACGCAGGCATTGTGGCCACGGTTCTGCCGCACATCGGTCAGGCCGATCGCAACGCCGCCTGAACATTCTCTTTCTATCCCGAACAACAAAAAACAAAAAAGTAAGGGGGACAGAACAATGTCGGAAAACATCACTATCCCACACACGCAGTATGCAGATTATCCAGCCCTGATGCCGCCAGAAGAGCTGGCGGCCATGCAGCGCCAAGCGCAGCGGGACCCGGATGGCTTTTGGTTGCAGCAGGCAAAGCGCGTGCACTGGCACCGCAAACCCAAGCATGGTTTTACGGGCAGCTTTACGGATAATGTGTCCATAAGTTGGTTTGAAGACGGCCTGCTGAATGCTTCGGTCTGCTGTATTGATAAACATCTGACAGATAAGGCCGATCAGGTTGCACTTATCAGCCACCGTGAAGGGCAGGCCGAGGCGGAAAAACTTACCTACGCCATGCTGCATGAACGGGTTTGCCGCTTGTCCAACGCGCTGGTGTATCTGGGGGTAGAAGAAGGGCACCGTGTTGCCATCTGCCTGCCCATGATTTCAGAAGCTGTGGTGGCCATGCTGGCCTGTGCGCGTATTGGCGCTGTGCATGTGGTGTTGTTTGGTGGTTTTTCGGCGGAAGGTATTGCAGAACGTATTATAGATAGCGGCGCAGTTGCGGCTATTACCGCCAGCGAAAGCATGCGCGGCAACAAGATTGTACCCTTTAAGGCCATTATGGATGAGGCCCTGTGTAAGGCAGGTGCAGATAGCGGCGTACGTGCTGTTCTGGTTGTGCGTACATCAGATGCACCTGTTCCGATGCTGCCCGGGAGAGATTACGATTTTCATGATTTTGTAGATTCGTTTGAAGCAGATTTTGTGCCCGTTGTAATGCGGGCAGAAGCACCGCTGTTTATGCTTTACACATCTGGCAGCACAGGCAAACCCAAAGCGGTTGTGCATGCTACTGGTGGCTATATGGTGTGGGCTGCTTACACTATGGGCATGGTGTACCATCATCAACCCGGTGATGTCCTGTGGTGCACGGCAGATGTGGCATGGATAACCGGGCATACATCCGTTGTGTATGGCCCGCTGGCCAATGGTGGCACCACCATGATTTCCGATAGCCTGCCCTCACATCCCGCACCGGGCAGGTGGCTGGATCTGGTGGATGAGCACAAGGTTACCATGCTGTTTACGGCCCCCACAGCCGTACGTGCCATGATGGCCGATGGTGATGATGTAGTGAACGCCCGCAAGCTGGATTCCCTGCGTCTGTTAGGTGTTGCGGGGGAACCCATAAGCCCCGATGCGTGGCTGTGGTATCATGATGTTGTTGGCAAAAAGCGTTGCCCCGTGGTGGATACATGGTGGCAGACAGAAACCGCTGGCATTGTGCTGGGGCCATTGCCCGGTGTGCAGCCGCTTAAACCCGGTTCTGCCAGCACGCCGTTGCCGGGGCTGGAAATGGTGATAGCCGATACGCAGGGCAGGCCGGTGCAGGGGCCTGCGGAAGGCAGCTTGTGCATTGCCCGTTCATGGCCGGGGCAGGCGCGCACAATCTGGAAAGATCATGCTCGCTTCTGCCAGACATATTTTAGTATGGTGCCAGGGCATTATTTCACGGGTGATGGCGCACGGCGAGATGCCGATGGGTATTACTGGATTACGGGGCGCATGGACGATGTTATCAATATTGCAGGGCACCGTTTGGGCACGGCAGAGGTGGAAGATGCGCTGGCAGCAGATCATCGTATTGTGGAATCTGCTGCAGTGGGCATCCCGCACCCGGTAAAGGGGCAGGCGCTGGCAGTATTTGTTATTCAACGCCAGAACGTGGCCACGCAGCTTACAGAAAAGGGGATAAGCCGCCTTATCTCCGGTATGTTGGGGCGTTACGCCACGCCAGAAGCCGTCTATCTGGTGCCAGATCTGCCACGCACCCGTTCTGGCAAGATTGTGCGCCGCCTGCTGCGTAAAATTGCCAGTGGAGAAGTAGAAAATTTGGGAGACCTTTCATCTCTGAATGATCCTTCCATCGTGCGTATGCTGAGTGACAGAGTATGGAGCCACATGGCCTTTGATGAGGAGGCTACATCTCGCACGCAGGCCAGAGCCTAACCTTAAAGCGAGATCTTACAAGTTTGCTTCGCGCGGCAAGATGCTTCAGGGCCGAGGGAACCCCTCGGCCCTGTTGTGTGTTTTGCTCCTAACAAACGGGTTCATGTTGGCTTATCACGCAAAAATGGGCGCGCTGGCGGGGTCGTGATCTGAGATTCACTGGCTGCTGGATGAGCATGCGTGGCACCATCACGGTAAAAACAGGTTGTAGAACCGGAGCTGTGAATGACCGAGCCTTCTTTTTCGTCTGTAACGCCGTCTGCTTTGCCTGATCAGCCGGTAGATAAAGCAACAGCCCGCCACGTTGTGTTGGCATCTTTTCTGGCGTGGATGCTGGATGCGTGTGATTTTTTTATTGTGTTGTTTACGCTTGATGATGTGGCGCGCAGTTTTAACGTGTCCCTGCAAAGTGTGCTGCTTGCCCCCACACTTACGTTAATGACGCGGCCATTGGGCGCCTTTCTATGCGGGCGCGCGGCAGATAAATATGGCCGCAAGCCGGTGCTTATTTTAACAATTATTATTTATTCTCTTATAGAATTGGCTTCAGCCTTTGCGCCAACCCTTGTTATATTTCTGGCGCTCCGCACCCTGTTTGGCATTGCACTTGGGGGCGAATGGGGGGTGGGTACATCCCTGATTATGGAAAGCGTGCCCAAAAGCTGGCGTGGCACGGCTTCGGGCATTTTGCAGGCGGGGTATCCTGCGGGGTATTTGCTGGCATCTTTGGTGTTTCTGCTCTTGCCGGTTTTAGGCTGGCGCGGTCTGTTTGTGCTGGGCAGTGGGGCTATTTTTTCTGCTCTGTATATCTGGCTGCGTGTGCCAGAAAGCCCGGATTGGCTGGCCCGGCAGAAAGCCGATACACAGCACACAAACGCAGAAGCGCATCTTGGTTTGTTGGCCATTATAAAAGGCAATGCGGCGTTATGTGTTTTTGCCGTGGTGCTGATGGCCGCTTTCAACTTCATGAGCCACGGTTCTCAGGATCTCTACCCCAAGGTGTTTCTGGCGTTAGAACGGCATGTGCCGCCTACGTCCATTACAACAGTGGTTGTGCTGTATAATCTGGCAGCTATTGCGGGCGGGTTGTTCTTTGGGTTTTTGTCGCAAAAAATCGGGCGGCAATATGCCATTATTCTTGCTGCGGCCTTAACACTGCCTTTACTGCCGTTATGGACACTCCCTCATTCCCTGTTCTGGCTGGGGTTAGGGGCTGTGTGCATCCAGTTCTGTATTCAGGGCGCGTGGGGCGTGGTGCCTGCCTATTTAAGCGAGCTTTCGCCTCCATCCGTGCGGGCCACGTTTCCCGGCCTTGCCTACCAGTGCGGGAACCTTATTGCTGCCAGTAATGCTTTGCTGCAAACATGGTTTGCTACCCAGTTAGGTATGGGGCTGGCCCCGGCACTTATGTTGGCCGTTGGGGGTGGTGCCGTGGTTGTGCTGGTGCTTACACTCCTCAATGCTCGGCTGTATCCACAACGGATCTAAACAGCGGGTTAAGTGGCAACACGCGGGAAGGAAAAAACGGTTTGGCTTTTATAAGGTATCTGGGCGCATGTATGGTGCTGGCTGGTGCAGGGGTGCCATATGCGCAGGCTTATGCAGCAACACCGGCAGAACAGCGGATTATCACGCGCAATGTGCAACCGCGCACGGTGCCTCCGCTTGCAAGTGGGCAGGTGCAAGGGGATGATCTGCACGCAAAAGCCCGCCCGGTGGCCTTATCTGCCCTAAGCCTAAAAGCTGCGGTAAAAGTGGTGGACAAACAGCCTTGCCCGGCCAACAGTTTGCTTTTAGGCAAGGATGAAAACCCAACAGCAGGGCAAACCTGCCGTGTAGCCACCTTGGAGGTGAACGCCCCGGATCATCCGGCCTTCATTCAGACCCTTGGCAGCCTGATGGCGGATGATAGTGGTGGGCTGATGGATTTAAACCTTTCCCTGTATCAACTTGTGCCAAATGCGCCAAAGAATGCCCTGCCGCAGGTTGTGGTTTCGGGGTACACAGGTGGGGCGCATTGTTGCCAGGCGGCTGCTATTGTAGAGGCCGCCCCGCAAGGCCAATGGCGCGTGCTGGCGCTGCCTGCCCAAAATGGCGGCGGGGAGCCTATTGTGCAGGACGTAGCGCGAGATGGCACTCGCCAGCTTGTTTATACGGATGAACGGTTTGATTACGCCTTTGCCTCTCACGCAGGTTCGGCCATGCCGGTGGTGTTGTATCAGTATCAGAATGGCCAGTTGCAGAATGTTACGGCGCAGCCCCGTTTTGCGGCCTATTTGCGTAACCAGCTTGCGCAGGATTCCGCACAATGGCGCAAAACGGGTGTTACAGAAGTAAACGGCTATCTGGCCGCCTACGTGGCCACCAGCGCAAATATAGGGGAGCTGAACGCAGGCTGGCGTTACATGATGGCGCGCTATGATACGCACTCTGATTTTGCAGAAACATGGTGCGCGCTGGATAAAGCCGCATGGCCTCAAAACAAGGATGGTGCATCCTGCCCCAAGCAGTTTGTAAAAACCGTGCCGTTTCCGCAAAGTCTGGCGCAATCTTTGGTGCAATGGGGGTACATCACGCCCCAGCAAAGTGCTGCCCTTGGCTATGATGTGGAAAAATTAAAGCAGAACCAGCAGCAGGTTATTGCTGCCACCACCAAGGCGTGGCGCGCTGCACACTAGCTATATCAAATCCCCGCTGGCAGCCAGATTTGTGCCAGAATGGAACACGGCCTAAAACTTAGGCTTATTAAGCTATGTTCTGCCAGCGGGAGTGTAATGGAAGATCTGTTTGAAGGGCATAATGTAGGCACCGCCCGCCCTCTGAAACTTTCAGAAGATGTTGTTAGCACCGCTACCTATGGCGGCCCAGATAAATGCTACCGTTACCGCCTGAAACGGGTGTGGGATTCAACACGCCCGTTGGTTATGTGGCTGATGATGAACCCATCCGTTGCCACAGAATATGGAGATGACCGTACTGTCGCCAAATGCCAGCGCTATGCCCGTGCATGGGGGTATGGCGGTATTTTGGTGGGCAATACTTTTGCGTATCGGTGCACAGATCAGCTTCGGCTGCTGGAAACGCCAGATCCGGTTGGGCCAGAAAATGATAAAGCCCTGCTGGAAATGGCGCAGGAAGCCAATAAAGTGATTGCGGCTTATGGCACACCACACCACAAGGCCCTGCTGGCCCGTGGGCCGGAGGTGGTGCATATGCTCCAAAAACACGGCATTACGGTGGATGCGCTGCGGCTGAGCAAAACAGGCCGACCATGCCACCCGCTTTACCTGCCCGCCAGCCTGTTGCCGGAGCCCTTGCCGAAAAGCTAAGTACAGGAAACGGAAAGCAGCTTTCTGCCCATGTGTATTGACGCCCGGCCTCGTTCGGTATCCGATACACATAGAGGTGTTTGAGTTCTGCACCCCATGTCTGCCATATTGCAAAATCAGGCGTGTGGTGCAGCAAAGTTAAGGGAAATATGGATATTATGGCCTTACAGAACACGCAGGATGCCGCAGGTGGTTATCTGGCATCTGCCGAATTTGCCACCATGCTGGACAAGCTGGGTGAAGTGGCAGCGCGCACTGGCCTGAACGTGGCCCACGGCCAGCAGGTTATTATTACCGCCCCCCTTCATGCCGTGCCGCTGGTGCGCCGGATTACGGAACACGCGTACAAGGCTGGGGCCTCGCTCGTCAGCACCTTTTACTCGGATGAGGAAACCACGCTGGCCCGTTATAAATACGCGGCGGAAGATACGTTTGATACCGCAGCAGGCTGGCTTGCTGGCGGTATGACAGAAGCCTTCCGTAATGGTGCCGCGCGTATGGCCATTACGGGTTCCAACCCCGCATTGCTGGCAGGGCAGAACCCGGAGCGTATTTCCCGCGCCAGCAGGGCCAATTCCCGCGTGAACCGGCCTGCTATGGAAATTATCACCAATTTTGATGTGAACTGGTGCATTGTCGCGGCGGCTTCTCCGGCATGGGCGGCACAGGTATTTCCGGATCTGCCGGTTGATCAGGCAGTAGAAAAACTGTGGCAGGCTATTTTTTCTGTTTCGCGCATTACGGGTGAAAACCCGGTGGCGGATTGGGAGGCCCATAATGCCGTTCTGCATCGCCGCGCCACGTTTTTAAATAATGCCCGTTACAGTGCGCTGCATTTTAAAGGCCCCGGCACAGACCTGATGGTGGGGCTGGCAGATGGGCACGAATGGGCAGCCGGTGCGGAAAAAGCCGGAAACGGCATTGTGTGCAACCCCAATATTCCAACCGAGGAAGTGTTTACCACGCCACACCGCCTTAAGGTGGATGGCACGGTGGCGGCCACCAAGCCGCTTTCACACCAAGGCACGTTGATTGAGGATATTCGCGTAAGGTTTGAAGCCGGACGCATTGTGGAAATGCACGCCAGCAAGGGTGAAGATGTGCTGGCCCGTGTGCTGGATACGGATGAAGGCGCGCGCCGTTTGGGGGAAGTAGCGCTTGTGCCCAATTCTTCCCCTATTTCGCGCAGCGGTATTTTGTTCCAGAACACATTGTTTGATGAAAACGCCGCCAGCCATATCGCATTGGGGCAATCTTACACCAAATGTATGCGTGATACGGCTGGGTTGGATGAGGCCGCATTGGCTGCACGTGGGGCCAATAGCAGCATGATCCATATAGACTGGATGATTGGTTCTGGTGAAATTGATGTGGACGGCATGGATGCCAAAGGTGAACGCGTGGCATTGATGCGCAAAGGTGAATGGGTGATAGAAGCATGAGAAATACTCTAAAACTTTCCTTCCGCTCTGCTCTGTTGGGCGCCATGGGGGCTGCGGCTCTTGTGGTTGGCACGGCGGCACAGGCGCAAACTGTTTCCACAGGTGGCAATGGTGCGCCCAATTTAACGCCAGAGCAGGTAGCCACCTTGCAGCACGATATGGATACCGCGCTGCATTACCATCTGGCTCCAAACGTGTTGCCGCGTTTAACCACCGCGTTAAAGGAAATTCAGGCCGCAGGTATTCAGCCACCTTCACGCTTTGGCATGTCTTTGGATCAGCAGATTGCCCTTGTGCAGCAGGTGCCAGGTTTGGAGCCAATTTTGCAAAAGAATGGCTTTTCAGCGCATGATTTTGTGATGAGCCTGACCTGCGTGGGCCTAACAGGCAGCTTGATGAACGTGCCTGCCAACCCCGGCAATACCAAGATGCCGCAGCCCGAACCTGCCAATGTTGCTATTCTTAAATCCAACCCGCAGGATTTGCAGAATTTGGTAACAGTTCTGCGCTCGGCTCATCAGTCTGGTGGTGCGCTTTCGCACTAATCTCATACATATTGATGCACAAGAAAATGGCAGGTTCTTCCTGCCATTTTTTGTTTATGGCGTTTTAATTTTTCTTCTGGTGCGGTTTGGCGTGGCATGTTTCGGGCGTGGGCAGATCAAGCGCATGCAATGTGCCCTTCATGCGGAAATCTCCAAAATCCAGCGTCAGATTATCGGAAACACCATTGGCAAAATAACGCATGCCAATTTCATATTCTGGCATCATATTGGGGGGCGTGCGTGCAAAAAAGGCCACATGCACGCGGCCAGATTGCAAGGCGTTCAGGGCGGCAAAATCCGTTGTGGGCGTTGTATTGCCCCAGCCCAAAAGGGTGATGTACGTATCTGCTGCGCCATCTGGTGAGGTGCCATCAAAAATAGGTGCCGAAATCTCGGTTTTTCCGCTTCGGGCTGCATCTAAAATGGAAACTGTATGCTGGATGGGAAACAACGTGCCAGCCGGAAGTGTAAGCGTTTTGGCTAAAGGTTTTTCATAATGTGCCGTGCCAGAACCATCCGCATGCAGTGTTGCTTCTCCCCGAATGTTTTGCAGCAGCTTGCCGTTAGATGTTTCCATGGTGCGAAAGATCAGGCTGTGCCCATCTGCACTTTCAAAGGTAGAATAGTCAGACACCATATGCTCCACGCCGTTTTGGCGTGTTACGCTTTGAATATCCAACCGCTGTTGGGTGGACCATCCGCTGCATCCATGCCGCACGCTGTAAAGCATGGTGCCCGTGGCAGAAAGCGTTTTGCCGCCAGAGGCTTCTGTGAGCGTAAGATCATACACCGCGCGTTGCGAGGCAATCTGGCGGGTATCTGTATCGGAAAAAGGTGGCGCAGTGTGGGGCGTAATGCTGGTGTGTGTATCGGCTGGGGTTGTGCTTTGCGTAACCGTGCCAGAAGGCACCACCGCTCCGGCTGTTTGGGCGTGTGCCATTTGTGGGGGCAGGGCCACCACGCCACCAACCAGCACAAACGCAACGGCCTTGCTTACCGCACAGCAAGCGTATCCTTGCCTCAAGAAAAAACTGCGGGCAGGGGGAGTGTAAGAAGGCAGGCGGCGTAAACGTCTCATACCCGGTACAAAAAAACATCCGGCGCGGTCTTGCAACCACCCGGATGTTAAAAGGGCCGTGGTGTGGCCCTTTTGCATGCAGATGTGAAGGCCCGATCAGTCTTTCTTGACAGCGGGCTTCAGGTTCAGCGCGAGGGAGAGTTCCTTCAGGCGTTCCGGCGGAACAGGGGCCGGGGCACCCATCATCAGGTCTTCGCCCTGCTGGTTCAGCGGGAACAGAATAACTTCACGAATGTTCGGTTCATCTGCCAGCAGCATCACAATACGGTCCACACCAGGGGCGGAACCACCATGCGGCGGCGCACCGTAGCGGAAGGCGTTGAGCATACCGCCAAAGCGGGCTTCCACTTCGCTTTCTGGGTAACCGGCAATTTCAAAGGCGCGGATCATCACATCCGGCAGATGGTTACGGATAGCACCGGAGGAAAGTTCAATGCCGTTACACACAATGTCATACTGGTAAGCCAGAATATCCAGCGGGTTCTTGGTGTTTAGCGCTTCCAGGCCACCCTGCGGCATGGAGAACGGGTTGTGCGAGAAGTCAATCAGCCCCGTTTCTTCATTCAGCTCATACATCGGGAAGTCCGTGATCCAGCAGAAACGGAAGGCATCCTTTTCAATCAGATCCAGTTCTTCAGCAATGCGGGTGCGCACAAGGCCAGAGAACTTGGCCACATCATGCCCTTTGCCAGCAGCAAAGAACACGGCATCACCGGGCTTTAGCCCCAGTTTGGTGCGAATGGCTTCTACACGGTCGGCTTCAAGGTTTTTGGCAATCGGGCCTTGGCCGCCTTCTTCTGCAAAGGTGATGTAACCTAAGCCACCAGCGCCGTTTTCACGCGCCCAAGCGTTCAGCTTGTCATAGAAGGAGCGGGGGCGGCCACCAGCGCCGGGGGCCGGAATAGCGCGCACTTCCCCACCATCGGCGGCAATGCGGGCAAACAGGCCAAAGCCGGAACCGGCAAAATCTTCCGTTACATCGGTAATCAGCAGCGGGTTGCGCAGGTCTGGCTTATCGGAGCCATACACCTTCATGGCGCGGGCATAGGGGATACGCTCAAACGGTGCGGTGCTAACAGCGCGGCCCTTGCCAAATTCCGTAAACAGGCCAGACATCACTTCTTCCAGAACGGCAAAAATTTCGTCCTGCGTGGCAAAGGCCATTTCAAAGTCGAGCTGGTAGAACTCACCGGGGGAACGGTCCGCGCGGGAGGCTTCATCACGGAAGCACGGAGCAATCTGGAAGTAGCGGTCAAACCCGGCCACCATGGCAAGCTGCTTGAACTGCTGCGGGGCCTGCGGCAAAGCGTAAAACTTGCCCGCATGGGTGCGGGAAGGCACCAGAAAGTCACGCGCACCTTCGGGGGAGGATGCTGTCAGGATCGGGGTCTGGAACTCGGTAAAGCCCAGATCCGTCATGCGGCGGCGCATGCTGGCAATAATGGCGGAGCGCAGGCGGATGTTGGCGTGCACCTGTTCGCGCCGCAGATCAATATAGCGGTAGCGCAGGCGCAGCTCATCAGAATAATGTTCCTGCCCGGCAACCTGAAGTGGCAGCACAGCGGCGGAGGACTGAACAATCAGCTCACGGGCGCGCACTTCAATATCACCTGTGGCTAGGTCCGGGTTGCGGGTGGTTTCATCACGCAGCACCACGTCACCGGTTACGGTTATCACGCTTTCTACGCGCAGGTGTTCGGCGGTTTCCATAACGGGGGAACCGGCGGGAATCACAATCTGTGTCAGGCCTGTTTCATCGCGCAGGTCAATAAACAGCAGCCCGCCGTGGTCCCGCTTGCTATGCACCCAGCCGGACAGGCGCGCGGTGGTGCCGGCATCGCTGGCGCGAAGGGCCGAACAGCTGTGGGAACGGTAAGGATGCATGGTCTTGTCCTGAAATCTGGCCCGGCGTTGCAGCAGGGGCGGTTTTTGGCAATGATTCCGTTGTGCCCGGAGGAAGCAGGGGAGCAGCGCTTATGTCAAGGCCGCACTGTATATCTTACGGCTTAAAGGGTGCCTTGCCCGCGCACGCAGCTACGTAAATCTGCTGCTAATGCGGCAATGGCTTCTGGCCGTGCATCCCACGCAAACATAAAGCGGCAGATACCCCCAAAAAACGTGTAAAACCGCCAGCCTCTGGCCCGCAATTCGTTCATGACAGGTTCGGGCATGAGCAAAAACACGGCGTTGGATTGCACGGGCCATGCCTGTTTAACAGAGGGAATATCTTCTACCGCCTGTGCAAATTGGCGTGCGCTGGCATTGGCGTGGCGCGCGTTGTCCAGCCATGCGCCACTATGGATCATGGCCAGCCACGGTGCGGACAGAAAGCGCATTTTAGATGCCGTTTGCCCGCTTTGTCTGGCGCGTTCGGCAAAGCCCTGCGCCATGCTGCGTTTAAAAAACACCACGGCTTCCCCCATGGCCATGCCGTTTTTGGTGCCACCAAAACTTAGGGCATCCACGCCGGATTGCCATGTCATGGCGGCGGGTGTGCAGCCCAGTGTGGCAATGGCGTTGGCAAAACGTGCGCCATCCATATGCAGCCGCAACCCATGATCGTGGCAGGCATTGGCAATGGCCCGAATCTCATCCACCGAATACACAAGCCCGTTTTCTGTGGGTTGCGTAATAGTCACCACTGCGGGGGTGGAGGCCTGTGGGCTGCTGGCGCGGCGGGCAGCCAGTTTTATGGCCTCTGGGGTTAGCTTACCGTCTGGGGTAGGGGGCGTTATCAGCTTGGCGCCGCCGGTAAAAAACTCTGGGGCGCCGCGCTCGGATGTTTCAGCATGTGCAACTTCCGAGGCAATAATGCTGCAATAAGGTGGGCACAGCGTTGCCAGCGCCAGCGCATTGGCTGCGGTGCCAGTAAGCACAAAAAACACTGCGGCTTCAGGCGCTTCCAACACATCCGCTACAGCTTTGGCGGCAAGGCGTGTCCAGGCGTCATCCCCATATGCGGGGGTGGAGCCCTTGGCCGCGCGGCTTATGGCTTCCAGCGCCTGCGGGCACAGGCCGGCATAATTATCACTGCCAAACTGTTGTGGCGGCGTGGTGGTTTGCGGCAGGGGCATAAGCGGCTTCTCCGGCAAGGGCTGTGGGGCAACAGGTGCCAAAGCCAGCCCTATAGCACAAGCTATACCTTGCTCCTGCACAGCTTTTGCTGTAAGGCGCTGCCACTGCGTGGGCACCCCTGGAGGCCTGCGTGATTAAGTTTTTTATGGAGAAGTCAACGTGTCCAAGATTACATCTATCGAAGCTTCGGCGCGCGCGAAGGCTGGTAAGGGGGCAGCGCGGGCAACGAGGCGTGCAGGGCTTGTGCCCGGCGTTATCTACGGCGGCAAGCAGGAACCCACCCTTATTGCTATCGACCCGCGCATTATCATCAAGGGCATTCAGGCCTCTGGCTGGCGCTCTCGCGTGTATGAAATCAAGGTTGATGGCAAGGCAGAACGCGCTCTGGTGCGTGATGTGCAGCTGCACCCCGTGAAGGACAGCCCTGTTCACGTTGACTTCCTGCGTCTGGCCGCTGGCTCTCGCGTGCATGTTGAAGTGTCTGTTCACTTCGAAAACGAAGAAACATGCCCCGGTATCAAGCGCGGCGGCGTGCTGAACGTTGTGCGCCACACCATTGAAGTGGACGTACCGGCAGACAACATTCCGGAATTCTTCACCGTTGACCTGTCCAAGCTGGACATTGCAGACAACGTGCGTTGGGAAGATGTGCAGGGTACCGCAGGCGTAACCCCGCTGACCCACGAAGAAAACTTTGTTGTGGCTTCTATTGCTGCACCAAGCGTGGACACCACGGAAGGTGAAGCAACAGCAGAAGCTACGGAAGAAGCCGCTTCCTGATCGGAAGCCGGTTTATTCGGGTTGTTTATTAGGCATGGGGGGTGCGTGCAGATGCGCGTGCCCCCTGTGCTGTTCATAACGTTAGGTGGAATCAGCAATGCTGCTCTGGGTCGGGTTGGGCAATCCCGAATCCTCCATGCGTCGGCACCGGCACAATGTTGGCTTTATGGCAGTAGAAGCCATAGCCCGTAAGTACGGGTTTACGCCATGGCGCAACCGCTTTAAGGGCGAAGTTGCGGAAGGCCGCATAGGCGGGCAGAAAGTTCTGCTGCTGCTGCCCATGACCTACATGAACAAATCGGGTGAAAGTGTGCAGGAAGCTGCCGCTTTTTACAAAATCGCACCCGAAAATATTACCGTTTTTCATGATGAGCTGGATCTGGCGCCGGGCCGCCTGCGCATAAAGCGCGGGGGAGGGGCTGCGGGGCACAATGGTTTGCGCTCTACAGATAAAATGTTGGGCACGCCGGAATATTGGCGTGTACGCATAGGCATTGGCCACCCCGGCGCAAAAGAACGGGTGCATGGCTGGGTGCTGGGCAATTTTACGGAAACAGACCGGCAGGAATGGCTGGAACGGCTGCTTGATCGCATGGCCGATGCCGCCCCCCTGTTGGCAGATGGGCGGGCAGACCAGTTCATGACAAAGGTTGCACTGCCGGAAGGGAGCAAGGGCTGATGGGTTTTAACTGCGGTATTGTCGGGCTGCCCAATGTGGGTAAATCCACGCTGTTCAACGCGCTTACGGCCACGGCCACGGCGCAGGCGGCCAATTATCCGTTCTGCACGATTGAGCCCAATACAGGCCGCGTGGCTGTGCCAGACCCCCGGCTGGACAAGCTGGTGGAAATTGGCAAATCACAGCGCGAAGTGCCCACCAGCCTTGAATTTGTAGATATTGCGGGCCTTGTGCGCGGTGCCTCCAAGGGTGAAGGGCTGGGCAACCAGTTTTTGGCCAATATCCGTGAGGTGGACGCCATTATTCATGTGCTGCGCTGCTTTGAGGATGATGATATCACCCACGTTGAAGGCGGCGTGGACCCCGTGCGTGATGCCGACATTATTGAAACGGAGCTGATGCTGGCGGATCTGGATTCGCTGGAAAAACGTCTGCCCAATCTGGAAAAGCGCGCCCGCAACCGGGATGCCGAAGCCACAGCCCAGCTTGCCGTTATGGAACCGCTGATGGAAGCGCTGCGAGAAGGCCGCCCGGCCCGCACCGCCATTCCTGCGGGGGAAGAAGAAGCCGTACGCCGCCTGCAACTGCTCACCACCAAGCCGGTGCTGTATGTGTGCAATGTGGATGAAGACTCGGCCGCAACTGGCAACGCGTTCTCTGCACAGGTGCAAGCCAAGGCTGCGGCGGAAGGTGCTGCTGCCGTTATTGTATCTGCCGCGATTGAAGCCGAAGTCAGCCAGCTTGAAAATGAAGAACGGCGCGAATTTCTGGAAGGTCTGGGCCTGAATGATAGCGGGCTGGATAGGGTTATTGCCGCTGGTTACAAGCTTTTGGGTTTGTGCACCTACTTTACCGTAGGCCCCAAGGAAGCCCGTGCTTGGACAATTACCGCAGGCACCAAGGCCCCGCAGGCAGCTGCCGTTATTCACAATGATTTTGAACGCGGCTTCATTGCATGTGAAACTGTCGCGTATGATGATTACGTTCAGTATGGTGGGGAAGCTGGCGCCAAGGAAGCCGGACGCCTACGTATTGAAGGGCGTGATTACGTAGTAAAAGATGGTGATGTGCTGCTGTTCCGCTTTAACGTCTAACATCCAGCGCACAACCACATAAATAAGAACTTGATGGCCTGCCTGCACCGGCAGGCCAGATAGAAAAGATGGAGATAGGAACGCCGTTATGAACGCGGAGGGTGAGAGTAAGCTGCAAGGGGTTACAACGGCTTCGGCTAAACCCGTGCAGGATGTTCCAGCGCAGGCACAGGGGCAGGGGCCAATGGCTGCTTTAGCCCATCGTGCTCGGCTGGCGGCCCGCACACTGGCGCAAAGTTCTTCCGCCACGCGGGATAAGGCCCTGTGGGCCGCCGCAGCGGCTTTGCGTGAGGCTACTCCTGCCATTCTGGAAGCCAACGCGCAGGATCTTGCTGCCTCCACCGCCAATGATGCGTTCCGTGATCGGCTGACACTCACACCCGAACGGGTGGAAGCCATGGCGCGTGGTTTGGAAGAAATTGCAGATCTGCCAGACCCCGTAGGCCGTGTGCTGGAAGAATGGACACGCCCCAACGGCTTGCGCATTCGCCGCGTTGCTACCCCTGTGGGCGTTATCGGCATGATTTATGAAAGCCGGCCCAATGTGGGGGCAGATGCCGCCGGGCTGTGCATGAAATCCGGCAATGCCGTGTTGTTGCGTGGTGGCTCAGAAAGTCTGAACAGTGCGCGTGCTATTCATGCCGCAATGCAGGCCGGGCTGCGCTCTGCTGGCTTGCCAGAAGATGCCGTGCTGATTGCCCCAGATGCAGATCGCGCCCATGTGGCGGAAATGCTTACGGCTTCTGGCCTGATCGATCTGATTATCCCGCGTGGTGGGCGCTCATTGGTAGAGCGTGTCCAGCGCGAAGCCCGCGTGCCTGTGCTGGCCCATGCTGAAGGGCTGTGCCACACTTACATTCATTCCGCCGCAGATTTTGCTATGGCGCGCCGCATTGTGCTGAACGCCAAAATGCGCCGCCCCGGCATTTGTGGCTCTACCGAAACACTGCTGATGGATGCCGCCATTGCCGCTGCGCTGCTGCCGCAAATTGTGGCGGATCTGGCAGAAAAAGGCTGCACCTTTAAGGCGGATGCCGCAGCACGCGCCATTGTGCCCGATCTCCCCGCCGCAACGGCAAAAGACTTCGCTACAGAATGGCTGGATGCGGTGTTGAACATTGCCGTGGTGGATGGTGTGGATGAAGCGCTGGACCACATTGCACAGTATGGCTCATCCCACACAGAAGCCATTGTGACGGCGGATGAAAACATGGCCATACGGTTTATGAACGGTGTTTCCAGCGCTGTGGTGATGTGGAATGCCTCGACCCAGTTCTGTGATGGGGGAGAGTTTGGCTTTGGTGCGGAAATTGGCATTGCCACAGGCCGCTTCCATGCTCGCGGCCCGGTGGGCGTAGAGCAGTTAACAACCTTCCGTTACGAAGTGATTGGCACCGGGCAGGTACGTTCCTGATTTTTTCGGCCATGCAGCCAACTGCACAGGGCGCGCAGGTGCAGCAACAGGCATATCCGCTTACAGAGCCTTGCTTGCATGGCACTGTTATTCCCACTTGGGGGGATAACAGATGCCTGCGCATTGGGCTTTTGGGTGGGTCTTTCAACCCCGGTCATAAAGGGCACCAAGCCATTGCGCGGCGTGCGCTGGCGGTGCTGGGGTTGGATCAGGTATGGCTTATGGTTTCACCCGGTAACCCGCTTAAAGATGGACGGTCGGATATGGCCGCTTTGCCCGTACGCTTGGCCACGGCCCGCCAACTGGCGGATGGGCGGCGCATTATTGCCACGGATATAGAAAGCCGAATCGGCACACGTTATACGGTGGATACGGTGCGGGTGTTGCAAACGCGCTTTCCGCGTGTGCGGTTTGTGTGGCTCATGGGCGCAGATGGTCTGGCCACCTTGCCACGTTGGAAAAACTGGCGGCAGCTTGTGCATAGCGTGCCAGTGGCGGTTTTCCCCCGTCCGGGGCAAAATGCGCGGGCCTTGCATGGGCTTGCCGGGCGGTATCTGGCCCGCTGGCGGGTGCCTGCATGGCGTGCGCATGCCCTTGCGGAACTTTCTCCCCCGGTGTGGGCTTTTCTTCCGGGGGCACAAAACAGTATATCTGCAACAGCTATTCGTCAGCAGGGCGGATTCAATGCTGCTGCAGGCCAACCCCATACCCCCGATACGCTTTAAAGATCAGGAGAACGGTCATTCCTACCAAGCCCCCCGCCGAAACATCAGCACGTTCCCGCACGGCCACCACGTCCACCAAGGGGCGGGCCGCTCCGGCGCGTGCTGCAACCACTGCCGGGGCTGCTGCACCCGGTTCTGTACGTAAAAAAGCCGCGGCTGCTGGCCCCAAGGCCACCACCAAGCGCGAAGCCGTGGCCCCGGATATGCTGGAGCAATCTCTGGCCCTCATTACCGCCAGCCTTGAAGATGACAAGGCCGAAGATATTGTGGTGATCGATCTGGCAGGCCGTGCCTCTTTTGCAGATCGGATGGTTATTGCCACAGGTTTGGCAGACCGTCAGATTTCCGCCATGGCGCAGCATATTGAACGCAAGCTGCGTGATATCGGCATCAAACGCGTGATGGTGGAAGGCGCAAACGGGTCAGACTGGGTGCTGCTGGATACGGGCGATATTGTGGTGCACCTGTTCAAGCCAGAAGCACGTACGCTGTATGGGCTAGAAAAAATGTGGGGCAAGGAACTGGATGAAGGCGCGGAAGGCAACGTCACCCGCCTGTAATCGACCAGTTTATAATGTTGTTCTCTGATTTTTCAGTACGCATGAGCGCGCTGGCATGAGGCTGGTGGCTATCGGGCGGATGAAGGATAAATCCGAGCGGGCGCTGGTGGAACGCTACCTCAAGCGCCTGCGCCCCAAGCTGGATATTATAGAACTGCCAGATGGGCGCGGCAGCCCGGATGAAATCAAGCGGCGCGAGGCGCAAGCCATTCTGGCAGCCTGCCCCGCGCAAAGCCACGTTGTGGTGCTGGATGAAGCCGGGCGTCATTTCAGCAGCCCGGATTTTTCTAACGCCGTGCAAGGCTGGTTGGCGGCGGGCCGCACGCCCTGCTTTGTTATTGGCGGGGCGGAGGGGCTGGATGCCTCGGTTATCCAGCGGGCCGATGCTTCCATGTCCTTTGGCACACTCACATGGCCGCATATGCTGGTGCGCATTATGTTGGTGGAACAAATCTACCGCGCGCAGGCTATTGCGGCGGGGCATCCGTATCATCGTTCCGGGCGGCCATAAGGGGGTGTTGGCTGCTTTTATGGTATGGCGGCAGTGATACGCAGGCTCTGCCCGCATGGGCGCAGACCTGATAGCGTCCGGCCTTTCGTGAACAGACCGGACTGAAGATACATGACAGACGTTCTCTACACTCCGGATGCCCTGCGGCAGTTGCAGCACAACGGCAACGCCGTTCTGATAGATGTGCGTTCGGAAGAAGATTTTGCCAAAGGGCATATTCCCGGTGCCGTCAATATGCCGGATATTTTCACCTATCTGGCAGAAACATCAGAAAGCGGGTTGGCCAGCCTGCAACAAAAGTTTTCATCGCTGTTTGCGCAATATGGTCTGGATGGCAGCAAAACAGCCGTTGTGTATGAAGATGCCCTGCATACACGCTATGGTGCCTCCTGCCGTGGATACTGGATTTTGCAGTATCTGGGCTACCCCAAGGTAGGTATTCTGGATGGCGGGCTGCGGGCATGGCTGGCCTCTGGCGGCACACTTACGCAGGATATCACGCATCCAGCGCCCACGCAGTTTCCGCTGGCTATTCACCATGCACTTATGGCCACGCGGCAAGATGTGTTTGCAGCCCTTACCAACCCATCCATCAAACTGCTGGATAACCGCGATAAGGTGGAATGGCTGGGTGAAAGTTCATCTCCTTATGGGGTGGACTTTGCACCGCGCAAAGGGCGTATTCCCGGTGCTGTGTGGATAGAGTGGTATAGCTTCATGCACACGCAGGATCAGGAAGCACGTTTTAAAACGCCGGAAGATATTCGGGCCTTGGCGGCAACACGTAACTTGTACCCGGATGATGATATTATCATCTACTGTTTTAAGGGCGCACGCGCAGCCAATACCTATGTGGCGCTGGCTTCTGCCGGATTTACCAAGCTGCGCATTTATATGGGATCATGGAACGAGTGGTCTCGCCATGCGGATATGCCCATAGAAGATGGTCTGCCACGGGCATCTGTGCCGTATCGCCCGCAGCAGGGCTAAGGCGGTTAGAGGTTTTCCGAATCTGCAAAGGGGGCGGCGTCGTGCTGGCGCTGCTCCCACTTGCGGCAGGCCGTGCGCAACACCGTTACAAACCGCGTAACCAGCGGCATGTTCTGCCCGGTGCGTATGGCAACCGCCAGCGTGGCGCGGGGGGCTGGTTCGCTAATGGCATGAAACGTTACCCCGCCTGCATGAATCTGGCTGAGCGAGCGTGGTACAACAGAAACCCCAAGCCCCGCTGCCACCAAAGGCACGGTACCTGCAATTTGTGGGGCCTGTTGCCCCATTGTAGGGGTAACGCCTGCAAGCTGATAAGCCGACAAAATAGCATCATGAAAGCCCGGCCCCAACTCACGCGGGAAGATAATCAGCGGATCATCCGCCACCATATCCAAACTGATCACCGGTTCCTTTGCCAGCCTGTGCCCGCGGGGCAGGGCAATAACCGTGGGTTCATCCAGCAGATGAAAAACCGAGAGGCGTGAGGGGTCGGTAAACGGCGGGCGGATAATGGCAATATCCACGCTGGGTTCGTGCAATGCTGCGCAAAGGGCAGGGGTGTTGCTTTCTTCCAAAGAGAGCGTGACATCGGGCGCCATTTCCCGAAACCGGCGGATGGTAAGCGGAATAACCGGCAACAGCGGCACGGCCCCCGCCAGCCCGACGCGGATATGCCCTCTTTCCCCCCGCGCCAAACCTTCTGCCGTGGAAAGAAATTGTGCCTGCAAATCCAAAATCGTGCGGGCACGGGGCAAAAGCACTTCGCCAATTTCTGTCAGCTTCATGCCACGAGTCTGCCGCTCAAACAGCGTTACGCCCAAATTGCGCTCAAGCTGGCGGATTTGCTGGCTGAGTGGGGGTTGCTCAATACCCAGTGCCTCTGCGGCACGGGTAATGCTGCCATGCTCAGCAACGGTTACGAAGTAGCGCAGGTGCCTGATATCCATATGGTATATGTAATGCATATGGATAACGTGTTCAATATATATTGGAAGACTGGCTGCCACTGTTATAACGTGCGTGCGAAACGAACTTAAACCACCATGCGTTTGTGGGAGTATGCAGCATGAAAAAACAGTCGGTGATGGACATGGATGTCCGCTCTTCTGCCCTTGGTAACGGCGTGCTGAAAAAGCCTGTTACAAACCGTTTGTACCAAACCTCTACCATGGCGGCCCTGCTGGATGCGGTGTACGATGGTGAAACCACGCTGGATGAGCTGCTCCAGCACGGTAACTTTGGCCTTGGCACCTTTAACGCACTAGATGGCGAAATGATTGTGACGGACGGCGTTGTGCGCCAGTTTCGTGCAGAAGGTTTGGCCGCAGAAGTGCCCGGTTCTCTTAAAACGCCTTTTGCATGCGTAACTTATTTTGAGCCGGAAAAAACAGTTACCATCGATTCCCCCAAAACCAAGGAAACGTTTGAAGAGCTGGTGGATAGCCTGCTGGGTAACCCCAATCTGTTTGGCGCCATCCGCTTTACGGGTGAATTCCAGCGCGTTGATACCCGCACGGTGTTCTGCCAGTGCAAGCCGTATCCGCACATGCTGGAAGTGGTGAAAAAGCAGCCCACCTGCACCATGGAAAACGTTATGGGCACCATGATCGGCTTTCGCACCCCGGTTTACATGCAGGGCGTGAATGTTGCGGGCTACCACCTGCACTTCCTTTCTGAAGATAGCAAACGTGGCGGGCACGTTACAGAATATCGCCTTGTGCGCGGTAAGCTTGAAGTGGCCTCCATTTCCGATCTGGAAATTCAGTTGCCCCGTACGGAACAGTTCGCCAAGGCGGACCTGAACCCCGAAAGCCTGAGCGAAGCGATCCGTATTGCTGAAGGCGGCTGAGCCTCCATTCGCTGAATATTTTTAACGGGGCTGCTGAAAAACAGCTTTCTGGCAGCCCAGTTTTTGCAGGACAGAACTCAAATGACCAATCCGGCAGACAACGCCGCTCAGTGCGGTGCGGAGCTTATTGTCAAAAATCTGGAAGCCCACGGCGTTAAGCACGTGTTCGGTATTCCAGGTGCTAAGGTGGACCGCCTGTTTGATGCGCTGGTGGATTCCTCCATCACCACCGTTGTCACGCGGCATGAACAAAACGCAGCTTTTATTGCAGGTGGCCTTGGCCGTCTGACAGGTAAGGCAGGCGTGTGCATTGCCACATCTGGCCCCGGTGCTTCCAACTTTGTAACCGGCCTTGCCACCGCCAATTCAGAAGGTGACCCGGTGCTGGCTATTGGTGGCGCCGTAAAACTGGCAGACCGCCTGAAGCTGACGCACCAGACCATGGATACGGTCAACCTGTTTAAGCCCATCACCAAATACAGTGTGGAGCTGACAACCCCGGTTGCGATTTCTGAAGTGATGGCCAATGCTTTCCGCTTTGCAGAAGGTGGTCGCCCCGGTGCAGCTTTTGTCAGCACGCCTATGGATGTGCTGTCCATGCCTGCACAGGCGCCGGTTCTGGCTGGACGTCCGCTGCCGCGCGTTGGCGGTGCCCCGGCTGATGTGATTGCAGAAGCCGCAACCATGCTGAAAAACGCCAAGCGCCCTGTGGTTCTGCTGGGCATGCTGGCCAGCCGCCCGGATGTGGCAGAAGGCGTGCGCGCTTTTGTAAAAGCAACAGGCGTGCCGGTTGTGGGCACCTATCAGGCTGCGGGTGCGGTTTCTGAAGATCTGGTGGACCGTTTTGGTGGCCGTGTTGGCCTGTTCCGCAACCAGCATGGTGACCAGCTTCTGCACGAAGCCGATGTGGTTGTGGCTGTTGGCTACAACCCGGTAGAATACGATCCGTGGCTGTGGAACGTGAATGATGACCGCAAGATCATTAACGTAGATATCGTTCCCGCAGAACTGGATAACGCCTACGTTCCGGCTATTGAGCTGATTGGTGAAATTGCACCAACGCTAACAGTTCTGGCAAAAGATGCAGGCAAGCTAACCCGTGCGCCAGAACTGGAAACTGTTCTGGAAGGCTACAAAAAAGCCCGCACCACCGCGCTGCTGGAAGCCCGCAGCACCAGCAACAATGCCGTGCACCCGCTCCAGATTGTGCGTGAGCTGGAACAGTTTGTAACCCCGGATATGACACTGTGCCTGGATATGGGCACCTTCCATATCTGGCTGGCACGTTATCTGCTGTCCTTCCGGGCGCGTCAGGTGCTTATCAGCAATGGTCAGCAAACAATGGGTGTGGGCCTGCCGTGGGGTATTGCCGCAAGCCTGCTGAACCCGGCGCAGAAAGTGCTGTCCATTTCTGGTGATGGTGGCTTCATGATGTCCAGCATGGAGCTGGAAACGGCTGTGCGCCTGAAGTGCAACCTGATCCACATGGTTTGGATTGATGAAGCCTATAACATGGTGGAAATGCAGGAGCAGAAGAAATATGGCCGTGGCTCCGGCGTAAACTTTGGCCCCATTGATTTTGCAAAATATGCAGAAGCCTGTGGCGCAACGGGCATTAACGCCACCACGGAAGACGAAGTGCGTCAGGCCCTGCGCACGGCTATGGATGTAGAAGGCCCAGTGGTTATTGCTGTGCCGGTAGATTATTCTCACAACCATTTGCTCATGCAGCCACTGGCTCAGTTGGGTGAAACGAGTGCCGCAGCGTAAAGCTGCGCAAAAAACGCAGGCCAGATTTTTTTGCTGATGTGCGCGCCGCCTGTTTTGCAAAATGCCATATTTTGTTATAACAAGCGGCGTAGCAGTTCAGGCTGCCAGAAAGGGCAGCGCAGCATGACAGAAATCCGGGCCAGCAACGCAGATGTTAACAGTCTGCCTGATTGTGAATTCCCCTGCATATTTCTGCCAGTCTATTCAGAGTAGGGGCATGAACAAATCCTTTCAGCCGTGCAAAGTGTATATACAGTTGGGCAATGGCGCGTGTGCCAATGCGCATGCTGTGGCACACTTGCCAAAACGGCAGAATAGGGGGCAGGCGTAATGGCAGTAACATCTGTAGAAATGGCAGGCGGCAAAACCCGGCGTGGTGCAGCGGTTTTGCTGGAAGTGCTGCGAAGTGAAGGGGTTGAATACATATTCGGCAACCCCGGCACCACGGAACTGCCGCTTATAGATGCCCTGCTAGAAGTGCCCAACGTGCATTACGTTCTGGGCCTTCAGGAAGCCAGCGTGGTGGCTATGGCCGATGGTTACGCGCAGGCTGCCCGCAAACCGGCATTTTTAAACCTGCACACAGCAGGTGGGTTGGGCCATGGCATGGGCAATCTGCTTAATGCCAGTGTTTCTCAAACCCCATTAGTGGTTACTGCCGGGCAGCAGGATTCCCGCCACACTATTTCTGATCCACTTTTATTTGGTGATCTGGTGCAGATTGCCCGCCCCGCCGTAAAATGGGCGCAGGAAGTGGCCCATGCAGATCAACTTCCTGTTTTGCTGCGCCGCGCTTTTCATGATTCCACAGCAGCCCCTACAGGGCCGGTTTTTCTGTCACTCCCCATGGATGTGATGGAAGAAATGAGCAGCGTGGATATTGGTGAACCTTCCAATATCAACCGTCAGGCCGTGGCGGGTGGTCTGCCAGAACTGGCGCGTGCCCTTACATCCCTGCGCCCCGGCAAGGTGGCCATTATTGCAGGGGATGAGGTCTATGCCTCGGATGCCGCAGCAGAAGTTGCCGCTGTGGCAGAGTGTTTGGGTGCGCCGGTTTATGGTTCATCATGGCCATCACGCATTCCGTTTGCCACGGCGCATCCGTTGTGGTGCGGTAATCTGCCTACACAAGCCACGGGCATTGCGGAAAAGCTAAGCGGATACGATGCCATTTTCGCATTGGGTGGCAAATCCCTTATCACCATTCTGTACACAGAAGGCCCTGCCCTGCCGCCATCCTGCGCAGTGTATCAGATGTCTTCCGATGTGCGAGATCTGGGGCGCACGTTTTGGACGCCGCTTTCCGTGGTGGGGGATATTCGTGCATCCTTGCAGGCGTTGTTGCCTATGTTGCAGCAGGCGGCGGCTCCGCAGCGTGCTGCCTATGCGGCATCGGGCCAGAAGGTGGCAGAAGCCCGCCGCGCGCAGCGTGCGCAGGCCGTGGCAGAGGTGCTGGCCCATCCGGCAGATGCCGTTATTTCCCCTCGCGTTGCCGCGTGGGAGACGGTGCGCGCCATTGGCCCGGATATTGCCATTGTGGATGAGGCCATTGCCACCTCATCCGATGTTCGGTTGTTTTTAGAAAGTGCATGGTCTGCCCAGTATTCCTTCCTGCGGGGTGGAGCGCTGGGTTGGGGCATGCCTGCGGCTGTTGGGGCCTCACTTGGCCTTGGGCGGGACAGAGTTGTCTCATTAGTGGGGGATGGGGCAGCCCTGTATTCCCCACAGGCCTTGTGGACAGCCGCACACGAAAAGCTGCCCGTTACTTTTGTTGTGATGAACAATTGCGAGTACAACGTGCTCAAGAACTTCATGCGGCAGCAAAACAACTATATCTCTGCGCAGGAGGGTACATATCCCGCCATGGATATTGTTGATCCAAAAATAGACTATCAGGCTCTGGCCCGGTCCATGGGGGTGCCTTCCAGCAGAGTAACACGGGCGGCGGATATTGCGCCCACGCTGGAAGCAGCATTAGCGACCGATGGCCCCGCGCTTGTTGAAATTATGATTGCAGCGGGCTGAGAGTGTCAGGCTGCAAAAACCGGGGGTGCGTATGAAAATCGGGTTGTTTATTCCCTGTTACATAGATGCGTTTTATCCAAACGCAGGGGTTGCCACGCTGGAACTGCTGGAAAAGCTGGGCCAGGATGTAGAATACCCCATGGAACAAACCTGCTGTGGCCAGCCAATGGCCAATTCAGGTTGTAACCGGGATGCTGCCTCTGCTGAGGCGCTGTTTGTCAAACTCTTTGCCAAATACGATGCCATTGTTATGCCGTCTGGCAGTTGTACCCACCATGTGCGGGACAACTTTGATGCCATTCCGCAAACGGATGAAGTCCGGCATGTGCGTGAAAACACCTTTGAATTGGTGGAATTTCTGCACGATGTGCTGAAGGTAGACAATTTTCCGTGGGCGGAATTCCCGCACAAGGTGGGCCTGCATAATAGCTGCGGCACCCTGCGCGCCCTACGCACGGCCAGCATGTCTGAACTGGGTGAGCCTTTCTTTTCCAAACCGATGGATCTGCTTTCCAAAGTTAAAGGCATTTCCTTTGCCCATCCCAAACGGCCAGATGAATGCTGCGGTTTTGGTGGCACCTTCTCGGTTACGGAAGAAGCCGTTTCCGCCAAAATGGGGGTGGATAAGGTAACAGATCATCACAAAGCCGGGGCGGAATACATTGTTTCTGCCGATACGTCCTGCATGATGCACCAGCAAGGGTGTGCGGAACGGGCTGGGGTTCCCATCCGCTTCATTCATATTGCTGAAATTCTGAATGGAGCACGGGAATGAAGGTTAAACCAGTCAATCACGCTCTAGCGGCTGAAAAGTTCATTGAAGACGTTGCGCATGAAAGTTTTCATGATGAACGCCTGTGGGACCTGCGCCAGAAGCGTGATGAGCAGATGCACATTCTGCCAGAATGGCAGGAACTGCGCACCCGTGCCTCCCAGATAAAAGAACACACGCTGGCCAATCTGCCCGAATATCTGGAGCAGTTTGAAGCCAACGCCAAAAAGAACGGTATTCACGTTCATTGGGCAGCCGATGGCGCGGAACACAACCGCATTGTTGGCGAAATTCTGGAAAAACACGGCGCCAAATCACTTATCAAAAGTAAGTCGATGGTGACCGAAGAATGCCAGATGCGCGAATATCTGGAACCACGCGGCGTTACAGTTACCGAGACAGACCTTGGTGAACGTATCCAGCAGTTGGATAACCAGATGCCCAGCCACATTGTGGTGCCAGCCGTGCATAAGCTGATACCAGACGTGGCCAAGATTTTTGCCGAGCACTATCATACAGACCCGAACGACAACAGCGCGCAGTCTTTGGCATGGCAGCAGCGTTTGGCCGCGCGTCCGGTTATTCTGTCTGCTGATGCGGGGATGACAGGCGGCAACTTTGTTGTGGCGGAAACGGGGTCCTTTGTTGTTTGCACCAATGAAGGCAATGCAGATCTAAGCGCTACCGTGCCAGGGCTGCATATTGCCACTATCGGGATCGAACGCCTTGTGCCGCGTATGGCGGATATGGGTGTGTTTATCCGTCTGCTTTCGCGCAGTGCGTTGGGCTCTCCTATCACGCAGTACACCACGCATTTCCGTGGCCCGCAAAAGGGAAGCGAAATGCATGTGGTGCTGGTGGATAATGGCCGTTCACACCGCCTTGGCATGCAGGATTTCTGGACATCGCTTAAGTGTATTCGCTGTGGTGCCTGCATGAACACCTGCCCGGTGTATCGTCGCTCCGGTGGGCTGTCTTACGGTGCCGTGTATTCCGGCCCGATTGGCGCAATTATTGATCCTACCTTTAACGAGCGCAAATACAGCACGCTGCCGTTTGCTTCCACCATGAACGGAAGCTGCACCAATGTTTGCCCGGTTAAGATCAATATTCACGAGCAGCTTTATAAATGGCGGCGCGTGCTGGCCGAACATCATGAACTGCCGTTTGTAAAACGTGAGATCATGCACATGGCGGGCAAGCTTATGGGCCAGCCCAAGCTATACCGTGCCGCCATTAACGGTACGGAGGTGGCCCTTAGCACCATGCCGCGCTTTGTGCTGTATAACTGGCTGAACCCGTGGGGCAAGCACCGTGAATTGCCGCACCCCGTAAAAACCACCTTCAACAGCTGGTACAAGAAAAACCGCCTGAACAAGCAGAAGGAAGGGGAAAAAGCATGAGCTCGCGTGATGCCATTCTAGCCCGTTTGCGGGATAACCGCCCAGACCCCAACGCCCATCCGCTGCCCCCCGTTGCCAAGCTGGGTGATATGGATGCAGGCAAGGCGCGTTTTGAAAACAGCCTGCAAATTATTGGCGGCCAGGTTCTGGAACGGCAGGAAAACGATACGCTGGCAACAGCTATTGCCCGCACCTTTCCGGATTCCAAGGTTATCTGCTCGGCTGTGCCGGATTTTGAAGGCACAATCCGGATTGAAGATCTGGATTCCCCACAGCAGGCGGCCTCGGTGGATGTGCTGGTCGTGCGCTCACCTTTCGGTATTGCCGAAATGGGCTCCATCTATTTGAGCGAAGCGCAGTTGAACAGCTTAAATTCTGCCGCGCATCTGACACAGCATATTGTGGTTATTCTTTCCCCCAAAAATCTAACCGCAAACATGCACACCGCTTATATAGATCGCCCCGAATTCCACACCGCCAATTACGGCGTGCTGATGAGCGGGCCTTCCGCTACGGCTGATATTCAGGGTGTTCTGGTGCGTGGCGCGCAGGGCGTGCGCACGCTTTCCGTGTGGTGGGAAGACTAACCCCGCCTACCTGAAAAACAGCGTTTTTTAAAAAAGCCGGAGCGGGTATCAGCCTGCTCCGGCTTTTTTGTATGTGCAGCCCAAGCATTGCGCTCTTGTATTATTCGTTAACACATCGCACAGAATATAAGGGCAGGTTCTGGCCTGCCTATGGTTGAAAAATGCTGTGTGGTTATAAAACGGGTGGCGCAGATATGGCGGATAAAAACACAGCGGTAGCGCCTGTTTTAGATGGTGCAGATATGCGGCATGGTGGCGCGGGGGCTCCCCGGCTTATTGGGTTGGGGTTAATTGCCTCGGCCCTGTTTTCTGTCACCTTTGTGCTTAATCGGTCTATCAGCCTGCATGGTGGGCATTGGGTGTGGAGTGCCGCACTCCGTTATATTGAAACCGCTTTTCTGCTGTTGGCATGGGGCTTTGTGGCCAAAGGCCCGCGCTGGGTGGCGGCAATTTGGCACCTGTTCTGGCAAAAGCTGCGCTTCTGGCTGGTGGCGGGCGGTATTGGGTATGGTGTCTTTTACGCTTGCTGTTGCTTTGCGGCCAATCATGCCCCCGGCTGGATAGTTGCTGCCACGTGGCAAAGCACCATTTTGGCCACGCCTATTGTGTTATGGGCCTTTGGCGGCAAGGTGCCTTTACGCGGTGTGGCGTTTTTGGTGCTTATTTTTGCCGGTATCGTTATTCTCAATGCAGGGCGGTTGGAAGCTGGCGTGCCGCTGGCACAAATTGCCTCTGGCGTGGTGCCGTTGCTGGTGGCGGCATTCTGTTACCCCATAGGTAACCAGTTGCTTAATCGGTTCCGCCATCAGGCTGGCCCACATGCTGCATTGTTGCGAGACCCTCTGGCTGCTGTTTTGTTAATGACACTCGGCGCTTTGCCGTTTTTTGCGGCCCTGTTGCTGCTGGTGCGCCCCCCATTGCCAGATATGGGGCAGATAACATCCACGGGCCTTATTGCATTGTTTGCAGGCTGTTTGGCCACGCCCTTGTTCACCTATGCACGCAATCTATCTTCAGATCCGTATTTGATTGCCGCCGTAGATGCCACACAGGCGGGAGAAGTGGGTTTTACATTGGTGGGGGAGGCCCTGCTGTTGGGCAGCGTTTTACTTGGAATGGCAGACTATGCGGGCCTTATTGCTGTTATAGGCGGCCTGATAGGCTTTGCCGTAAGTGAGGAAACAGCGCCCGAAGCTTAAATAGAAAAACGGGTGAGGCATTGCGGCCACCACCCGTTTTTCAAACTTGGCCCGTTGGGTTTTGGCTTAGTCCCGCACGCGTTCAATCTGTGCGCCGCAAGCTGCCAGTTTGCGTTCCACAGCCTCATACCCCCGGTCTAGGTGATACACGCGGCTGAGGATGGTTTCACCATGCGCGGCAAGCCCTGCCAGAATGAGAGAGAAAGAAGCCCGCAAATCTGTTGCCATAACAGGTGCGCCAGAAAGGCTGTGCACACCGCGGATAATGGCGGAAGACCCATGCACGTTAATGCGTGCGCCCATGCGGTTTAGCTCTGGCACATGCATGAAACGGTTTTCAAAAATGGTTTCCGTAATCATGGAGGCCCCTTCGGCCACAGAAAGCAGCGCCATAAACTGGGCCTGCATATCTGTGGGGAAACCGGGGTAGGGCTCTGTCATAATATCAATGCCACGCAGCGCGCCGGTGCGGCGCACGCGCATAACGTTGCCTTCCTGCGTTACTTCCACGCCGGTTTCTTCCAGCGCACGCACCACAGCGCCCAGATGGTCTACATGCCCATCAATCAGGCGTAGGTCACCCCCGGTAATGGCGGCGGCGCAGGCATAGGTACCGCATTCAATACGGTCTGGCATGATGCGGTGCTTTGCACCGTGCAGGGCTTCTACGCCATCAATGGTAATGGTGCCGGTGCCTGCGCCAGAAATACGAGCACCCATGGCGTTCAGGCAGTTGGCCAGATCCACCATTTCCGGCTCACGCGCGGCATTCACAATTTCCGTGCGCCCTTTGGCAAGGGTGGCGGCCATCATGATGTTTTCCGTAGCCCCGACAGAGGCAAACGGCAGAATAACGCGCTCACCCTTCAACCCCTTGGGGGCGCGGGCATGAATATAGCCGTTTTCCAGCGTAATTTCTGCCCCCAGAGTTTCCAGCCCCCTTAGGTGCATATCCACAGGGCGTGTGCCAATGGCGCACCCACCGGGGAGGGAAACACGGGCTTCATGGCAGCGGGCCAGCAGTGGGCCAAGCACCAGAATGGACGCACGCATTTTGGAAACAATATCGTACGGCGCTTCGGTATTGGTAATGTCACCACCAACGGAAATGGTGGAGCCATCTCCATTTACGTCTTCCACTTCCAACCCATGCTGGCGCAACAGGGCGCGCATGGTGCCAATATCGGCAATGCGCGGTACGTTGGAAAGTACCAGCCGTTCAGATGTGAGCAGCCCAGCTACCAGCAGCTTCAGGCCTGCGTTTTTGGCACCGCCAATGGTAATTTCGCCGTGCAGGGGGCGTCCGCCCCGGATGATGAAACGATCCATGGTCTCTCTTACATCCGCGGGGTGGCAACGCCACGCTGGCCCATATACTTACCGGCCCGATCTGCGTAGCTTACTTCGCACGGGCTTTCACCCTTAAAGAACAGAAACTGGCAAATGCCTTCATTGGCATAAATGCGTGCAGGCAACGGCGTGGTGTTGCTGATCTCAATCGTCACCTGTCCTTCCCATTCTGGTTCTAAGGGGGTGACGTTGACGATAATGCCGCAGCGCGCATAGGTGGATTTGCCCAAGCATACCACCAGTACATCACGCGGGATACGGAAGTATTCAATAGTATGGGCCAGCACAAAGCTGTTGGGCGGAATAATGCACACATCGGCCCGGCGGGAAACAAAGCCATCCGGGCTGAAGTTTTTGGGGTCTACAATGGCGTTGTTTACATCCGTAAAAATACGGAAATCATCAGCCACGCGGGCATCATACCCGTAGGAGGAAAGACCGTAGGAAATAACGCCTTCGCGCTTCTGGTTTTCCACAAACGGTTCAATCATGCCGTGGTCCTGTGCCATCTGGCGGATCCATGTATCTGGCATCACGGGCATGTCTTATCTTCTCCGGTAGGGTGGCGGTTTTGTGCGCCGGGTTCAGAACTGGTGGGGGTGGCAGAATCTGTTGTGTCCTGCCGGGTGCGTGCCTGTTCCTTGCGGCGGCGCAAATTTGCACGCAGCGCCGCAGCCTGCCGGGCCATGCGCTCGGCGCGGGCAGCTTCCGCTTTAGAGGAAAGGCGGGGGCCGGAAGATGTTTTTTCGGGCGTATCAGTCATGCCGGTATGCAGCAGGCCAGTCGCGTAGGTTGAACGTTCGACAGGCTGACTAGCAGAGGCAGCCCGCCCTGACTAGGGCAGACTGCATATGGATGGACAAAACCTGCTAGAGGTTGGCAATAACCTTAAGGCCCATCATGCCCGCATTGCGGATTTTATGTGTTTCGCCGGGGTGAATCATATACTGGAACTCTGGCTGCACCAGCAGGCCGGGCAGGGCATCAATACCGTAATAAGCCTCAATCACATCGGACGAATGCTGCACGCCATACACACCGCTTGGCAGGCCGTATCCGCCATCCAGCGCCAGTTGCTCACTCTGCCGCCGCCGGTTGCTGACCTTGTACCATGAAAACATCATGCCCAGACGGTCTGTCATGCGGGAGGGAATAACCCCTACAAGGGAAATACCGCCATAAAGCTGGTCGGACACATTTACGGCGCGCGGGGTTACATGGATGTAGCCGCCCATCAGGTAGCCACCGGCCATCATGTTACGTCCACCAAGGCGATACACCATCTGGTCTGCTTCCAGCCAGAACATGTCAGACGGGGCGGAGCGTGCGCCGGGCACCTGTGCGGCAACAGCGCTTGGCAGGGCCGAACCAATTTTATCGGCATAACGCGTGGTGTCATGCGCGTAGCCCAGCACATAATGCCCCGGCAGACGGTTACGCGTTAAAAAAGGCTGCCACGTAAATTCGATGGGCAAGGAAATACCGGTGGCGTGTTCTGCCCCCCATGCCCAGCCAGAGGGGTTTTCGTTGAGCGCGCCAACAGAATACGCGCCAATCTGGATAGCCGTATCCCACGTGGGGCGGAAGCGGATACGCGCCCCCCATGTGGCTTTTGGATACACGCTCATGCCCGGATTCTGTTTGATGGCCACAGGCGCAGAACAGGTGACCATGAACGAGCAGAGCAGAGGCGATGTGGCAAACACATGGGTAAGTGACATACGCCCGAAAATGACATCCAGCGTGTTGTTGCGGAATTTCTTTTCAGCGTACAAATCCACCAAGTGGGCCACCACGTTGCCGGAAAGAGAATACACTTCCTGCAAACCAACGTAGGATTCGCCCACGCGCGTGCTCTGAATAGCCTTACCGGCGCGTTCCATCACCAGTGTATGCACAGACCACCCGCCTAGGCTGGGGTTCATTTTACCCAGATCGAAAATGGCCTGAAGGGTGAGCTCATGCACATAGCTTGTGCCTTTTTCACCCGGGCGCCCCCCGGCAAACAGGCCATTGGCTTCCCCTTTATAAGTAAAGGAAAAGGTAAAGCCTTTTTCACGCAGCCGGTTCCGGAAAGGGGAAAGCTGCGGAATAAGCGCGCCAGACCCTGCCGTGGGCACGTAGTACGGATCGTTCAGATCCGTATCTCGCAGTGCATCCAGATTAGGGGGCAACATGCGGGATGGGCCTTCTGTGGGCAGGATGGAATCCAGCTCCACCTTATGAAAAGCCGAGGCATCCCCCGATGGCCCTACAGGCTGCACGCTCATGGTGGCCATACCGGGAAACGGCAGAACAGGCACACCGCTGGGCGGAATAGGCGTGTTGGGCGGCCGACGAATAGCGTTGAGATCCGGGCCGAGGGATTCTGCATCCAGCGGGCGTGCTGCCTTTGCCGGGGCGGCGTGTACCTTGTTGTTCCCCGGCGTAATAATAGCATCGGATACAGGTGCTACGGCTGTTTGGGCCGTAAGTGGAGATGTGGCGGTGCTTTGCGCCCGTGCCGCATTGTGTGCGCCAACGGGCAATACAACAGCCGCGCAGCCTGCAAGCAGCGCAGAAAGGGCGGTAGGAAATGCACGCCCGGGCATATCATGCTCCGCTTTATAGCGGCATGTTTTTAAAAAAGTCATTCCGCTTCCCGCAAAATCATGAGTGTCGGAAATGTTGACCACAATGCTGGTAAGGAAAAAGCTCCGTAGAGCCAGCCTGTCTGTTTAAGGCAGCATGGTGAGCCAGCGCAGATAGCCGGACAATTCACCTTTTAGCGCAAAGGCAGCGGATGAACGCAAAGCGCGAGGGCTTAAGATGCAAGACATGGGACAAACCATTATTGTTGTTTTTGGTTGTTGGCCCCTCATCACAAACAGAAGCAATCTGTGTGGTCAAGCTAGGATTTGTAATAATATTTCCTAAAACACGATAATAATGAAATAAAAGCCAATATCAGAATGTATTTCTTGTTATAACGGTAATTTTGCAACAGGTGGCATATTGTCCTGCGGCATCTCTAAATCCTGCCAGCCACATAGCTGCGCATGGGCATGTTCCAGCCCGGCCCGAAAGCCCGGAGAACACAAAGCTTTGAATTCGGCTTCCTGCTCATAAGTTGGCATCAGCCTTTGCAGCAAAGCGTTTTTATGCGTGGCGGGGTGGAAGTAGATTTCAGAAACACCTTCGGGCAGATGTGCGGCCAGTGCGGCCACGCGGTCTGTTGTCATGTGGCCGCTCCATGCCAGCCCAAAGCACCAGTCATTTGTTTTCATGCCAGCGGCATGGGCTTGATGGCGCAAAAGGCTTGTCCAACGGCGGAGGGCGGCATCACCCAGCGTATCTGTATAGGTGCCAGCGGCGTACAGGGGCTCGGGCGGTTCTAGCGGCACGCGCACGGCATTTAGCCCATAGCGTTTGCCAATAGTTACCAGCAGGTGCCCAACCGTGGGGTGCAGGTGCATGTGTTTGTGGGCGTTGGCGTGGTCTAGCCGCAGGCCGGTGCGGCGGAAGGCTTCAAACTGGGCGGTAATTTCGGCTTCCAGTTCCCGGCGTCCTTCCGGGCGGAAAAAGTAATCCACCCCCAAGCCAAATTGAGAGGATGAAAACCATCCATCTGGCTGGGTAATCAGCGGCAGGCTGGTATGGGGCAGCACAGCCGGGCCTTCTATCACCACAAGGTGCAGGCCAACATTTAGGGTAGGCAGGCGTTTGGCGCGTTCTATGGCATCATCCACAGCCTCACCCGCAACCATTAGGCTGGCTGTTGAAAGCAGGCCATTGCGATGGGCAAGTTCAATTGCCTCATTCACTTCAACCGACATGCCGAAATCATCGGCAGAGATAATGGCGCGTTTCATAACAGAACCCCTGATCTTGCTCCGGCTGTATCTAGCACCGGCAGGGGGCACATGTCATGGGCGGAGGCATTTTGCCCCCGCCCATGTGGCATGCGTGGGTTACGCAGCGTCCTTACGGTTCTTAAGGAACTGGAAGAATTCCACACCTTCACGCAGACGGCGCTTCATCATCTGCGGAGACCGTACCATTTCACCCAGAATGGAGGCAATCTTGGGCGCACGGAAATAGAACTTCTTGTAGAAGTCTTCCACGCTGCTGAAGATTTCCGTGTGGGACAGGTGCGGGTAATGCAGCGGTGCAATCTGCACGCCTTTATCATCCAGCAGCTCTGCGTTGTTTTCATCCAGCCAGCCGTTTTCCGTGGCCTGCTTGTGCAGGGCCGTGCCCGGATACGGCGCAGCAAGGGAAACCTGCAACGTGTGCGGGTTGATTTCCTGCGCGAAGCGGATGGTTTCCTGAATGGTTTCCTTGGTTTCACCCGGCAGGCCCAGAATGAAGGTGCCGTGGATTTTAATACCAAGTTCGTGGCAGTTTTTGGTGAACTCACGCGCCACTTCAACGCGCATACCCTTCTTGATGTTATGAAGGATCTGCTGGTTGCCGCTTTCATACCCAACCAGAAGCAGGCGCAGGCCGTTATCACGCAGCACTTTCAGCGTTTCGCGCGGCACATTGGCCTTTGCGTTACAAGACCATGTAACACCCAGCTTGCCCAGTTCACGCGCAATGGCTTCTGCACGCGGCAGGTCATCGGTGAAGGTGTCATCATCAAAGAAGAACTCTTTCACCTGCGGGAAGTACTGCTTGGCCAGACGAATTTCAGCCGCAACGTGCTGCGGGCTGCGTGTGCGGTAGCGGTGGCCACCCACTGTCTGCGGCCACAGGCAGAACGTGCAACGGGATTTACAGCCACGGCCCGTGTAGATGGAAATGTAGGGGTGCATGAGGTACCCAATAAAGTAGTCCTCAATACGCAGATCCCGCTTGTACACTTCGGTGACGAAGGGCAGGCTGTCCATGTCTTCAATCATGGCGCGGTCACGGTTGGCAATAATTTCGCCATCCTTGTTGCGCCATGTAATGCCATCTACATCCTTGAAATCACGGCCTTCGGCAATTTCCTTGATTGTGTAATCAAATTCATTGCGGGCCACAAAATCAATTGGCGTGCCTTTCAGCAGGCTTTCTTCTGGCTGAACAGCAACCTTTGCACCCACCATCCCGATTTTCAGGTTGGGGTTTACGTCTTTAAGCATCTGCGCCACTTCCACATCCTTTGCGAAGGATGGGGTGGAGGTGTGCAGGATAACCAGATCGCGGTTTTTTACATCTTCCAGAATCGGTTCCATGCCGATGCCTGCTGGCGGGGCATCAATCAGGCGGCTGCCTTCAACCATTGCTGCGGGCTGGGCCAGCCATGTCGGATACCAGAAGGACTTGATTTCGCGCCGCGCCTGATAGCGCGAGCCTGCGCCACCATCAAAACCGTCAAAAGTCGGGGGCTGCAGGAAAAGTGTTCTCATCGTCATCGGTTTTTATCCTGACAAGGGCGTGAAGCGGTTGGAGCCGGCAAAAAAGCGGTCTGCAAGGCTTCCATGGTCATTTAGCTGAGGGATTTACTCTGGGCTGTTAGCAGAAGGCAAGTGTTGCGTGCACCGGGGTTTACTGTCTGGCGGAAAGACCACCAGAGGAAGGAGGCCCAACCGGGTGAGGGGCCACATGCATGGTCTGCCCCCGCCAATGCACTTCTGTGCCGCTGGCGCTGCCCACCATAATGGCGGCGGAAAGCCAGTCCCGCACAGGCAAAAGCAGAAGTGGCCAAAGCGGGCGAGACCCTACAGTGCGGTCTATTACTAACGCGGTAAGGCAGCGAAAGCCCCATACCCCCCAGAAAAAAGGGAGTGTCCACGCTGCGTGGGGCTGGAACAGAACCACCAACGTAGCCCAGAACAGTGGAAGCTGGATTGAAGAAGCCGCATAGCCCGCCGGTGCAAGCGTGCAGACTGTGCGGCCCCATCTTAACTCGTGCTTTAACAATTCTGTAAAATTGGATTCGGCAATGGTGGTCCATGTTAGGCAGTCGGCAATGGTAATATCCATGCCTAACTGGCGTACAAGGCGGCCCAGCAGGGCATCATCCGCCACATGCGGCAACAGGGCTTCCAACCCACCCACCTGTTCCAGCGTTTCACGCCGCAGGGCCATGGTGGCGCCCAGACAATCCTGCCGCCCCAAATAGCGGGAAAGAATCACGCCGGGCAGAAAGTTGTGGTTGATCTGGCAAGCGGCCAGCATTTGCACCACGGTGCGCCGTGCAGGTAGCCCCGCATATAGGGTTGTTACCAACCCTGTGTTGGGTTTGCTCAGCCCGGCCACGATATGTTGAAGATAATCCGGGCTGACATGAATATCAGAATCGGAAATAACCAGAATATCGTGCTTGGCCTGCGGCAGGATATTCATCAGGTTGCTGATCTTGCGGTTTAGTCCGTGCAGCACGGGGTTAACCACCAGATCCATATCCAGTTCCGGGTGGCGTTCTTGCAGGCGGCGCACAATGGCTATGGCCGGATCATCTGCATCCCGCACACCAAACAGAATCTGAACTTGCGGGTAATCCTGTGTACAAAAGCTTTCTAACGCTTCTTCCAGCAGGGGTTCAGAGCCATAAAGAGGCTTTAAAACTGTAACCGGCGGGCTGTTTTTAAGAACAACCGGCTTGTGCTCCTTGCGGCGGAAACGGGCCAGAAGGCCCGCCCCCAAAGAAGATTGCACGCAGCCGGTAACAGCCAGCACCGCGCTGGCCGCAGCTAGAAACGGAAAGGCGGACATTACACCTCAACCGTTTTATGGCCCCGTCGGGGCGCTGTTTTCTTTCCGCTGCGGCGCACGATGTTGCTTCTCGCTTCTGCTTAATCTTTGGAGTAGTTCTGAACCTTGCGGTTCAGCACGTTAATCAGACCCTGCACACCGCCAGAGTTCAGCGTGGAGCTGAAGTCAGACCGCTGGGCAGCCGCCTGGCTGATGCGGGAATCGCTGAGCAGCACATCGGTAATTTTCCATGCACCACCTTCGTTGTGCATGATGTAGCTCACAGCCGTGCCGGGCATGCTGTCATCAGACCCGATATGGGTTTCCACAATTTTGCCGCCGCCAGCAGGGGCATCCGTAACAGACGGAGAAACGGTGAAGCGGGCACCAGAACCGGGCTTAAAGCTGGAGACATAGCGCGCAATGGTAAAGTTGCGGAATGCTGCCAGCAGGTTCTGCTTGTCGCTTGGGCTCAGGCTCTCATAGCGCAGGCCAACAGAGGCCTTGAGCACGGCTTCAAGGTCGTAAGCCTGGTCCACCGCGCCAGCAACTATCTGGCTGCGGTCAGCAAAGCTGCTGTGCGCGTTCTGAACCTGATCCAGCGCTTTGTACAGCGACTGGATGGGCGCGCTTACGGCACTTGCCGGAGCAGACTGGGCAAAAGCTGCCGGAGCGGAAATGCCAGCGCCAGCAACCGGAAGGAGGGCCATGGTCATACCAAACACAAGGCCTGCACGAATGGAAAAGCGTTTCATGGCTTAAGATTTTGTCCCGGTTGCGCGGTTTGGCAAGATCGCTTCAAGCATGTCACCGATGCCCAATGCGCTTAGAGCGGTTCCGACGATGTGCGGAGCGGAGAGCCCGGCCTCGGCATATTGGGCGGCCTGAGTGTTATGGTCAATAAAGCGGTCTGGCAGGGTGAGGGGGCGGAAGCGGACGTTGTCCAAAAGGCCGGTGCGGGCCAGATGGTGGCCAACAAGGGAGCCAAAGCCACCTTCCGAACCTTCCTCAATTGTGATCAGCACCGCATGGTTGCGGGCCAGATTTTCCACCAGTTCCGTATCA